>JAAFJI010000050.1 GCA_013298045.1 Betaproteobacteria bacterium
ACGTCTTCTTGCACGCCTTCGAGCGTCGAATTCTCGTGCACGACACCTGCAATCGACACTTCGGTCGGTGCGTAGCCAGGCATAGACGACAGCAGAACGCGACGAAGCGCGTTGCCGAGCGTGTGGCCGTAGCCGCGCTCGAACGGCTCCATCACGACGCGAGCGGAGGATGGGCTGGTTGCTTGAACCTCAATGTTGCGGGGCTTCAAAAAAGCTGTACTCTGCATACATTTCCTTCTATGTTGAGGTTCTAATTACTTCGAGTACAACTCGACAACCAAGCTCTCGTTGATGTCGGAGGCGAACTCGCTGCGATCGGGCGCGTGTTTAAACGTACCCTTCATTTCTTTTGCGTTGACGTCAACCCAGCCTGGAAAGCCGATCCGCTCCGCGAGCGCGAGCGCATCAATGATGCGAGCTTGTGCCTTGGACTTCTCGACGATCGCAACCACCGCATTTGCGGGCACGATTGCCGATGGGATGTTGCAAACTTGACCGTTCACCGTGATGGCTTTGTGACCCACCAACTGACGTGCCTCGGCACGAGTCGAGCCGAAGCCCATGCGATAGACGACGTTGTCGAGACGCGATTCAAGGAGTTTCAACAGGTTCTCACCAGTCGATCCCTTGCGCCGTGCGGCCTCGGCAAACGTACGACGGAATTGACGCTCAAGCACGCCGTAGATACGACGAAGCTTTTGCTTTTCGCGCAATTGCAGACCGTAGTCGGATGTGCGCTGACCGCTCTTCGCGCCATGCTGACCCGGCGCTGCCGCCAGTTTGCATTTGCTGTCAAGCGAGCGACGTGCGCTCTTCAAAAATAGATCGGTGCCCTCACGACGGGAGAGCTTGCACTTGGGGCCTGTGTAACGAGCCATCAGTTTTCTCCTTCGTGATTACATGCGGCGACGCTTGGGTGGGCGGCAACCATTGTGGGGTACCGGGGTCACGTCAGCGATGCTGGTTACTTTAATGCCGAGCGCGTTCAATGCACGCACACAGCTCTCACGACCAGGACCTGGTCCTTTGATCTGGATTTCGATGTTCTTCACGCCGCATTCAACGGCCACCTTGCCGGCTGACTCCGCTGCAACCTGTGCAGCGAACGGCGTCGACTTACGTGAACCTTTGAAACCTGCACCGCCCGCCGTTGCCCAGGAAATTGCATTACCCTGGCGATCGGTGATGGTGATGATCGTATTGTTAAACGAAGCGTGAACGTGGCAGATCGCCTCGGAAACACTCTTTTTGATTTTTTTACGCGCGCGCGCAGCGGCCGCGTTTTTGCTAGATGCTTGAGCCATGATTTAGCGCTTAGCCTTTCTTACCGGCGATGGCCTTGCGTGGGCCTTTACGGGTGCGCGCGTTGGTGCGCGTGCGCTGACCGCGTGCGGGCAAACCCTTGCGGTGACGGGTACCGCGATAGCAGCCCAAGTCGATCAAGCGCTTGATGCTCATCGTAACTTCGCGACGCAGATCGCCCTCGACAGGGAACTTCTGCACCTGCTCGCGCAGCTTGTCGAGCTCGGCATCGGTCAAGTCTTTGACCTTTTTGCTGCGCGAAACGCCTGCGCTATCGCAAATTGACTTCGCGCGTGTGTGTCCAATGCCGTAGATCGCTGTCATTGCGATCCAGGCGTGCTTCTGGTTGGGGATATTGACCCCGGCGATACGTGCCATTGTCTTTGTCTCCTTCCGATTAGCCTTGACGCTGCTTGTGACGTGGGTCGGTGCAGATCACGCGAACCACGCCTTTGCGGCGGATGATTTTGCAGTTGCGGCAAATTTTCTTCACCGATGCATTCACTTTCATGGTCGTTTCCTGATTAGATTTATTTGGCGCGGAATGTAATCCGTGCCCGTGTCAAGTCATACGGCGTCATATCGACCGTTACCTTGTCACCCGGCAAAATTTTTATGTAATTCATGCGCATCTTGCCGGAGATGTGCCCTAGGACGACGTGTCCGTTTTCTAATTTCACCCGGAACGTTGCGTTCGGCAACATTTCCAGGATCTCCCCTTGCATTTGTATGGTGTCTTCTTTGGCCATTCGTTGATCCGACCGGCTAAACCGGGAGGCCGCCTTTGCCCTTAAGGTTTGCTTTTTTCAAGAGCGAGTCGTACTGCTGCGACATCAGATACGCCTGTACCTGTGTCATGAAGTCCATCGTAACAACGACGATAATCAATAGCGAAGTACCGCCGAAATAGAACTGCACGTTCCAGGCGCTGATCAAAAACTCCGGGATCAAACAGACCACTGTGATGTAGATCGCACCGAGCAGCGTCAGCCGCGTCGTAATCTTTTCGATGTACTTAGCCGTTTGATCGCCAGGGCGATAGCCTGGAATAAACGCGCCGCCTTTTTTAAGGTTCTCCGCCGTTTCTTTCGGGTTGTACTGAATCGCCGTGTAGAAGAAACAGAAAAAGATGATCAGCGCGGCGTACAAAATCATGTGTGGCGGCTGACCCGGCCCCATCATCGCCGAGAAATCCCGCATCCATTTCGGTGCGTTCGGCCCCATGAATCCGAGGATCGTTGGCACGAAGAGAATCAAGCTGGAAGCGAAGATCGGAGGAATCACACCCGCCATGTTGAGTTTCAGCGGCAGGTGCGACGACTGACCACCGTAGACCTTGTTGCCTACCTGGCGCTTAGCGTAATTAATCAAAACCTTGCGCAGCGCGCGCTCGAAAAACACTACCGCTGCGGTCACGACAATCACAAGACCAATCAGGAACAGCAACTTCAGAATGCTCAGGTTCCCGGAGGACTGCAATTCAAGCGTGTTCTTGATAGCGCCGGGAAGTCCAGCCAGAATGCCTGCAACGATCAACAGCGAAATGCCGTTTCCGAGACCGCGCTCCGTAATTTGTTCGCCGAGCCACATCAAGAACATCGTACCCGTGACCAAGGTAATCGTCGTCATCACACTGAACGCGACGCCCGGGTCAAGCACGAGATTTGGCTGTTGATTGAGACCGATCGAAATGAAATACGCCTGAACCGTCGCAAGCACCAAGGTGCCATAACGCGTGTACTGCGTAATCTTTCTGCGTCCTGCTTCGCCCTCTTTCTTGAGTGCCTCGAGCGACGGCACAACGACCGCAGCGAGCTGCATGATGATCGAGGCAGAAATGTAGGGCGTAATACCCAATGCAAGAATCGAGAAGCGCGACAGCGCACCGCCCGAAAACACGTTCAGGAGGCCAAGAATGCCGCCCTGTTGACCTTTAAACAACTCTTCGAGCACGGCAGCATTGATGCCGGGCACCGGCACATGGGTGCCGATGCGGTAGACAATCAACGCGCCGAGCAAAAAGAACAAGCGACGCTTCAGGTCGCCATACTTGTCGCCGGTTTTTGTTGCAGGGTTTAACGCCACGCGCCAGATCCTAACTTTTCTTATCAAAGCCCCGTAAAACGGAGCATTTACTCAATTACTCGAACTTACCGCCAGCAGCTTCAATCGCTTTTTTGGCGTTTGCCGTCGCGGCGATACCACGCAAAGTCACTGCCTTCTTGATTTCGCCGCCAGCGATGATCTTCACAGTCTTCGCATCATTTGCGATCAGCTTTGCGGTTTTCAACGTGAGCATGTCGACGTCTGCTGCGCCCAGCTTGGCGAGTGTGCCGATCGTGATCTCAGCGCGGAAGTCGCGCATGAGAGAGGTGAAGCCACGCTTCGGCAGACGGCGTTGAAGCGGCATTTGTCCGCCTTCGAAGCCAACCTTTTGCGCGTAACCCGAACGCGATTTTTGTCCGTTGTGACCGCGGCCTGCGGTCTTGCCCAAGCCCGAGCCAACACCGCGCGCTACGCGACGACGGTTTTTCTTCGAGCCTTCAGCAGGTTTGATGGTATTGAGTTGCATGGTGCAAACGCCCTGACGTTTAAGCCACTGCGACGACGAGGTGGCGAACTGCGTTCACCATGCCGCGTGTTGCAGGGGTATCGATGAGCTCGTTGACTTGACCAATTCTTTTCAGACCAAGGCCACGGACGCTGGCAACATGACTTGCCTTTGCGCCAATCGGCGATTTAACGAGTTTGACTTTAAAAGTTTTTGCAGCGGCCATGATTTAAGCCTCCGACAATTGTTCAACGCTCATGCCGCGTTTCGCCGCGACTTCTGCCGGCGTCGAGACCTTCTCAAGCGCGTTCAGCGTCGCACGAACGACGTTGTACGGATTGGTCGGACCGAAGCATTTCGCGAGCACGTTGGTCACGCCGACGACATCGAACACTGCGCGCATCGCTCCACCGGCGATCACGCCAGTACCTTCCGATGCAGGCTGAATCAATACGGTCGTCGCGCCATGCTTGCCGGTTACGGCGTGATGCACAGTTCCGCTCTTAAGCGACACCTTAATCATCTGGCGACGAGCTTGCTCCATCGCTTTCTGCACACCGACCGGCACTTCTTTCGATTTGCCCTTACCCATGCCGACGCGACCATCGCCGTCACCGACGACTGTCAACGCTGCGAAAGCCATGATGCGACCGCCCTTCACGACTTTCGTGACGCGATTGACGCTGATCATTTTTTCGCGCAGACCGTCGCCGCGCTCTTCTTGTTGTTGTGGTACTTGCGGACGTGCCATGCGAGTACTCCTTAGAACTTAAGGCCGCCGGCGCGCGCTGCTTCAGCGAGTGCCTTCACGCGACCGTGATATTGATAGCCAGAGCGATCGAATGCGACCACTTCGATTCCCGCAGCTTTTGCCTTCTCGGCGATGCGTGTGCCAACCGCTTCGGCAGCTGCTTTGTTGCCGCCGTTTTTGACTTTCGCGCGTACGTCGGCTTCGACCGTCGAGGCGGAGCAGAGCACTTTCGCGCCGTCGCCCGATATGACTTGAGCGTAGATATGCGTGTTTGTGCGGTACACCGCAAGGCGGGTGGCACCGAGCGCAGTCAAGCGAATACGCGTCTTGCGTGCGCGCACGGTACGGGAGGTTGCTTTGTCTTTTGTCATGACTTGGCCCTACCTTATTTCTTCTTGGTTTCTTTGAGCGTGACTTTTTCGTCAGCGTAGCGAACACCTTTGCCCTTGTAAGGCTCGGGCGGACGATAAGCGCGGACTTCTGCAGCCACTTGACCAACTTGCTGGCGATCGACGCCGGAGATCAAAATCTCGGTTTGCGTCGGCGTTGCGACTTTTACGCCAGCAGGCATTTTGTGTACGACCGGATGCGAGAAACCGAGCGACAGGTTCAAGCTGTCGCCCTGCGCTGCAGCACGGTAGCCCACACCAACAAGCGTGAGTTTCTTGCTGAAACCTTCGGAGACGCCCTTGACCATGTTGTTCACCAATGCGCGCGCCGTTCCCGACATCGCTTTGCTGAACTGATCGCCATTGATTGCCGAGCAAACGATGGTGTTGTCTTTCTTCTCGATCTTCACTTTGCCAGCGAAATCGCGCGATAGGTTGCCCAACGGGCCCTTCACATCGATCTTGCTGCCAGCGAGTGAGACTTCGACTTTGGCCGGAATATTCACTGGGTATTTAGCAATACGTGACATCTTGATTGCTCCCGATTAGGCCACCGTGCAAAGCACTTCGCCGCCCATGCCGAGGCTGCGTGCTTTACGATCGGTCATCACGCCCTTGGGCGTCGAAACGATCGCAACGCCCAAACCGTTCATCACGGAAGGAAGGTTGTCGCGACCACGATAGATGCGAAGACCAGGACGGGAAACACGCGACATCTTTTCGATGACGGGGCGACCCGCGTAGTACTTCAACGCGATTTCGAGCGTCGGCAGCTTTGCATCGCCAGACGATTTGAAGTCCTCGATATAGCCTTCGTCTTTCAAGACTTTGGCGATCGCAGTTTTAATTTTCGACGCAGGCATCGACACGGAGAGCTTCTCCATAGATTGCGCATTGCGAATGCGCGTCAACATGTCTGCGATGGGATCGGACATACTCATTGCCGAATCTCCTTACCAGCTGGCCTTGGTGAGACCTGGGATCTCACCGCGGAATGCAAGCTCGCGCACCTTGTGGCGCCCGAGACCAAATTTGCTGAACACGCCACGAGGACGCCCCGTCAGCTGACAGCGATTGCGCAGACGCGTTGCGTTTGCGTTACGCGGCATCGCTTGCAGCTTCACGCGCGCTTCGGCACGGGCTTCATCGCTTTGCTTCGCGTCGTTAGCGATCGCTTTCAATTCAGCGTGTTTCTTCGCGAATTTCGCGACGAGCTTTTCACGCTTATGTTCGCGGTTGATGGTTGAGAGTTTTGCCATGTTTTTATTGACCTCTATTAACCACGGAACGGGAATTTGAACGCTTGCAGAAGCGCTTTGGCTTCGTCGTCCGTCTTTGCCGTCGTTGCAAACGTAATATTCATGCCGCGAATCTTGTCGATCTTGTCGTACTCGATCTCGGGGAAAATGATTTGCTCTTTAACGCCTAAGTTAAAGTTGCCACGTCCATCGAAACCGCGCGGCGAGATGCCACGGAAGTCGCGAACACGCGGAAGCGCAACGTTGACCAGGCGATCAAGGAATTCGTACATCTGCTTGTTGCGCAGCGTAACCATCGCACCGATCGGGTAGCCCTCACGAATTTTGTAGTTCGCGATTGCTTTTTTGGCCTTCGTGACGACCGGCTTTTGACCGACGATTGCCGTCATGTCTTTCACCGCGAAGTCGAGGACTTTCTTGTCGCCAATTGCTTCGCCGACGCCCATATTCACGACAATTTTCGTGAGGCGCGGCGCTTGCATGACCGACTTGTAGCCGAACTGTTTAACCAGAGCGGGCACGATTTCTTTGCGATACTGCTCTTGTAAGCGAGCCATTTTTATTCTCCCCGCTTAGACCGCTTGACCGGTCGACTTGAACACGCGCTGCTTGCGACCGTCGACGGTTTTAATCGTCACTTGATCGGCTTTTTGCGTGCTGCTGTTATAGATTGCAACGTTGGCCGCCTGAATCGCGACTTCTTTAGTCACGATGCCACCGACTTCGTTTTTCATCGGGTTGGGCTTCACATTGCGCTTGACTTGGTTGACGCCGGACACGACGTACATGCCTTCGAGCACTTGCAGCACTTCGCCGCGCTTGCCCGCATCCCGGCCGGTCGTGACGACAACGGTGTCGCCTTTACGAATCTTATTCATGGTTCGTCCTTTCGCCGCTTAGAGCACTTCAGGCGCGAGCGACACAATCTTCATGAACTTCTCGGTGCGCAATTCGCGCGTGACCGGTCCGAAGATGCGCGTGCCGATCGGCTCGAGCTTGGCGTTGAGAATAACGACGGCATTGCCATCGAATTTGACGAGCGATCCGTCGGGACGACGAATACCTTTGGCGGTTCGAACGACGACCGCGTTATAGATCTCGCCCTTTTTGACGCGACCACGGGGCTGCGCATCTTTGATGCTGACCTTGATCACGTCGCCGATACCAGCGTAGCGACGTTTCGATCCGCCCAACACCTTGAAACACATGACGCGACGAGCGCCTGTGTTGTCAGCGACGTCGAGCATCGACTGCATTTGAATCATTTTGAAAATTCTCCAACTTGTCTCGAACCCTTGATTCACCACGGTTTCGAGTAGTCTTGGGGCCCCGTTTTAGGTGAGGCACTTGCTTTAAGTTGACTTGCTTTTCGTCGCTTGCGCACCGGAAAACAATTCAGGAAGCCTTAAATTATGGCATGACTTGGTCGCAAGGTCAAATCGAAGCGATGGATTTTCCCTGACAATGCGCTCTAACGGTCAAATCGGCACGTTTTGAAGACGATGCTGGCGAACGTCGAGATCGACGGCAAGGTTACGAACCCCGTGCAAGCTGCCAAAGTCGCGATCGAGGGAGAAATGACCGCGCAATAACAACAACTGCAGCTTATGTCCGGTTTTATAGGCACGAAATCCAAATACATACGAAAATCAATAAACCGCGAAAGCGCCTTATTAAGCATATTTATACGGTATTTTGTGATTTTGTTGCTATGGAAAATGATTCCCTGCAGCGGGCGTCGGCTTTCTGAGCGCTTCGTCATGTGCATCGCACCAGCGCTGAATCCATCCTGGCAACAGCGGCGACGCATCGGTGCGTCCGATCAGCGCGAGCAGCCGTCGGTTCTCACAAAGCCGCCCGAGCGTTTGAAGAATCCTCCCTTTATGTCGACCTTGGCGTGCGACAGCATAGGCTCTGCCAAGGTGTCACGCACTGCCCTAAAAGCGCAGTGAACCCTGCTCAAGCGCGCCGTCGCCGTACGCAACTCGCCTCTTGAACCAGCGGTCGCGGAGGCGCGGTGGCACGACTCCCTACTCGATCAACGTTGCCGCGGATGCCCCGCTCTGAGATCATTGCTAGATGTTCTCCGGTGCCCAGGCAACCCAGTTGATGGTGATCTTCGCGATCATCGTCTTCGTGGTCATTGTCGTGTTTTTTGTCGCCGTTCGCTTCGTACCGGCGTTGGTAGGCGGCTTCGCCGTGGCACTGTTCGCGCTCGGTCTAGTCGCAGTATTTCACCGGTAGGTGGTGCACGCGTACCGGGTCTACGCGGTTCGAGTGGCCTGCGAGGGCTACGAGAACTTCAGGCGACACGCTACCGAGCCGCTCGACCTTGCCGTGCTCGCGATCGAGCTTCGCGGACAAGCCATCTACGGCGAGCTATCAGGACCGACGCCGATTGTGCGCGAACTGTTTGCGGCGGATGCCCGAATTCAACAGATCGAAATTCGTTATCGGCCGAAGAGCGACGCCGCGACGTACCGGTCGAGCTACCTGAGCGCCGCGCCGTCGCAAACGCGCAACTGGCTCGTGCGGCGCGGCGACGACGTATCCGACAAAACCTTCGAATCCTGGGGGAAAAAGCTGCCCCAAAACACTGCCTGCCGCGCGCGCAGGTCTAATTGGCAATCAGCTCGTGCCGCTCCCCGCCGACGTACCCAGCGGAATGCACACCGAGTGGCGATGGGCGCTGATCGATAGTGATCGGCGCAAACCGCTCGTCAGATATGACACGCCGCGTTTTATGCGCGGCGAACAGCGGATAGCGTGCGACGAGTCGTACATGATTCAGTCGGGTCGTTGTGGCGGGGGCGGCAGCCAGGCTGCAAAAATTCGCGCTGACGCGCGTGGTGAGTGACCATGGCACACAGCGCCGCGCGTGGCAGCAACTCATCGTGCGTCCCACGTCACAGAGCGTGTTGTGGCGTGTAAATTGACGCGGACCGTAGGCATATCTAGTTTCTGCCCTGATTTTTATAATTCCTAGATGCTTTCAAAATATTCTCAAGATTTACAAATAACGTTTCGTAAAACCTTATTTTTAGCGGCTTAAATTGATAATGCTAAATCAGATTGACGCGTTGGTGCGCGAAGCGCGCCTGCTGCGAAATTCCGATCCGGACCGCGGCATCGCTCTGGCCGACGACGCCGTAGGACGGGCACGCGCAGCGCTCGCAACGCGCGAGGATGACCAGGCGCGGGCGGCACTCGCAAGCGCGCTCGCGGTGAAAGGACACTGCCACCGCGTGAGCTCGGCGCTCGCCGACGCGGTCGCCGCCTGTACGGAGGCGTGCGAGCTCTATGCGCTCGTCGGCGACGCACTTGCCGAATCGCTCGCCCGCAGCCAGTGGGGAATCGCGCTGGTGCAACTCGGGGATCTTTCCGGCGGGCTGGCGCAGATGGAGCGCTCGCTCGATTTGAGTGAAGCGCTCGGCAACGAAGAACACGTCTGCGATTGTTTGCTCGACATCGGCGTCGTCCACAACATGCTGGGCAACGACGCGCGTGCGATTGAGCTCTACGCGCAGGCGGCGTCATTCTTCGAGCGAGTGGGCGATCACTATCATCATGCAACCTGCCTGTCCAACACTGCCTACGCACATACATGCTGGGGTCGACGCGAGCGCGCCGCCGGACGCGACGACGCGGCGTTGACCCACTTCGCCCAAGCGCAGCAACATGCACGCGCGGCAATCGGCCTCGCGCAGCGCGGTGATGACCTCGACTTCCTCACGCTGCGCTACGTGGCACTTGCCGAGGCCGAGCGCGAAGCGGGCGAGCTAGACGCTTGCCTGGGCACATTAGAAGCGCAGCTTCCGATTACCGAAAAGCTAGTGGGGAAGCGCACTCAGGCGCTCTGCCTGGTCGCGCTCGCCGAGGCGCTGATCGAGCGCGCCGCAGACGGCGACGACGGAAGTGCGCTTGGCTACCTGCGCGATGCCGATCGGCTCTGCGAAGCAAATTCGCTGGTTGAGACGCATGCGGGGGTGCTGCGCGCGCTAGCAAAGTTGCACGAGACTTTCGGTCGAGCGACCGAGGCGCTAGTCGCGTACAAGCGCTTCCACGAAGTCGAGATCCGCATCCGCGCGCAAGCCGCCGAGCGCGACGTCAAAACGATCGAGGCTCGACTTCGAGTGGAACATGTACAGAAGGAACTCGATCAGGCAAAGGCGCGCGAGCAAGAGCTCACTGCGCTCAACACACGACTGCGCGACCAGCAGTTCGCCCTGGAGCGATTGGCCCACGTGGACGCGCTGACCGGCCTTGCCAATCGCCGAGCCTGGCTCGAAAGCCTTGAGCGCGCATGGGGCGAAGAGAAGCGCAACTTGTACGTCTACTTGCTCGATCTCGATTACTTCAAACTCATCAATGACACCTACGGGCACACGACTGGCGACGATGTATTGGTCGCGACCGCCCAACTGGTGAGCGCGTCGGTGGGCGCGCACGGCGAGGCCGCGCGCTTCGGCGGCGAAGAATTTGTTGCGTGGGTTCGCGTGGACGCGGATCGCGACGCGGTGCGACTGGCCGCTCGCATACTCGACGCGGTGCGCGAACATCGCTGGACAGACGTTGCACCGACCCTCACGGTCACCGCGAGTCTCGGCGTTAGTGCAGGACGGATTCACGCAACGCCCTTTGACGCCCTCTCCGAAGCCGATCAAAATATGTATCTGGTCAAACGCGCCGGTCGCAACCGCATGATTGGCATGCGTTTGCCGTCAACTTAAGAACATAAAAATGCTCGACAAACTCAATCGTCTCACCGAGGGACACGGCGCGCTCAAGCCGGGGCACGGCTTAATCACCGGAATCATCGCGCTCTCGCTTGCAATACTTTGCTTTTTGGGCGTGCTCGCGTTTCACTTCCCGGAGTATTTGACGACGCCGCAGCTGCGCAAGAGCTACGACGTCGAGACCTTGCGTAAAGTGATGTTCGGCGCACTCGTCGTCGCTGGCGGATTGAGTGTGGTCAACATTCTGTTTGGGCGCTCGCGCTATCTCAGCGCGTTTGCGTTCTTGCTGGTTGCATTGACCGCACTGCTCGGCGGACACAAAGTACCGGTTAACGATTTTCCGGACAACACCCCATACATCGGTCTCGATTGGTTCATCCTGGATCTGCTCGGTTCGTCGCTGATATTCATCTTCATCGAAAAGCTTTTCGCGCATCGAAAAGATCAGCCGATCTTTCGCCCAGAATGGCAAACGGATTTTCACCACTTCATCGTCAATCACATGATTGTCGGTTTCATTCTGCTTGCCACTAATTTAATGGTGCACAAGGGGCTGGGCTGGGCGGTGAATTCGCAGGTGCAGCTCTGGATTCAGGGTCTGCCATTCGTACTTGAACTCTTGCTTATCATCCTGGTTGCCGATCTCGTTCAGTACTGGACCCATCGCGCGTATCACGAAACCTGGCTGTGGCGCTTGCACGCGGTGCATCACAGCACAAAACATATGGACTGGCTTGCCGGGTCACGGCAGCACGTGATCGAGCTGCTCATGACCCGCACCCTCGTGCTCGCACCGATCTTTATTCTCGGCTTCAGCAAGGAAGTGATTGACGCCTACATCGTGGTGGTTGGGTTTCAGGCGGTATTCAATCACTGCAATGTGAACGTGCGGCTAGGGCCGCTTCGCTACATTGTCGTGACGCCGAATTTCCACCACTGGCATCACAGTCAGGACAAAGAGGCGCTCGATACCAACTATGCCGCGCATTTTTCGTTTCTGGATTATCTATTCGGCACCGCCGCCAACAGCAAACGGATTTGGCCGGAGAAGTACGGCGTGCTCGGCGATTACGTGCCGAATGGATTCATCAAGCAGTTCAAGTTTCCGTTTACCTGGAAAGGTTGACAGTTGCTGCGATGGCGAAAGATCGTCGACCGATGCGCCCGCGGGCGACCGTCATTAGCTCGCATGCCTCGGTAAAAATCAGCTTCTAAAATCAATGCCCCTATAAATATGAGAATTTGTTCTTTTTTTCATATTCATTACTTTTTTATAAATATTGCCAAAACAGTATGTTTTATGAGGCGAAACGAGTAGTTGCCAATTGCCAGCATCTGCGATGAGTCGCTAGCACCGCTCGATGCGCTCGACGTGCTGCTGTTTCACATGATTGGGGAGCCACGACGAGGTAATGCTCATCGCGGCGATGCGCTTCAATTCTTCTGGTGTCAGCGAAAGCGCCTCAGCAGTCGCGATGTAGTTCTGCGCGACGTAGCCGCCAAAGTAAGCTGGATCGTCGGAGTTAATCGTCACCACGCAACCCGCATCCAGCAGGCGTTTCAGCGGATGCAAGTCGAGCGACTTTACGGCGCAAAGCCGAACGTTTGAGAGCGGGCAAACCGTCAACGGAACTCTGTCTCGCGCGAGTCGCGCTGTGAGCGCATCATCTTCGATTGCGCGAATGCCGTGATCGATGCGAGCCACTTTCAACTCATCAAGCGCCTCGTAGACGTAGGACGGCGGCCCCTCTTCGCCCGCGTGCGCAACGACCGGCAAACCCATCGCGCGCACCCCCGCGAAGACGCGCGAGAACTTCGACGGCGGATGCCCGAGCTCACTCGAATCGAGCCCGAAGCCATGGCAGTGTTGCATGTACGGCGTGAGCTGATCAAGTGTCGCGAACGCATCCGCTTCACTTAGATGCCGCAAGAAACTCGGAATCAACCGCCACGTAATTCCAAGCGTTGCCTCGCCATCACGTAGCGCAGCGACTATCCCGCTTATGACGACATCGAGCGAGATGTTTCGAGCGGTGTGCGTTTGCGGATCGAAGAAAATTTCCGCGTGAACCACGCCGTCTTGTTTTGCGCGCAGCAGATACGCCCAGGTCAAATCGTAGAAATCTTCTTCGTTGCGCAACACGTTTGCGCCCGCGTAGTAGAGATCGAGAAACGATTGCAAATTCGAGAAGTTGTAAGCGCTGCGTAGCGCATCCACATTCAAGCACGGCAACGCAACGCCATGTTTCTGCGCTTTCGCGAACAGCATCTCGGGTTCGAGCGTACCTTCGATATGTAAATGCAATTCCGCTTTCGGAAGCGCGCGAATCCAAGCGTTACGTGTTGTGTTCATGCGCGAACTTTACGCGCAACAAAAAGCCCGCGCAAGGCGGGCTTTTATACGTCGAAAACAAAATCTTTACGACATGCGGCGTTTCAACTCTGTATCGATCGCATCCAAGAACGCCTGCGTGTTCAGATACTTATGATTTGGGTCAATCAGGATCGCCAAGTCTTTGGTCATCAAACCGGATTCAACGACGTCAACGCAAACCTTCTCCAACGCCACAGCAAAATTCTGCACGTCGGGCGTGCCATCCATCTTGCCGCGGAAGATGAGTCCACGCGTCCAAGCGTAAATCGACGCAATCGGATTGGTCGAGGTTTCTTTACCTTGTTGCCATTGGCGATAGTGACGCGTCACGGTGCCGTGCGCCGCTTCGGCCTCAACCGTTTTGCCATCCGGGCTCATGAGCACAGAGGTCATCAAACCAAGCGAGCCGTAACCTTGCGCAACCGTGTCGGATTGCACATCGCCGTCGTAGTTTTTGCACGCCCAAAGGTAGCCGCCGCTCCACTTTAAATTCGATGCGACCATGTCGTCGATCAAACGGTGTTCGTAAGTCAAACCCTTCGCGTCGTACTTTGCTTTGAATTCGCTATCGAAAATTTCTTGGAAGAGGTTCTTGAAACGACCGTCGTAGATTTTGAGGATCGTGTTCTTGGTCGAGAGATACACCGAGTAGTTGCGCTCAAGACCGTAGTTGAATACGGCACGCGCAAAGCCCGCGATCGACTTGTCTTGGTTGTACATCGCCATGGTGACACCGGCACCGGGGGCTTTGTAGACCTCTTTCACGATCACTTCACCACCGCCTTCGGGTTCGAACATGAGCTTGACCGTGCCCGCGCCGTCGAACTTGATTTCGGACGCTTTGTATTGATCGCCGAAACCGTGACGGGCAACAACAACTGGCTTGTCCCAATGACCGACGATACGCGGCACGTTGCGGCAAATGATCGGCTCGCGGAAGATCGTGCCGTCCAAAATGTTGCGAATCGTCCCATTGGGCGAGGGCAACATTTTTGCCGATCCAAATTCCTTCACGCGCGCTTCGTCGTGCGTGATCGTCGCGCACTTGACGGCGACACCGTATTCCTTGGTTGCGTTTGCGGAGTCGAAGGTGACCTTGTCGGCGGTTTTGTCGCGGCTTTCGATGCCCAAGTCGTAATACTTGAGATCGATATCTAAATACGGCAGGATCAGTTTTTCGCGAATTTGTTGCCAGATGACGCGTGTCATCTCGTCCCCGTCCATTTCAACGATGGGGTTTCTAACCTTGATTTTGTTCATGCCGATTACCGTGTGCATACAGGATGGATGGGCGTGGACGGAGCGACCCGACGGCGCGCATAGCTTGCGGCGTCCATGACGCAAGTGACCCACGAAACCCCTGATTTTAGCAAACGCGACTCACCCCTAGAGCCGACGCTCTAGCAAGGTGTAGGTTTTTCGCGTGCCTGGGAAGCTCGCGCGACATTCGCCGGCGAGAACTCTGCGCTACTGCGTAGCGTTTTCGGTCGATTGAGCCGACTGGATATTTGATGCTTGCTTGCCTTTCGGCCCCGCCACTACCTCGAAGGCGACTCGCTGACCTTCTTTGAGTGAGCGAAAACCGTCCATTTGGATGGCTGAAAAATGCGCGAAAATGTCGTCCGTACCGTCGTCCGGCTTGATAAATCCGAAACCCTTCGCATCATTGAACCACTTTACCGTACCCGTTGTCATTTCCGTCACTCCCAAATCAAACTCCGCGCGACCAAAAAAAGCGAAACTTAGCGCCAACTGGAGGGTCGCCCCAGCCCGGACGAAACGCGCGCACGTCAAACCCGATAGGGTTAATCCGATCAACTTTGTACAACCTTTGTCGGGTTGTCGTCAAGGGGTAGCGCGCTGCTCGTCGCGGTTTTGTTGATTTCTGTCGCAGTTCTCGCTCAAGTTGCGAGGGTTTCAACTGTTAGCCGACGACAAAGCAACCAGCGCACAGACAGCCGAGGGTGATCGAAACTTAGCCTAGTGCGCTCGACCGAAGCTCTGTCTGCGCCTCAGGGTGTGACGCCAAGCGGCAGGGTGCAAGCGCTACGCGGTGCGGCCTTCGCCGCGGTCGCGCTCCGACCGTCAGAAGCTGCCTTGAATCGGCAGCGGCCTGGCATATCGTATGCTCTTGAAAACGGATGATCCAGTCCGACATTCGATCCGACAGTTGTAACGATCTATGGCTAGACCGACCGCAAATCCGCCCTCCACCCCGCCCGGGACACCGCGCGAAGACGACTCCGTCGTCGTCGCCGAGCGCACCACAACGAAGCCACCACCGATGTACCGGGTGCTGCTGTTGAACGACGATTACACGCCGATGGATTTCGTCGTGGGTGTGTTGCAGGCTGTGTTCACGATGACTCGCGAACAGGCGACCCAGGTGATGCTGCAAGTGCATCGCACCGGAATGGGCACTTGTGGCGTGTTTACGAAAGAGATCGCGGACACCAAAGTGCATCAGGTATTGGAGCTTGCCCAGGAGCACCAACATCCGCTTCAGTGTACGATGGAGCCTAACTAAATGTCTCGACCCACTGTGACGGCATTTCCGAAGGCAGATGATGAATTCAAGCGGCGAGCCAAGCACTCGTCGCAGCGCAAGGAGACGCTCACCCAAAACGGCTATTGTGTCGTCGGTGAGGCAAGTGCGACGCAGCAACAAGCGTCGATTGAGGTAATTGAAAGATGATCGCGCAAGAATTGGAAGTCAGCCTGCATATGGCCTTTGTCGAGGCCCGGCAGAAGCGTCACGAATTCATCACCGTCGAGCATTTATTGCTCGCCATGCTCGACAACCCGAGCGCAGCAGAAGTGCTTCGCGCGTGTGCAGTCGATCTTGACGAATTGCGCACCGCGCTCGCGAATTTCATCAACGAACACACGCCGCGCCTGCCGCAAAACAGCGAAGGCGACACCACGCCCACGCAAGGCTTCCAGCGCGTGATCCAGCGCGCGATCCTGCACGTGCAATCCTCTGGCAAGAAAGAAGTGACCGGCGCGAATGTTCTTGTTGCCATCTTTGGCGAGAAAGATTCGCACGCGGTTTACTTCTTGAACCAACGTGGCGTGACACGTCTCGACGTGGTGAACTACATCAGCCACGGCATCAGCAAAGTACCCAAGGACAAGCAAGACAAAGCCGAGGCCGGCAACAACGAAGCGGCAGAGAAAGAGGAGACGCCACAAGGTGCACTCGATAACTTCACTGTAAATCTCAACGCGCAGGCGAAAGCGGGCAAGATCGATCCGATGATCGGACGCGGTCCCGAGCTTGAGCGCCTTGTGCAAGTGCTTTGCCGTCGCCGTAAAAACAATCCTTTGCTCGTGGGGGAAGCCGGTGTCGGTAAAACCGCGATTGCAGAAGGCCTCGCCAAGCGCATCGTCGAAGGCGAAGTGCCCGACATTCTTTCGAACTGCGTCGTGTATTCACTCGACATGGGCGCGTTGCTTGCGGGTACGAAGTATCGCGGCGATTTCGAAGCGCGTTTGAAAGCCGTGCTCAAACAGCTCGGCGAAAAAGCCAACGGCATTTTGTTCATCGACGAAATTCACACGATCATCGGCGCAGGTGCTGCAAGCGGCGGCACGCTGGATGCATCGAACCTCTTGAAACCCGCGCTCGCGAATGGCGGATTGAAGTGCATCGGTGCCACGACCTATTCCGAATTTCGCCAGGTATTCGAAAAGGACAACGCCCTTGCACGTCGCTTCCAAAAGATCGACGTGACCGAGCCGACCGTTGCCGAAACCATCGAAATTTTGCGCGGCCTCAAAACCAAGTTCGAAGCGCATCACAGCGTGAAGTATTCGCCGGCGGCGATTACCGCCGCAGCCGAACTCGCCGCGCGCCACATCAACGATCGCCATTTGCCCGATAAGGCGATTGACGTGATTGACGAAGCGGGTGCTGCACAGCGCATCCTGCCGAAATCGAAGCAAAAGAAAACGATCGGCAAAACCGAGATTGAAGAAATCGTTGCGAAGATCGCACGCATTCCTGCGAAGAATGTTTCGACCGACGATCGCAACAGTCTGAAAACGCTTGATCGCGATTTGAAGAATGTCGTATTCGGTCAAGACAAAGCCATCGACGCACTCGCCGCCGCCATCAAAATGGCGCGCAGCGGTTTGGGTAATCCGCGCAAGCCGATTGGTTCATTCCTATTCTCGGGTCCGACCGGTGTCGGTAAAACCGAAGTCGCGCGTCAACTCTCGTTCTGTCTTGGCGTCGAACTTCTTCGCTTCGACATGAGCGAATACATGGAGCGCCACGCTGTTTCGCGCTTGATCGGCGCGCCTCCGGGTTACGTCGGCTACGATCAAGGCGGTCAACTCACCGAAGGCGTCACCAAGCATCCGTACTGCGTGCTCCTACTCGACGAAATCGAGAAAGCGCATCCTGACATCTACAACATCCTGTTGCAGGTGATGGATCACGGTACCTTGACCGATAACAATGGTCGAAAAGCCGATTTCCGTAACGTCATCATCATCATGACGACGAATGCCGGTGCGGAAATGCTCACCAAAAATTCCATCGGCTTCACCAACACCAAAGAAGCTGGCGACGAGATGGAATCGATCAAGAAAATGTTCACGCCGGAATTCAGAAACCGCCTGGACGCAACGATCAGCTTCGGCGCGCTCACACACGACGTGATCCTGCGCGTGGTCGACAAATTCTTGCTCGAACTCGAAGCGCAGTTGCACGAAAAGAAAGTCGATCCCGAGTTCTCGCAAGGGCTACGCGATTACCTCGCGAAACACGGCTTCGATCCGCAAATGGGTGCGCGCCCAATGTCGCGTCTCATCCAAGACACGATCCGCAAAGCGCTTGCCGACGAGCTGCTGTTCGGCAAGCTCGTGGGCGGCGGCAAAGTGGCAATCGATATCGATGCGGACGGCAAAGTCAAACTTGCTTTCCCGGAGAACGATACGCCGACGGAGCCAGCGGAGACCGCTACAGCGTAAACATCGAAGCGCCAGGAAAAAGCCCGCGTCACGCGGGCTTTTTTATTGCGAGGTGAGCAAAGCTCGCAACTCCACCAACGCGTTCACCTCGTGAATCGGTTTGTCGTCGCGAATGCGCAGCATGCGCGGGAAGCGCACTGCGATACCGCTTTTGTGGCGCGAGCTTTCGTTGATCCCTTCGAAACCGAGTTCGAACACGAGTGTGGGTTTCACGCTGCGCACTGGACCGAATTTGTTGATTGTGGTTTTGCGGATCACGGCGTCGATGCGTTCGAATTCTTCGTCGGTGAGTCCCGAGTACGCTTTGGCGAACGGGACGAGTTGCAGCGTGTCTTCGAGTTCGCCGCTCGGCGCGGGCTTCCCGCTTGCGATGTCTTCGATGGTTTGCGCGGCC
>JAAFJI010000051.1 GCA_013298045.1 Betaproteobacteria bacterium
TCTTCCGATCTAATCAGGCGCATCTTTATCGGCAAGGTCTCGCCGAGTTTTTTCTGGACGATTTGTATCGTGAAGAGGGCGCTTATGTCATTCCACGCGCCGACGTGCAAATCGCGCTGCACTCGGCGCTCGTTGGCGCCGATGGCAGTGTCGCAAAACGACTTCATACGCCCGCCTACAGAGTCGCGGCCTACCCGTGGAGCACTCGCTACCAGCAGAGCAATCAATGGGCCATTGAGACCCTCGCCTTAGCAATGGAGCCGCGAATCACGTCGCGCGAGCAGGCACAGGCGTGGCTCAAGTTCCAGGGCTACAGCCCAACGACGCTCAACATCCCGCCGCTGACTCGCCTGGGTGGGCGATTGACGGCTGCCAATGTCGCGTTCGACGACCATCCAAATGAAAAGCGCTTCACTGATCGCATCGAAACGGTGACTGTCGACTCTGTTTTTGCGTGGATGAATCGCAGCGGACTGGCGGCGACGCCGATTACGATCCGCGGTCATTGAGCTCACCCGACTCACAGCCCAATCTTTCGGAATGGGCGAGACGCATCGCTGATGGGTTTCGCAGACGGTGAGGGCAGAGCGAGAATGCGTACGCAATCTCGCAATTTGCGAGACCATGAATCACGACCAACGCGTCGCATGCCACGATCACGGATCAAGCGCGTGCCGATCACCGCGCCGCACAACATTCGCGGAGATGTCACTTTAGTGGACGTTCGCTATGCGCAAGCAAGGTCACAACGCATTAGTCGGGAATCTTCCCACGCAGCGCCTTTACCTGGCCGCGAATCGTTTTCCCTTCGAGTCGCCGCTTCTTTGACGCAAGCGTCGGTCGCGTCGTATAACGTTTTCGTGGCGGTACCGCAACGCTTTGAACCAACTCATGCAAACGCTCAATTGCCTCGCGCTTGTTCGCTTCCTGCGTGCGCTGCGTTTGCGCCTTGATCACGATCACGCCGTCATCGGTAATGCGCGAATCGGCGAGCGCGAGCACGCGAGCCTTCACCGCCTCTGACAAACTCGACGCGTGTACATCGAAACGCAATTGAATAGCGGATGACACCTTGTTCACGTTCTGCCCGCCCGCACCTTGCGCGCGTATCGCCGTGAGATCGTACTCGGTGGGTGGGATTTCTATGCGGGGCATGACCGAATGTTAGTTGACCCGATTCTCGTAGCCCGGATGCTCGCATCCGGGTTTACGTGAACGAATCGCGAAGCGGTCAAAACAAATGTGACTTCGTCGGGACTTACAGGAACCCGGATGCGAGCATCCGGGCTACGGTGACTGTCATTCCCGCGAAGGCGGGAACCCAGACCGAGAAGTTTGCGTTCGCGCGGCTGTTAGTCTTCGGGGTGACGCCCGGGGTCTGGGTCCCCGCCTTCGCGGGGATGACAGAGTTGGTTGGTTAATCTCAGCGCAAAAACGCGCGGAACACCGTACGTCACGACAAGGAGTCAACGTACTGCCGCATAACTGTGGCTGCCTCGTTCGCATGCGTCTGCAGCAAGAAGTGCGGTCCGTCGATTTCAACGAGTCGCACGTGTTTGCATTGACGAAGAATTTCGTCGCCACATCTTCGATGCACGACGCGATCTCTCGCCGCTCGAAGATAAAGCACTGGTTTATCGATTAGCGCGAGCTTGTGTGAGTAGTCAATCGAAAAAATCTCAGCCGTGCGAGTACGCATCACGTGCGGCAACACACGCTTCATCGCACGATCAAGCGCATCGCGAAGCGCAGGCGTTGCGTCGTTCCCCATGAGCGCACCGGACATCAGAAAACGCGGCGCATGTGAAATCGGTAAGAAGCGCGTTATCGGTTTGAGAAACGACAACGCAGCGACGGGACTCGAAGCGAAAGTGCAGCAGAGCACGAGTCCCACGAGATTCGCGGGTGGGTTTGAGGCAATCGAAATCGCGATCGGTCCAGAAAACGATTCGCCAAGTAAAACGAAATCCCGGTTCTCAGGAAGGCGCTCTAGTACGAACGTTTCAAGTGTCTCGTAGCTCAGTGATTCCTCAATCGGATAACGAATTACCTGCGTTTCGATCTTGTCTCCAAGCGCCGCAGTAAACGGTTCGAACAAATCGCCTGTTCCGTCCATGCCGGGCAACAGCACAAGAAGCGGTTGATCACGCAACAGCTACACCCCAATCAACGCATGCAGCCGCTCATGCTGCGCTTCAAGCTCTTTCGATGTGCCAGTGATCGCGATGCGACCTTTTTCAAGCCCAGTGTGATGATCCGCAAGCGGCAGCAGCGCTTTCAAGTCTTTGTCGATCACGAGCATCGCGAGTTTTTCTTTTTTGAGTTCGCCGAGCGCGCGCCAGATGTCGGCGCGAATGAGTGGCGCGAGCCCTTCTGTCGCTTCATCCAGAACGAGCAAACGCGGATTGGTCATGAGCGCGCGACCGATTGCAAGCATTTGTTGTTCGCCGCCGGAGAGCGTGCCGCCCATTTGATTGATGCGCTCGCCGAGGCGCGGGAAGAGGGCGACGACGCGTTCGATGTTCCAAGATTTTCCGTTCGCGTTCGATGCGGTCGCGAGCAGATTTTCGCGCACCGTGAGCGTTGGGAAAATTTGCCGGCCTTCGGGAACGAGGCCGAGACCGAGTTTGCCGATCTTGTGCGATGGCGCGTTTGTGACATCTTCACCCGCAAACGAGATCGAACCGCTCGTGGGTTTCACCCAGCCGGTCAGGCATTTTACGAGTGTGCTTTTGCCCATGCCGTTACGACCCAAGAGTGTTGCAACTTCACCCTCGCGAATGCTTAAGTTTACGTCGAAGAGAACGCTGCTTGCGCCGTAGCCTGCGTTGAGGTTTTTGACTTGGAGGAGTTCGCTCACGCCGTCGCTTCCTCGCCCAAATACGCCGCGCGCACTTCCACGTTGTTACGAATTTCCTCTGGCGTACCGCTTGCAATGATGCGACCGTACACAAGCACACTGATGCGATCGGCGAGCGAGAACACGGCGTCCATGTCGTGTTCGACGAGCAGGATCGGATAGCGACCCTTAAGCGATTTCAAGAGTGCGATCATCGCAGCTGATTCGCCTTGACTCATGCCCGCGAGCGGCTCATCGAGCAACAGCACTTTTGGCCCGGTCGCAAGCGCCATTGCAATTTCGAGTTGTCGTTGTTCGCCATGCGCGAGTTCGGCGACTGTGCGATTCTTCGCATCAAGAAGCCCTACTTTCGCGAGCGCTGCCAGCGAATGGCTAACTGCGTCGCTGTCGTCATGTGCGTTCTTCCAAAAACTAAAATTGTGACTAGCTCTAGCGTTAGTTGCCATGAGAACATTGTCTAAAGCGGTGAATTCTTTGGCTAGTTGAGTAATCTGATAAGTGCGAGCTAAGCCAAGATTAGCTCGGGCAAAGACGGAGAGAGTTGTAACGTCTTTTCCGAGCAACGCGACATGGCCGGAATCAGGTGCGATTTCCCCAGCAATCTGCCCGATCAAGGTGCTCTTCCCTGCGCCATTTGGTCCGATGATTGCATGCAATTGACCGTCTTCGACCGTAAGTGAAACGTTGTCAGTCGCTTGAACACCGCCAAAGCGCTTGACGAGGTTTTCGGTGACGAGGGCGGTCATTGCTTGCCTCCACGTAGCGATCCGAAGACGCCGCGTTTGAGTGCGAGTGCGATGAAGAAGATGAAAAGGCCGAGTAGCAGCATCCAATTGCTCTTGTAATCCGGCAGTGTTGCTTCGACGAGCGTCGGCAAGACTTCTTCGAGCGCGAGCAATAGCACTGCGCCAACCAGGGGGCCAAACACAGTGCCGAGCCCACCGAGGATGACGATCACGATCAGCTCGCCGGAGAGAGTCCACGCGCCATATGCGGGCGATGCGAATTGCGTGAGGTTCGCGAGCAACACGCCCGCGACTGCGCACGCGAGCGCGGATAGCACGTAGGCGACGAGTTGATAGCGAAACACGGGATGCCCAAGTGCTAACGCGCGGCGCGTGTTCGCTTTGCTGCCGCGGAGGATCAAGCCGAACGGCGAGAGTACTGCGCGCCATGAAAGATAGAGCGCGACAAGGACGCAAACAAAAGCGAAGTAGTAAAGCCCTGCATTGCTCGAAATGTCGAACAACGCAAAGTTGCTGCGCGTAGCGAGCGTGAGCCCGTCGTCTCCGCCGTATTCCTTCAAACTCACCGCGCCGAAGAAAAGCATTTGCGCGAAGGCAAGCGTGATCATGATGAACGCGATGCCGGTTGTGCGCAGCGCAACTGCGCCCGCGCCCGCAGCGATCACGGTGGTCATCGCGAGCGCAATTGCAATATGCGCCCAACCCGACGTGATTTCATGCTGCGCAGGAATTGCGACGCAATATGCGCCGAGCATCACGTACATCGCGTGACCAAAACTCACCATGCCGCCGAAGCCGAGAATGAAGTTGAGCCCGATTGCGGCGAGTGCGTAGATCAACACGCGGGTTGCGAATTTCACGTAGAAGCCGCCTTCGTCGCCCACGAGAACAGGGAGCAGGGCGAAGGTAGCGATTACGACGATCGCAACGATCGTTCGTGGGGCGCGCCAGTCGATCGCCGTCGGGAGCAGCTTCATCTCGTCGCCCCAGCGGTCGCCGGAAACAACCCTTGCGGCTTAAGTGCGAGCACCAGCGCCATGAACAAATAAATCAGCATCGAAGCAAGCGCGGGCCCCGCCGCATCAGCAGTATTGCGCTCGAAGATTCCGCGCATGATGGTTGGCATGAAGGCGCGACCGAGTGTATCGACCACGCCAACGATTAAGGCCGCGTAAAACGCACCACGAATCGATCCGAGGCCGCCGATGATGATGACGACGAGCGTCAAGATCAACACCGGCTCGCCCATGCCGGGTTGCACCGACATGATCGGTCCCGACATCACGCCCGCGAGCCCTGCGAGCGCGGCTCCAAGTGCGAACACAAGTGTGTTGAGCCACTTGATGTTGACGCCAAGTGACGCAACCATGTGCGGATGCGTAGCACCTGCGCGGATCAACATGCCGACACGTGTCTTTTGAATGAGCAAATAGAGCCCGAGCGCGACCGCCAAACCTGCGCCGATGATCGCGAAGCGATACGAGGGATAGGTGAAGCCGAAGATATCGACCGTTTGCGAGAGCGCGTCCGGCACTTGCATGAAGATCGAGCCTGGCCCCCAAATCATGCGAATCAATTCGTTGAAAAACAGAATCAAACCGAAGGTTGCGAGCACTTGATCGAGATGGTCGCGCGTGTAGAGCTTGGTGAGCGCGAAGCGATCTAGCAACAAGCCAACCAGCCCCGCGCCAACAGTCGCGGCGAGGATCGCGAGCGTGAACGAATCGGTTTTCGCAAACGTTGCTGCGCCGAAGTAAGCGCCCAGCATGTAGAGCGAACCATGGGCGAGATTCACAAAGCTCATGATGCCGAATACGAGTGTGAGCCCCGCCGCGAGAAGAAACAACAGCACACCGAGTTGTAAGCCGTTGAGTAGTTGCGAAAGTGCGAGTTGTGCCGTCATAGTTTGATGCAAACATTGCGCATCTCAGTGTAGAACGCGAGCGAATGGGTGCCGCCTTCGCGTCCGATTCCCGAAATGCCCGCGCCACCGAACGGCGTTCGCAAATCACGCAGAAACCACGAGTTTACCCACGCAATGCCCACGCGAATCTGTCGCGCGACGCGATTGGCGCGCGAGACATCCTGCGTCCAGATGCTTGTTGCAAGACCGTAGCGTGAATCGTTCGCACGGGCGATGGCTTCGACCTCTGCGTCGAACGGCGCGACGTGGCAACATGGTCCGAAGATTTCTTCGCGAATGACTGCGGAGGTTTCGGGCAAGCCTGTCCATACCGTCGGCTCGATCCATGCGCCATTCGCAAACGTCAGCGGCACTTCGGGTATGTGTCCGCCTGCGTGAATCGTTGCGCCTTCAAATTTTGCTTTCGCAAAATAGGAAATCACTTTCTCGCGATGCTCGCGGCTTATGAGCGGGCCGATGGTCGTCGCCTCGCTATACGGATCGCCGGGTTTCAATGCGCTTGCTTTCGCCGCGAGTGCCGCGACAAATTTCTCGAAAATTGGACGTTCGACGTACACACGTTCGGTGCCGAGGCAGATTTGTCCGCAGTTCAAAAACGTCGCGCGCGCGATGCCATCAACCGCTGCGTCGAAATCGCAATCGGCGAAGACGATGCCTGCGTTTTTGCCGCCCAATTCGAACGACACGTCGCGTAGACCGACGGCAGCGCTTTTCATGATCGCTTCGCCGGTCTTGCTTTCCCCGGTGAACGTGATCGCATCGACATCCGGATGTTGCGTCAGGAATTCACCCGCAGAATTTGGTCCGAAGCCGTGCACGACGTTGTAAACGCCCTTCGGAATGCCGGCTTCGTTCATCACTTCCGCGAGCAGCGTTGCGGTGGATGGCGTTTCTTCCGAAGGTTTCACGACGACTGCGTTGCCGCAGGCGAGCGCGGGCGCGACCTTCCACGTCATCAGGAGCAGCGGCAAATTCCACGGGCAGATCACCGCGATCACGCCCTTCGGCGCGTAGGTCACGGTGTTGATTGCGCCGCGACCGTCGGGCGTTTCGGTCGTCCAGGTTTCTTGTGGGGCACGCAACATCAAATCGGCAAATGCTCGGAAATTCGCTGCGCCGCGCGGGATGTCGAGCGTGCTTGCGAGTGCATAAGGTTTGCCGGTATCGGCGATTTCAGCGTCTACAAACTCTTTAGTTCTTCGCCCTATGATATCGGCAACGGAAATAAGTAAATCTTTACGTTGAGAATATGTAAATTTTGACCATTCGCCAGACAAACTATGGCGAGCTGCGCTTACGCTGCTATCCACGATGCGAAAGTCCGCCTCTTCGACTCGCGCGACGACTGCGCCTGTTGTCGGCGATCGTTTGTCGAAGCGCTTTGCAGGTGCCTCGACGAATTCACCGTTGATGAAGTTGCGGATGATGCGCATTGTTGGTTAAGCGAACGGCGCAGGGCGAAGATTTCCCTCTCCCCTCGCGGGAGAGGGTGCCTAACAGGGCGGGTGAGGGGAAGGTCGCACTGGTTTCGCCTGTGACGCAGGCTGCAATAAACCCCCTAGCCCTCTCCGACAAGGGGAGACGGGACGCAGCGCGCGACGGGTTGACGATACTCAACCGACGTTACAACGCCTTCATCTGACACTGCGCCGCATACGAATCGGTGTGATTCACTAGCGGCTTCGCGACGGTGCGCAAGCTCACACGACCTTTTGCGTCTTTCGCAACATCGAACATGAACATGTCCTGCACAGGGAACTGATTCGTGTTGAACTTGAAGTTGCCGCGCACCGATTTGAAATCAGCCGCTTTGAGCGCAGCGTGAAAGGCTTTCTTGTTGTCCACTTTGCCGCTGACTTTGCGAATTGCACTATCGAGCAGTTGCGCCGCGTCGTAGCTTTGCGCCGCGTATTGCGACGGAATTCGGTTGTACTTTTTCTCGAACGCTGCGACGAACTTCTGATTCGCTTCGTTCGGGAAATCGGGACCCCAGAAGGTGCCGGACATCCAGCCAAGCGCGGCCTCGCGCAGTGCTGGCAATGTGGTGCCATCGACGGTGGAGGCTGACATCACCGTGATCGATTTATTCAAGCCCGCTTGCTGAAACTGCTTCACGAAGTTCACGCCAAGACCGCCCGGATAGAACACGTAGAGCGCGTCTGGTTTCTTTGACGCAACTTGCGCGAGCTCTGCAGAGAAGTCTTGCTGATTCAGTGGCGTGTAAATCTCATCGATCACGCTTCCACCTTTGAACGTGCGCTTAAACCCCGCGATGAAGTCTTTCCCCGCCTGATAGTTGGGTGCCATCGCGATCACGTTTTTGTAGCCCTTGTCGCTCGCAAATTTACCGACCGACTCGGCCTGCATATCGTTCTGCCACGACGTCGAAAAGAAGTAGGGCGAGCACTGTGCGCCAGCGATTGGCGAGGGGCCTGCGTTCGAGCCGATCAGGAATACGCCTTTGTCGGTAATCTTTTTGTGCACGGCCATCATGATGTTTGAGAACGTAACACCGGTGATGATTTGCACCTTGTCTTTTTCGAGCAACTTATCGACGACTTGATTGGCGACATCGGGTTTGAGCTGCGAATCCTCTTTGATTACTTGCACGGCAACACCGCCCAACTTGCCACCGTTTTGTTCGATCAAAAGCATCAACGCATCGTACTGATCCTGTCCGAGCGGTGCCTGCGGCCCGGAGAGCTCAGCGACGAAGCCGATTTTGAGTTGCGCCGAAGCGGTGGCGGCAAGTGCGAGCGAAATCGCGGCAGCGACGAGTGTGTGTTTCATTGTTCCTCCGTAGGATCGCGAGAGTCTGGAATGCCAAAAACACAAATCTACCGGAAACGTGGGGGGAATTGTGAGGGTTTGCACGATTTAGTGGAAACTACGCTCGCCCGCAGAGCCTCTGCGCGGAAATATTGAGTTCGCAGCTCTGCGCCCGCGCGAAATCACAGCCCCATTGTTTTTGGCAACCAAAGCGACAGCCAGGGGAGATAAGTGACCATCATCAGCACGACGAAGAGTGCAACAAAGAACGGCATCATGGCTTTCGTGAGTACGCCGATCTTTAGTTTCGAAATAGCGCTACCGACGAACAGCACCGAGCCTACCGGCGGCGTGATGAGTCCAATGCCCAAGTTCACCATCATGATCATGCCGAAGTGAACCGGATCGACGCCCAGCACTTTCACCACGGGCAACAAAATCGGGGTGAGAATCAGGATCAGCGGTGACATGTCCATCAAGGTGCCGAGAAACAGCAAAAGCACGTTGATGAGCAACAGGATCACATACTTATTGTCCGAAAACTCACTCAAAAACGCGCTCACCTTCATTGGGATCTGCATGAGGGTCATCATGTAGCCAAATGCGGCGGCAAAGCCAATCAAGATCATCACGATGGTGACGGTCTTCACGGTGCGATGAATGAGTTTCGGCAAATCGCGCCATTTGTAGTCGCGATAGATAAACATAGTGACGAAGAACGCCCAGACGACCGCAATCGAAGCGGACTCGTTCGCCGTGAATACGCCCGAGAGAATACCGCCCAATATGATGACCATCGTCATCAAACCCCACAGTGCCTCGATGGTGATCTTGAATGCATCCTTGAGCGCGATCGGCTCGCCCTTCGGGTAGCCATGCTTGTGCGCCTTGTAGACACAGATTGATGCGACCGTCAGTCCGAGCAAAAGGCCGGGCAACACGCCGGCCATGAAGAGTGCCGCAATCGATACTGATCCACCGGCTGCAAGCGAATAGATGACTGCGTTGTGGCTCGGCGGAATCAAAATGGCTTGTACCGATCCACTCATCGTCACCGCCGTCGCGAAATCGCGCGGGTAGCCTTTTTTCTCCATTTCGGGAATCAGCACGGTGCCGATCGACGCCGTGTCGGCGACCGATGAACCCGAAATCGCGCCAAAGAATGTCGATGCGAGGACGTTCACTAGCGACAAGCCGCCGCGAATGAACCCTACTAATACACCCGCAAAGGCGACAAGCCTTCGCGCCATGCCGCCTTCGGCCATGATCGCACCTGCGAGCACGAAAAACGGAATCGCCAGTAGCGAAAATTTGTTTACACCCGACGCGATTTGAATCATCACCGCATCCAGCGGTATGTCGATCCAGAGCGCACCGACAAGCGCCGCGAGCCCGAGCGAATACGCAATCGGCACGCCGAGCATCATGAGTACAACGAAGCTTCCGATCAGAACGAATGCATCCATCAGTGCTTCCCGGTTTCGACGGCGTGACTCTCCTCATAGCGCATCAATGGACGATGCGCCTGCGAGCCAACAAAGCGTCGCTCAAGGATGAACAAGATCGTGATGAACGCGCCGATTGGAAGCGATGCGTAAGTCACCCCAACGGGGAGCCACGGCAATTCGCTCACCGACTGATGCAGGGTGCCGAGACAGAGTTTTGTGCCGTACCAGGCGACGAATCCGCAAACAAGCAGCATCAAAGCGTCGGCAATGGCGCTGCAGAACTGCGCGCCGAGCGCGGGCAACCGGTCGGTGAGCATGGTGACCGCGATATGCGAATTTGCGCGGTACGCTGCGGCAGCGCCGATGAAGGTGAACACCATCATGAGCAAAATCGCAATCGGTTCCGGCCACTGCGAACCGGTTCCGAGCACGTAGCGCGTGAATACGCCGAACGGAATGATGAGAGACATGACTGCAATGGCAACGCCTGCAAACCATATGCAGGCGAGGTAGAGCAGATCCATCGCGGAAACAAAGTGCTGCTTCATGCGCAAGTTTGTGCAGATAGTCTTGCGGCGATTTCGTCCACGAGATCGCCGTAAAGTGCTGCTTTACTTAACGTCTGCGATCCGCTTCATCAGATCAGTGAATTTCTCGCCATACTTTGCGCGAACCGGTGCGGTGGCATCGAAGAAAGGCTTGTTGTCGATACTGATGAACTCAACGCCTTCCGCTTTGAGTTTCTGCGTGTAATCGGCAACAGCGGCGTCCCAGAGCGTGCGCTGCTCCATTTGCGCGTCGCGACCCAGCTTTTTCACCAGCGCCTGGTCGGCAGGCGAGAGTTTGTCCCACGCCACTTTCGACATCACGAGAATTTCGGGAATGATCAGGTGATTTGTCTGGGTGTAGAACTTCGCGCCCGCTTTGAAATGATTCGCAGTGAATAGACTCGGTGGGTTGTTTTCAGCGCCATCGATCACGCCAGTTTGCAGTGCGCTGAACACCTCACCGTAGCCCATGCTGATGCCGTTTCCGCCCATCGCGTTCATCGTATCGACGAACAGCGGATTGCCCATCATGCGAACTTTTTGACCTTTGAGATCTTCGATCTTGCGCACTGGCTTCTTCGTGTACAGACTGCGCGATCCGCCGTCCATCCACGCAAGGCCGATCAAACGCGCTGGCGAGGCGGTGAGCTTGTCGAGCAGTTCCTGCCCGATTGGTCCATCGATTACAGCGCGCATGTGCGCAATGTCGCGAAACACGAATGGCATGTTGAAAACATTTACTTCAGGCACGACGGGTCCGACTGGACCGAGCGAGGTGCGCAAGATTTGAATTGCGCCGACCTGCGTCTGCTCAATCATTTCCTTTTCACCACCCAGCACGCTGCCCGGGAACATTTGAAACTTGATGCGACCCTGTGTTGCCGTGTCGAGCTTCTTGCCCATGTTTTCAACGGCGACGACGGTGGGGTAGCCGGCCGGATGCACATCAGCCGCTTTCATCGTTTGCGCGGAAAGTGCGCCTAGCGCGCATGTCGCAGCTACTGCTACGAGTACGTAGCGCAGATTGGGTAGTGCCTTCATTGGTTCCTCCTTGATTGATCGGTGTGCGAAACACGCTGCTCGTGTGCGCGTGGATGTACGCGTCGGCTTGGGGGCATCGGCTTCGGGTCGCTTTGTGCAGTGTATGTGCTCGCGCCCCTCGTCGCAATCGATGTTTCGCAAAAGCGAGACGGCTCGATTGCGCTGGCTTTTTGACAAGGCTCGCACTTTGCTATCCAATGGTTCGGCGCTTGCTGCATCGCGCAATTTCCTTGGACCCCTCATTCCCAAACGCTTACTCATGTCCGTCGTACCACTCACCTCCATTCGCTTTTCACGTCTGCTGCTGACCGGCGCGGCTGGAAGCCTCGGTCAAGTGCTCCGCCCGCGACTCAAAGCTTACTGCGACACGCTGCGCGTGAGCGATATCTCCGATCTCGCGGCAGCGGGCGCGGGAGAGGAGACCGTCCAGTGCGCGTTGGAAGACGCCGAAGGTGTGAAGACGTTGCTAGCAGGCGTTGAGGTCGTCGTCCATCTTGGCGGTGTCTCTACCGAGAAGCCGTGGGCGACCGTCCTTCCGGCAAACATCGCTGGTGTCGTCAATCTGTACGAAGCGGCGCGGCTCAATGGCGTGAAACGCGTCGTCTTTGCAAGCTCCAATCACGCCATTGGTTTCTATCGACAAAGCGAGACGATCGACAATAAAGTGCTGTCGAAGCCCGACGGGTTCTACGGCCTCTCGAAAGCGTTTGGCGAAAACTGCGCGCAGCTCTACTGGGATCGCTGGGGCATCGAGACGGTGAGCTTGCGCATTGGCTCTTCCTTCCCCGAGCCGCGAGATCGGCGCATGCTCTCAACGTGGCTCAGCTACGACGATCTTGAGCGCTTAGTTGTCGCCTCGCTTACGGCGCCGCAAGTTGCTCACACAATTGTCTACGGCATGAGCGACAACCGCGCGGTATTTTGGGATAACAGCGGCGCAAAGCACGTTGGCTTCAAACCGCTCGACTCTTCAGAGCGCTTTCGTGATGCGATCGAAGCAAAACAACCCACGATTGATCGCAACGATCCTGCTGCAATTTTTCAGGGCGGCTCATTCGTGAAAGCGACGCCACATGGTTGAACGCGATACGGCGATTTGGATATACAACTATTAATCATATCGCCCATTTAAATATGAATAAACGGCAAAACTAGGCGCGTATCAATATCTATACGATTTCATCAATTTGTCTTGTTTTATTGGGTTAAGCGGAAAATTGTTGTCGTACCTTCGCCAGATGAATTTTTAAGCACGAAGATCGCGGTCGCTCGTTAGCTTTCTATCGGATCGATCCGCACGAACACGCAGCTATTCTCGATTTTCACCGGGTAGGTTCTGATGTTTTCGCTTGCAGGCGCGCAGGTCGCGTGGCCGGTGCGCACGTCGAACTTACCCTGATGCAGTGGGCATTCAATTTCGTAACCGTCGAGAAAACCGTCGCACAATCGCGCGTTGCCGTGCGTACACACGCCGTCGGTGGCGAACACTTCGCCGTTCACACGATAGAGCGCAATTTCGCGATCGGGCAGATCGACGCCGAGGGTCATTTCGTCTTCGGAGATGTCGTATTCGACGGCGACTTCGGTCCAGTTTTCAGTGGTCATTTTTAGTTACTTGTTAAACAGCCAGGGGTTCATGGTTCGACAAGCTCACCACGAACGGAAGTGAGTGGTGAGCGCCGCGTTCACTCCCGTGCTTGACACGGGATCACCACGAACGGCTAACTCAAATTGGATAGATGATCGAATTCGGAATCATTTCACTATCGTAAATGCATTGCCGCAATTTGAACTTGAGCCCTTCGCTGGTGCGAACGATCGTATCGATATAGCGCCCCGCGTTGAACACGGTTGAGAGCTCCGAGAGCTTCGTTCGAATCACGACGTAGTTCGCTTCACATTCGATGCCTGCGTCGCTCGCCGAAAGAATCAACGGCGCGCCGACAATGTGGCGTTGATAGTAAGGATCGTGAAACAACGTCTCCGCAATCCCATACGCACGATCTTTGAGCATACCTTTGCTCTCGAACGAAAGCGTTGCGAGCGGAAATCCGCGTTCAAAATTCTCACGCGGTTGGATGCGATAAACGCAATCGTCGACGAAGCAATCAACCCATGCGCCCCAATCGTTGGCATCGACCGCACTCGCGTAACGCGCGTGGAGCTGAACGATCGCGTTGTACGTCTCAAACTCGAGCGCGGCGCTCATAGCCCCATGACTTTCCGCCAGTAGGCATACATCCCGCGAATCAGCGTTTCGGTCACCATGTGATCGGTGTCGCCGACCTCGCGCCCGCCAAGCTCTGCGAGCGTGCGATGTTCCGGCTTTTGCTCGAAGCCTTTTTGCGAAAGCTCGATCACCTCGCCATCGTCTGCCGAAACGAATCCCGCCGGTCCGAACAAATTCGATTGACGAAGACGCCGCTCCGTCATCTCTGGCGTGTCGTCCTCGTAGCCAAAATGCGTCCACACGAAATCGAATTCACCGTTGCCGCGCGGTTGAATGTGCCGCGTTGAAACGCTGTTCACCTGTTGTTGCAAGATCACGCTCGGGAAGAGGGTGGTCATCACCGCAGTCGGGCCATTCCACCAGGCTTCGGGCACGATGTCCAAGAAGCGCGCGTCATGGAGTTTCATCGTTTCCTTGAAGCTCGATACCTTGCTCACTTCATTCGCCGCTTGCGCATTGCCGCGCGTCGAAATCATCGACGCATGGCGAAAATGCGAATCCATTTTGAGTTCGGATTTGTTGTCCGCTCTCCAAAGCCCAAACGTCACGAACCACGTGTGCAGCAAACCAGGGTGATACGGATCCTTGATGTTCTCTTGCATCAGTTTCCAATTGCCCGGAATGCGCTGACGGTTGTAACCGAGAATCTTCAACTTGCGACCATCGAACATGCGATCAAAGTAGCCAAGAACGGTTGATCCGACAAAGTCCTCGAACGACTCCATCGCGTGATCGAAAGTGGCGAATACGACGCCGCCGCGCGTCGCGACGCGTAACTTGTTAAGCCCGTGCTCTTCGGTTTTGAAATCTGCAGGCATGCCGCCATTCACCTTGCCAGCTTGCTTCACACCGCGTCGAAACGGGACACCTTGCAAATCGCCCTTAAGTGTGTAGCTCCATTGGTGGTACGGGCAGACGAATTCTTTGCGATTGCCATGCCGCTGGCGACAAAACTGCATACCGCGATGCGCGCAGACGTTCTCGACGACATTCACGCTACCATCTTCCGATCGCGTCATCACCACCGAACGCTCGCCTATCACGGTGCGCTTGAAATCGCCAGGATTCGGAATCTCCGCTTCCAACCCAACGTAGCACCAATGATTCTTGTAGAAGAAATTTTCGAGCTCACGCGTGTGCAGCTCGGCATCGGTGTACACGCGAAACGGAATGCGGCTCGTGCCGTTTTGAAACCAGTCAAGGCCATGCGGTTCACGGGGAATCACGCGCTCGTTCATCTCAACGCCCGCTCAATCCCTCGACCGCTTGCAGCATCGCTTCGCCCGCTTGCCGCAAGATGGCAGCCTTCCATTCATCGGTATCGGTGTAGAACGCCGCGAGAAACTGTTGCTTGATCGCATCGTGCTGCGCTTTTGGCGCTTCGGGATGAAGCTGCAACCATTGTTCGGCGCGAAGCGCTTGCAAGACATCCGTCAGCGGCAATGTTCCGTATTCCATCGCGATACCGGTGTATTCAGCCTGTGGGCATTCATCGTGCACCGAAAACCACATGAGCCCAGTGAGCGGCGCTGAGGTAGAGGAGCCGTCGTACGTCGAGGTGATCGGCGTTTTGCCGCCACCATCCCACCATCGCCGCGCTCTCGCAATCGTTTCCGCGTCGTTCAACCCCGCATAAATTCTCTCGCCGTGGCCGCTTGGGCCTAGCCCCGTGTGCAGATCGATCCATGCGATGCGCTTCGCGTTTGCACCGTGCGCTTTGAGGACTTTGCGAACCGCCTGATTGCTCCAAGTTGGCGCGGTGCCACCGAAGAAAAGACCCTGCGGATATTCGTACTGGCCACCAGTGATCGCGGCTTGGTAGGCCGAAAGGCCGCGTTCGGCAATGAATCGTTCGGTCGCGGCGATGTTCTCCGCGTTCGCGGGCCACGTTTCAGGTAAGAGCAGGGCGTGCACCTCTCGATAGGCGACGTTCACCGGTAGCGGCTTCGAAAAATCGTGAAAGTTGCGATTAAGATCGACGTTTTCGTGAGTCACACGTCGCAAATGCGAAAAACCGTACGGATTGAGCGCGTGCAGGTAGAGCACAGCGACCCCTGCGTCGCGCGCTGCTTTGCGCCACGTCGCGTCGCTGAGCGCGGCGACCTGAACCCCGGTTCCGCAATACCCTTCAACCCCGTGACACGCGCTCGACACGATCAGCACGCGCTCGGCATTCGCTGGACCTTCGCACACAATATCGAGTGCAAGTTCTTCGCCATCGCGACCTTTGAGCGGATGAACGTACGATTCAATCGCCAAATCCGCAGAGGCAGCGGCTGCAAGAAATTTCGCGCGAGCCTCGGCATAAGTTTTGGAGAATGATGAAATCGCGTCGCTGATCGGCTGGGAGGGCATGCAGTTGCTCTAGTAAGTCGGCTAAGAAGCGGTTCTACACGATTGTCGCAGCCCGCCGAGACTTGCGGTTCACTCTCCGCTTGAAATGATGCAGCTGAGCGGGAGATACCGGTCGCGTAGAACGCAGCGAATGCGAGATCGCTGATCGCTGAAGTGCGACTCGCTGCACCCGCCTAGCAACTGGCCCTACGGCGCAACACTCATTCCGCAATCCCGGGCAAGCATCTCTTGAATGCGCGCCCAATTGCGTTGAGCGCCAGCACCTAAAGCGCCGTTGGTCACGGCCGTGCCCCGAACGCCGACTGCGATACGAGCGAACATCAGCGCATCGGTACCAGCCAGCACCTGACCATCCCCATCAAGGTCAAGCGTGCACGCACCACCTCGCGGATACGCCCACTCCACTCGCGCCAAGCAAGGTTGGGAGCTTGATCCGTTACCGGGGCCACAGCTTCCGAATGTGTGCACGAAGAGCGCGCCTGCGGAATCACGTACGACTGGACCCGCGCCAACTTGTGTCGTCTGAAGTGTGTCGCTTGATGCCAGATTGAGCACCGCTTTCGCAGGAGAGAGACGGCGATCATCCGTGCCGTTACCCGCCAAGAGCATCATGCATGCGCGGGGCAGGCCCGTTGTGCTGAGGCAATCGCCGAAGATGCCAAGCGAGCCGTCTTGCTGCAAGAAGGCCGTCGTCGTATTAAACCGATTTTGTCCGCCGGCGATCGGTGAGAGAAAGCGTTTTCCGTTGTCGCCAAACGAGCTATCGATCACCGCAGTCCACGGCAATAGTTGGGTCACGCAAATCGAAAACGGGAAGCCGTCGGTCGCGCTCATCTGGCAATGACCGATGAGAAGCGCAGTGCCGTCGGGGCGCAGCAGGATTTGCAGCGACGAGTCGTTCACGCCTTGCATTGCGAATCGTGCCCAGCCGTTTGCCGCGTAGCTGGTGTCGGGCGTCCCGTTGGCGTTTAACCGGGCGACACAGAATTCGTTCTTGTTCGTCTCGCGGCATAGCCCGCTCAGCCAGATACGATGGGTGACCGGGTCGAGCGCGAGCGAAGTCATCGAATAAATGCTTGCGACATTGAGCGCGCCGGGGGCGACGAATCGCTCTTGCCCGCTGTTAAACGTTGCGTCGAAATCGCCGTTCGCCAACAATCGTCCGATACAACCCTGCGCCACACCATTTTCATAACAAGTGCTCACGTAGGTGATCCGACCATCCGCGCGCGGCTTCAAGTCGTTTACTTCGAGGCCGTTCAAGGTTTTCTTTCCGTTCGTACCGAAGCTTGTATCCCGCGCGCCGCTCGCGAGGTATTTGATGACGCAGGAAGATTGCGCGCAGCCGCCGAAAGCAAACCATCCACCGTCACCAGCGGGTACAACACCGCGCAGCAAATCTTGCGGCGTCGTGGTTTCGATCACGCTGCCTGAGTTGTTCGTGCCCCAGGTGGTGTCCACGCTCCCGAAGAAGTTGAGTTTGGTGAAGCACCAGTCGAGTTGCGCCTGCGCGTTGCAGACAGTCGCCACAATCATTGTGCTATTCGGATACTGCATCACGCCGACAACCGTTGCTGACCCCGAGCCCACATTGAACTGCGTTTTCCCGCCTACACCCCACGAGCGAAGATCGCCCGCATCCGCCTTCGCGTCGCCGGGTGCCATCAGCGCTGCGAAGAGGATCAGCAAATGGAGCAGAACGCCAAAGATCAGACCCAAAAATGCAGCGGTATCTATATTGATAATCGCCCATTTATCACGGGCTGATTCATCGTTTTTCATAGTTTTCGAAAATTAGAGAAAATTAATCTTCGCCGCATATAATTGCGGCAATTGTTGGTAATGCTGTATGACCGTTTGTAGGCGCGGATGTGGCCGCGCTTTAGTGGCCACGCGCGGCCAAGTTCGTGCCTACAAGTCTCCTCGGCAAGCGCAGAGCGCGCTCAAACCGCCATTCGCAGCGCCTTCTCGCGCTCCGTCGCGTAAAGCTCAGGCAAGAAGTTTTCGAACTGCCCGACTTCTTCGATGTTGTGTTTGATCCACGCCTTCGCGCGCGCTGTGTCGAACACAAAACGCCGAATCAGCGGATTGATCAGGCGACCGAGCGCGCCCTCGATGCCGATGGTCAAACTGTTGCGATAGCGGGTGCCTTCGATAGCGCCCTCGCGGGCGTGCTCAAAGCGATACACCATTCGCCCAATCGTCATCCCGTGCCACGTCGGCCGATGCTCAAAACCGCCTTCATCCAGCCGATGAATTTCGCTCAAGGTATCGATCGCATAGCGCGGATCGCCACCGAGCATTTCGCGAATGTGGAGCACACCGCCAACGCCGACTTCGCCATTTGCGCAGCGCTTCGCATAGCGCACCGCGATGTGATCGCGCGGATGCCAAATGCGGTAGCGCTCGACACGATGGCCTTGGTATTCCATCGTGCCTTCCATATTGCGAAACCAC
>JAAFJI010000052.1 GCA_013298045.1 Betaproteobacteria bacterium
GATTGCGATCAAGCCGAAGACGACGATCGAGATGCCGCCCATGACGGCGAGCGGAATCGCTTGAATGAGTGCGCCGAATTTTGGCGAGAAGCCCAGGATGATGGCGATGACGCCTGCGACGACGAAGATTAAGGTCGAATAAATTTTCGTTGCGGCCATGACGCCAATGTTCTCTGCGTACGTGGTCTGCCCGGTGCCGCCGACACTGCCGGACACCATCGTGGCGACGCCATCGCCGATGAAGGCATTGCCCATTGATTGATCGAGGTTGCGACCGGTCATCGCGGCGACGGCTTTGACGTGACCCAAATTTTCCGCAATCAAAATGATCGCGACGGGAACGATCAAGAGCATTGCGTTGCCATCGAACGTGGGCGACACAAAATTCGGCATGCCGAACCATGCGGCGTTTGCGATGCCGCTGAAATCAATCGGTTTGCCAAAACCAAGGCCGTTGGTAAGCACGCCGTAAATGATCGACGCGATGATGAGACCAATCAAAATCAGCAATCGCTGCAAGAGCCCTCTCGTGTACACCGCGACCAAGCCGACGCTCACGAACGTGACGGCTTGCATCCAGGCATCGAACGAGGTCGGTGCCATGTTTTTGATCGGAATGCCCGCGAGGTTGAGACCAATAACGGCAACGACTGCGCCAGTGACCACAGGCGGCATCAGTTTCTCAATCCAGCCGACGCCGATGGCTTTCACGATCAAACCAACGACGACAATCGCCGCACCGCAGGCAACGATACCGCCGAGCGCGACTGCGAGATTCGGATTCGGCCCCTTGCCTGCGTACGCGGTCGCCGCGATGACGACGCCGATGAAAGCGAAACTCGAACCCAGATAGCTCGGAATTCGGCCGCCCACCAAAAAATAAAAGATCAAGGTTCCAACGCCGCTCATCAAGATTGCGATGTTCGGATCGAAACCCATCAAAATTGGCGCGAGCACCGTCGCGCCGAACATCGCGATCACGTGCTGCAAACCCATCACGGCGGTCGCGCCGTAAGAGAGTCGCTCGTCGGGCGCGACGATGCCGCCGCTTAAATTTTCTTTCCAGCTAAACAGTCCCATTGTGTAGTCCCCTTGCATGGCTTTTGGTCGTAAGGATTCGATGAAATCCATCGAATACCTCGTCGTTGTATCGAGGAAATCTCGCCGCTGCAAGTGTCGAGGCGTTTACGCGAACAGACTGTACAGCATTATTCTCTATCGCCCTATAAAATATTATGTTTATTACATAAAACAAAACTTTCGACACCATATTTGGATTAGCTTTAAAACATTACATACAGGGCAATAAAAGACTAAGCTGTTACTTCAATGCTTATCAATCGTTACGGCGACGTGTTGAGAGTTTTTTTGGTTTCCGCGTAGACTCTCGATCTCGATTCGCGACAAACAGACCACCTCATGCGCAGCATTGGTGCGCGATCTGTGCACCACAAAGGCAGTGTCGCGAGATCGGCAGCGCATTGACCGCGCAGTCTGCGGTTTAAGCGTGCAAACCAAGAGTTTTTATGAGTGTCAATACGTCCACCCCCTCCAATAAAGCGCGCGAAACCGCCGAGCGCGACTTGGCCGCGATGTCTGCGAGCGAGCGCGTGCGCGCGCGCATCAAAGCCTCTGGCAAACGCTTTCACGCCAACGACAACATCAGCGAATTCGTTCGCGATGGCGAGATTGGCGAGCTGCAAAACGAAGTCGAAGCGAAGATGCGCGAAGTGCTCAAAAGCCTCGTGATCGATACCGAAAGCGACCACAACACGCAAGACACGGCAAAGCGGGTGGCGAAGATGTATTTGAACGAAATTTTTCGTGGTCGCTATATCGCACAGCCGCCGGTCACCGAGTTTCCAAACGTCGAGCACTTGAACGAATTGATGATCGTCGGCCCGATCACCATTCGCTCCGCCTGCTCGCATCATCTCTGTCCGATCATCGGCCGGGTCTGGATTGGCGTGATGCCGAATCAACATTCGAATTTGATTGGTTTGTCGAAGTACGCGCGGCTCGCCGAATGGGTCATGAGCCGTCCGCAAATTCAAGAAGAAGCGGTCACGATGCTCGCCAATTTGTTGCAAGACAAAATCCAGCCCGACGGCCTCGCGCTCGTCATGGAAGCCGATCACTTCTGCATGCACTGGCGCGGCGTGAAAGATATGGATTCGAAAATGATCAACAGCGTCATGCGCGGATCGTTTTTGAAAGATGCAAACCTGCGACGTGAGTTCCTCGCGCTCGTCGATTCGCGAAAATCTTAAAAAAATACCGAGAGACACCCAGATGCTTGTTCGACTACTCTACGTTTCGCGCGCTGCCGAATCGATTAACCCGGCGATGATCGACAACATCATTGCGCAATCGAAGAAAAACAATCCCACCGCCGGAATCACCGGCATTCTTTGCTACAGCGGCAGCATGTTCATGCAAGTGCTCGAAGGCGGGCGCAAAGCGGTCAACGAGGTGTACGGGCGCATCGTGCGCGACGCGCGGCACAGCGACGTGCAAGTGCTGCACTACGAAGAAATCACCGAACGATGCTTCGCCGGATGGACGATGGGCAAAGCCAATCTCGACAAGATCAACCCCTCGGTCGTTTTGAAATATTCGGAGACCGAAGAGATCGACCCGTACAAGGTTTCCGGCAAAGTCTCGATGGCGCTGCTACAGGAATTGATGGCGACTGCCAATATTGCAGGGCGGGCCGACTAGGATAGAACGCAGCGCTCCGCCGTCCGCCGGAGCGCCGCAGTTCAGTTTCTGCGCAGAAAACCACAACCGGCGGTGCCTAACTCTTTTTGCCCTCTTCGCGCATCGCTTCGAGCTTGCCGAGATCAATTTTCGAAAGCAGCGCTTTAATCTCGCTCATCTCTAACCCGCGTGCGTCCACCTCAACGAGAAAGCGCTTGCCGATGACGGTCTGCAGCTCGCCATGTTTGCTCGAATGGCTCCATTTTTCGTGCACACGCCGACCAGCGAGGGTTGCCGTTTTTTCGTAACCGCTGCTTGTCTCTTTATCGACTTCGATATTGAGCCACATGTGTGCGAGTGCAAAGGGGCCTGCGAGGCTGCCTGGGTCGGTAATTTCAAAGCGCACGCTTTTCTTGCCGTCGGCGCTGCGAAACGATTGTTTGGCTTCGGACACGTTGATGCCGAAGGCGCTATTTTTCGAGCCTTCGGAATCGCCCTTCTCGAAACCCGCGAGTTCGACCGGTAGCGTCTCTTTGAGCTTGCGAAAATCAATCGGTTCGTAGCTCGCCACCCCGGCTGCACCTGCCGCCGCCGATGCGCCGCCTGCGAGCACGCCCAGTGCCTTCATCGCTTCGCCCATTGCCGCGCCGGCGTCACCTTTGGCAGCCGCTGCCTCGGCGCGTTTGCCCGCCGCCTCCATCTCTTTGCCCATTTGTTCAAGGGTTTGTTTGGCTTGCTCGCGAGCGACTTGCTCAGGGCTTGGCCCGCAAGCAGCGAGCAATCCGGCGGCAATCAACGAAATAGCAATCGATGAATGTTTCATGGCGACAATCTCCCAAAATGACATAACGACAAAGACGTAAAACAGCGCGATTTACTGACATCGCGACGCCAATGAGTCGTGTTTGTAGTGCTATCGGTTCAACCCGAGAGCGAACAAGCGCGCGTCGCTACGCCGTACCGCCCACGGTAATGCCATCGATCCGAAGCGTTGGCTGCCCGATACCCACCGGCACGCTCTGACCCTCTTTGCCGCAGACGCCGATGCCCTCATCAAGCGCCATGTCGTTTCCGATCATCGAGATTTGTTGCATCGCTTCGGGGCCGTTACCGATCAGCGTTGCGCCTTTGACTGGATACATCAGTTTGCCGTTTTCGATCTTCCAGGCTTCATCCATCGTGAACACGAATTTGCCGCTCGTGATGTCGACCTGGCCGCCGCCGAAATTGACCGCGTAGATGCCGTCTTTCACGCTCTCAATAATCGCCTTCGGATCTTCGTTGCCACCGAGCATGTAAGTGTTGGTCATGCGCGGCATCGGCAAATGCGCGTAGCTCTCGCGACGACCGTTGCCCGTCGAGCGCGTGCCCATGAGCCGCGCGTTCATCGTGTCTTGCATGTAGCCTTTGAGGATGCCGTCTTCGATCAGCACGGTCGCCTCGGTCGGCGTGCCTTCGTCGTCAACGGTGAGCGATCCGCGACGGTCTTTCATCGTGCCGTCGTCGAGCACGGTCACGCCTTTCGACGCGACGCGATCGCCGATGCGACCGGTAAACGTGGATGAGCCTTTGCGATTGAAATCGCCTTCGAGCCCGTGTCCGACCGCTTCATGTAACAACACGCCGGGCCAACCGGGACCGAGCACCACGGGCATCACGCCCGCGGGCGCGGGTCGCGCATCGAGATTCAGAATCGCCATGTCCACCGCTTCATGCGCACGCTTTGTGAGGTAAGCGTCATCGAAGCGCTCGAACCCATAACGTCCGCCACCGCCAGAGCGGCCTTGCTCGCGTTTACCGCCGCCTTCGACAATCGCCGACACGTTCACGCGGCAAAGCGGCCGCACGTCAGCCGCGACGACACCATCAGTGCGCATCACGAGCATCACGACGTGTTCGCATGCGAGGTTCACCATCACTTGCGTCACGCGCGGGTCGCGCGCCCTCGCGATACCCTCGACTTTTTTGAGCAATTCGATCTTCGCATCGTCGGAAATCGAGGCGAGCGGATCGTTTGCCGAATAAAGCGCGAGCGGCTTCGCGGCGCTCGTCAGAGCGACGGTTCCCGATTGTCCCAGCGCACCAATCGCCGAGACCGTTGATGCCGCGCGATTGATCGAGGCGAGCGACAAATCGCCCGAATACGCAAACGCCGTTTGCTCGCCAGTGATTGCGCGCACGCCGACACCCTGCTCAATCGAAAAACTGCCGCTTTTAACGATGCCCTCTTCAAGCGACCAGCTCTCGCTTTTGTGATGCTCGAAATACAGATCGGCGAATTCGCAACCGCGCGCGCGAATGCCGCCGAGCGTCGATTGCAGCGCGTCGAGCGAAAGTCCCGTGGGCGCGAGCAGCAGCGATTGCGCGGTGCCAAACGCATCGGCCGCGTCGAACGAAGAAGAAGTTACGGAAGAAACAGCGACCATTCGTGATCTCAAAACAAAGCGAAAAGCGTTAATCGGTTAAGGCTAGCACAGCAAAGTAATCGTCGTGTTCGACGAGCGATTTGTCAGGCGGCAAGCAAACTCGAATCCGATTTGCGTTCCGATCACTTGGAGTGCACGTGACTGCAATCCAAGGCTTCAACACTAACTGCACGACGACTGATTTTTAAGGCGGACGTTGTGAATCGCGGGCTTTTGGCGGTCGAGGTATGACCCTGCGAATGTATTTCGATCGATTTCCAGCAACGCGAACGGCTACAACGCGCTTCGCCGAAACTTATATCCGCTTTAAAGCGTTTTGCCGCATTACATATCAATATTGCGTCAATTTTTATTATTTTCTACATTAAACTTTTTAATCATTAAAATCATATTTAATTGGGCATTAAGTCGAAACTTTATATCTCGTCTCACGAATCACGGTTTCCCTCTGCATCGTGTCACCGCATGAGCGTACGCTCTGTGTTTTCCGAATTTTCGAGGTATAGGTTCGATGTCAACTTGCGAAATCAATGGCACGCGCGTCGACTTCAAAGCGCTCAACGTCGAAGACGAGATGCCGCTCTTGTGGGCGCTGCGCGATGAACTGAATTTGCCGGGAACGAAGTACGGCTGCGGCATTGCGCAATGCGGTGCGTGCACCGTGCACATCGATGGCGAAGCGGTGCGCTCCTGTGTGTATCCGATTGGCGCGTGCAACGGCAAAAAGATCGTCACAATTGAAGGGCTCGCAGCGACCAACGGCAACAAGCTCACGAAAATTCAGGAAGCGTGGATCAAGCATCAAGTGCCGCAATGCGGTTACTGCCAAAGCGGGATGATTCTCGCGGCGGAAAAACTCCTGCGCGATAAACCGAAACCGACCGATGCCGATATCGATGCTGCAATGACAAACATTTGTCGTTGTTCGACCTATGTGCGCGTACGAGCCGCGATTCATGATGTCGCTGGTACGACGAACACGAGAGCGTAAGGAGCAATGACGATGAATACAACGAACGTCTCCCGCCGCGAATTTCTGCAAACGAGCGCCGGCGCAACCGCCGGGCTCGTGATCGGATTCAATTTCCCATCGAGCAATGCACAAAGCAAAGCACCCGCCACGGCTGGTATCGCAGCTGGAAATGTCGGCGGCACGAGCGAAGTGAACGCCTGGATTCACATCACGCCCGACAATCGCGTACTCGTGAAATTCGCGCGCAGCGAAATGGGGCAAGGCACTTCAACCTCTCTGCCGATGATGGTCGCCGAGGAGCTCGAATGCGATTGGAGTCGGGTTGAAATTTCGGAGGCGATGTATTCCGAGCACATCAAACGCAATCGTCTTTATGTGACCACCGCAACCGGCGGCTCACGTGGCACGCGCGATTCCGCGAGCGTGATGCTCAACGCTGGCGCAACGGCGCGCGCGATGCTCGTGCAAGCTGCAGCAGCGCGGTGGAGCGTACCCGTTAGCGAATGCGTTACAGCGAACAGTATCATCACGCACACACCGAGCAAACGAACCGTGACCTACGGCGCGGTCGCCGAAGCCGCGAGCAAATTGAAAGCGCCCGAGAAGGTTGCGCTGAAAGATCCGAAGGATTGGAAGCTCGTTGGCAAACCGATTCCACGCATCGACATTCCCGACAAAGTCGTCGGTAAGCCGATGTACGGGATTGATGTCGTGCGACCCGGCATGGTGCATGCGGCGATTGCGCAGTGCCCCGTGTTCGGTGGCAAAGTGAAATCGATCGATGCTGCGTCGCTTGCTGCCGCAAAGCGAATGAAAGGTGTCGCCGATGTGCTCGATATGGGTGAGTACGTCGCGGTCGTTGGCAACAACTGGTGGCGCTGCAATCAAGCGGTGAAGTCGCTTAAGGTCACGTGGGACGAGGGTGGCAACGGCAATGTCTCCTCAGAATCGATCAAGAAATACATGCAAGAAGGTGTCGCTAAACCCGCGACGCTCGCGAAAACGACTGGCGATTTCGCGAAGGCTTATGCCGACGCACCAACCAAACTCGAAGCGGAGTTCTACGCACCTTACCTAGATCACGCGCCGATGGAGCCGATGAATTGCACGGCTGAAGTGAAAGACGGTTTTGTGACCGTCTGGGTGCCGACGCAAAGTGCAGAAGCTGCGGCGGCGGCGGCAGCGAGAGCAGCCAACGTAGCGCCCGACAAAGTCGAGGTCTATCGTCAACAACTCGGCGGCGGATTTGGGCGACGCGGCGCATTTCAAGACTTCTCACGGCAAGCCGTTGAGATTGCGATGAAGGTCAACAAACCCGTGAAGCTCTTGTGGAGCCGAGAGGAAGACATTCAACACGGTCACTATCGTCCGGCAACCGTGGCACGCTTGCAAGGCGCGCTCGACAAAGACGGAAAATTGGTTGCGCTCTCAGCGCGCGTCGGTGTGCAATCGATTCTGGAACGCGTGCGCCCCGAGGCGCTGCGCAAAACGGAGAGTGGCCCGGTTGACCCGATGGCGACCTCGTGTTTCGATGACTCGCCTTACGCCATTCCGAATTTGCGCACTGAACACTTTTACGCGAAGCAGCACGTGCCGGTCGGTTTCTGGCGAGCGGTCGCGCATTCGCAAAACCCGGTGTTCCGCGAATGCTTCATGGACGAACTCGCCGCGCGCGCGAAGCGCGATCCATATCAGTTCCGAATGGATCTCTTGAGCGGCACTGCCGACCCAGTGCGACGCGATCGCGGCGTGCTTGAAGCCGTGGCGAAAGGGGCGGACTGGTCGAAGCCGATGCCCGCGAATCACTTTCGCGGCATCGCGGTGCAAGATGCATATGGCTCACACGCGGCGAGCGTCGTTGAGATCGAAAAACTCGCGAATGGTAAGCTAAAAATTAAACGCGTCGTCATCGCAGTTGATTGCGGTCACGTCGCGCACGCAGACGCCGCAAAAGCGCAAATCGAAGGCTGCATGATTTACGCCCTGACAGCAGCACTTTATGGCGAAATCACCATCAAAAACGGACGCGTCGAACAAAGCAATTTCCACGACTATCCGATGATGAAGATCTCCGAAACGCCGAAGATCGTCTCGCTTCTCGTTCCGAGCGGCGGCTTCTGGGGCGGCATGGGCGAGCCACCGATGGCACCGCTCACGCCTGCGCTGTTGAACGCAATCTTCGCGGCGACCGGGAAGATGCATCGTAGTTTGCCGTTGTCGAAAGAAGGTGTTTTGTTTGCCTAGTTCACGACGCGTGGTCCTCACTGCGGCGCTTGCGGCGCCGTGGTGGCTGCCTGCGCTCGACACATTTGCACAAACGAGCGCTCGACCGCTAGACGAGCGAGTGCGCACCGCGAAGATTGAGCGTGGCGGCTTGTCGCTGGATATTCCTGTCGTAGTCGAAACTGGCACCTCGGTGCCGGTCGTTTTGTTTGCGGACACGTCGAAGCTTAAAGAAGGCGTGCGCGTTGAGCGCCTTGGCATCCTCGCGCCGAAAAATCCGCGCCCCGTTGCGATGGAAATCGAACTCGGCAAATGGATGGCGCAAGCGCGCATCACCACCAACATTCGGCTCGGTGCCTCGCAATCGGTGATCGGCGTCGCGCAACTCTCCGACGGTTCGTACTGGCAACACGCGATCAACGTTGTTTTGACAGGCAGCGCCTGCTACGACGGAACATGATTTCCTTCCAAATGCGAAAACTTACTTCGTTGTCTTCGCCTGACCATACTACCCGTACTGTCTGCGGCTCGACGCCTCGTCATTTTTCGCATTTGAAATGAAATCGGATTGCTCGTGAGTACGCAACCCCGCCCCGGTCAAAACGCACGACTGATCGTGCCGCGCCTCGTGCAGCCAAACGAGGAATTCGCGGTGCGCTTGCTCATCCAACACCCGATGGAAACCGGTTTTCGTCGCGACGACAGCGGCAAGCCGATTCCCGCCAACGTCATTGAAACGATCAATATGGAATTCGAAGGCGAAACGCTATTCAAAGGTCACGTGCTCAATGCACTCACCGCGAATCCATCGATCACGGTAATGATGTCGTCGAAGAAAAGCGGCAGCCTGCGCGCAAACTGGCGCGATCAAGACGGCAATACGGGATCGATCAGCGCAGAGGTAAAGGTTGTTGGCGCATAGCGTTCGCAACACTCGTGTTGCCTCAGTTTTGTTCTACGTTTTGTTCTATGTCGTCACGTGCCCGCCTTCGAGCGCGCAATCCCCATCGCGACCGTACGCAACGGATCAACTCCGCTCCGGCGCGAGCTTCATGGCACAGCATTTACAAAAACAACAAGCCGACGACGATCAAAATCCAGCGATGCTCTGGGTGGATTCGGGGCGCGCGTTGTTCGAGCGCGATTGCAAAACGTGCCACACCGAGGCTCGCGGGCTCGCCACGAAATTGCCGCGAGTGACGATCGATTCCACGACGAAAAAGGAGCGCGTCATAACCCTCGAATCGCAAATCAACACCTGCCGATCGACGCGAGTGAAAACGCAGGGTGCCAACGCAAGCACGCCCTACGCGCTCGAAAGCGAACCGCTTCTCTCGCTGGCAAGCTATCTGGCTTTCTCGTCTCGTGGCATGACACAGGAAATCGCAGCGAACATCACGCAAACTGTTTCTTGGCAGCGCGCACGTGCGATGTTCTTCGCTGTGCAAGGCAAACTCGATTTCTCGTGTGCCGCATGCCACGACAAGATCGCGGGCAAGCGTGTGCGTACGCAAGCGATCAGCCAAGGCCACGGCGTCGGCTTTCCTGCATATCGCATCGAGTGGCAAACCGTCGGTTCGCTCAACCGACGACTCCGCGCGTGCTTCTTCGGCATGGAAGCGGATGTTCCCGCCGCGAGCGATCCGATCCTCCCAGCGCTCGAACTCTATCTCGCGTGGCGCGCGAGCGGACTGCCGATCGAAGCGCCCGCGCTGCGCCGGTAGCCCTACGCTAATTCGAGGCGAAGATGCACGCCGTCGGCCAACAATGAAAACCCGACACTCGAGTAGAGCGCTCGCGCGTTGACATTGCCGTCGCGAACGACCAGGGCAACTTGCGGCGCTGCGCGCTTTTCAATGGCCCAAGCGAGTGCGGCGTGGAGTAGCTTGCGCCCGATCCCGCGTCGCCGCGCGTGGGGCGTAACCGCCAAGTTATCGATCTGAGCCTCGACCGCGCCGGGCTCGTAGCTCGCGTAGATGTAGCCGAGCATCCCGTTCTCGTCAGCGATCATGAGCGTGATCGACTCATCGCTCGGTGGTGCGGCAAACGAGGCTCGCGTAAGGTAGCCGCCTGGAAACGACTGGCTAGCGAGCGCATCGATTGCATCGATCTCCGCATCGGTGCGAGGCACGCGCACCTCGGGCTCTGGCTGATAGCGCGCCCGGTCTTGATCGACGGTGTAGATGCTGTGTTGGGCTTTTTGCACGAAGCCGCGCGCTTCGTACCATTCGCGTGCTCGGTGGTGCGAGGTTTCGACGAATGCGTCCCAGGTGTGTGCACGCTGCTTCGCCGCTGCGCGTAGCGCGTCAAATGCCGCGGACGCGAGCACGCTCCAGTCACCGTCCGCATCGGCGGCGAAGAACGGCCCGCGCAGCCACGCCCGCCCGAGCTCATCGGCAATCTCTGCGCCGAGAATCGAGCTCGGCTTGTTAGACGACGCATCGCGGTAGGACACGGCATAGAGCGCCTCTTCCGCAGATTCCGCGCGGTAGGTGTTGGCGGTCACATCGAAATCGCTGTGCAAGCATCGCTCTCCCGTGCGACGCTGTGTCTGCGCGATCAAATCGATGCACGCGGTATCGTCGGCGAGCGCTTGTGGTGTGAAAACCGCAGTAAGCGCAACGTCATTTGTACTTTTCATCGCATCGCCCATTAAATATTACCAAAAATGCCGAAAACATGATGCTTCGCTATCTGATTCCATTAGATCACAGCCTTTATTTAATAGGGCATATGAGTGTAAGGCTACTGGATATTGCGCGCCTGAGCGTCAGCGATGTCGCCGTTTCCGGAAGCAATCGACACCGCTCCGACGCGGCGTCTGGCGGCGGCGGGCGGAATCGGTGAAACGTGCGCTCACACTTGCCCGAATCGCCCGACGTAACATCTCGGCATGAACCTTCTGATTCTCGGTGGCACCGTGTTTCTCGGTCGCCACATCGTCGACGCGGCACTGCGTCGCGGTCACCGGCTGACCCTGTTTAATCGTGGGCGACACACCACTGAGCCGTTTGCCGACGTGGAGCGACTTCAGGGGGACCGCAACGGCGACATGAGCGCGCTGCACGGTCGCCGCTTCGATTGCGCAATCGATTGCTCCGGCTATAAACCCGAGCAAATGACGCGCGCAGCAAAGGCACTCGGCAGCGATTTGGCGCACTATGTGTATGTGTCGTCGGTGTCTGCCTACGGTGTCCGAGCAGCGCGTCAACAGTACGACGAAAGTACCGCGCTCGCGACGGGCGACGTCGGCTACGGCGAAGAAAAAGCACGCTCGGAGGAGACGATCGCAGCCGCCTATCCGAATCGCGTTGCCATCGTGCGGCCCGGTCTCATCGTCGGTCCGCACGATCCCACCGGGCGGTTTGTCTATTGGCCTCTGCGCTACGCCAAAGGCGGCGCGGTCTTGGCGCCGGGGCGTCGCGACAAACCGATTCAGTGGATCGACGTTCGCGATCTCGCCGAATGGATCGTGCACTGCGCCGAATCGCACATCGTCGGCGCATTCAATGCCGTCACTCAAGCCGAAGCTCACAGCATGGGCGGCCTGCTCGAAGCCTGTGCGAGAGTCGCGAACGTTGAATCGAGCACCCACTGGCTGGGTGATGTCACCCTCGCCGACGAAAAAATTTCCCCGTGGAGCGAACTGCCGCTCTGGATCCCGGAGGAGGACCCGGACGCGGGCGGTCTGCTGCTGGCACGCGCGGATCGGGCGATCGCTGCCGGATTGAAATTTCGCTCGGCCGAGGCGAGCGTTCGCGACACACTTAGCTGGGCGCAGACGCTTGCCAACGACCACCCGGCTCTAGGCACAGCGAAAACGCTCTCTCCCGCGCGCGAGCGCGAACTGCTCGAAAAATACAAACTTATTCACTGATCGAATCGCATGGAAAAATCTTTCTTCGCAACAATGTTCACCGTTGCCATATCCGTCTTCATCGCCGAGATCGGTGACAAGACTCAACTCGCGACAATGATGTTCGCCTCGGACGCGAAGGTGAGTTTGTGGGCGGTGTTTCTCGGCTCGGCGCTCGCGCTGGTTGCCGCTGCGGGCATCGGCGTACTCGCAGGCTCCGCGTTGTCAAAGTTCATTGCACCCGAAGCCCTGAAATTAATCGCGGGTATCGGCTTTATAGCGATTGGAGTTTGGACAATTTGGACACGCTAAACACGAAAGGCAATAAGCGCATGATTGACGCTCACTACTGCAAACACATGGCTCGCTACAACCGTTGGCAAAACCAATCGATTTACGGCGCGTGCGAAAAACTCACCGATGAGACCCGCAAGCGCAATATGGGCGCTTTCTTCAAGAGCATCCACAACACACTCAATCATCTACTCGTTGGCGATCGCCTCTGGCTCTCGCGTTTTGATGGCGAACCGAGCGGTATCACCTCACTTGATGACGTGCTCTACACCGACTTCGACGAATTGAAGAAACAACGCGCATTCACCGACGACCGCATGGATCGTTTTGCGATAACGCTCACGCAAGAGCGCATTGCAAGCCAGCTTACATTTCGCCGGTTGAGCGGCAACAAAGACGAAGTGACGATGCCACTCGAAATCTGCCTGATGCAGTATTTCAATCACGGCACCCATCATCGCGGCCAAGTAACAACGCTTCTCATGCAGTGCGGCGTCGATCCCGGTGTGACGGATTTGCCTTTTCTGCCGAAGGATTTTGTCTCGCCTGTCCTCGCCCAATGAAGACGATCGAGTAGGCGAACCCGAAGTATTCCCAGATGCGGAGCGCGCGCGGCGCCTAGCGAGCGCTCAACGCTGCGATCCGAGCCGAAAGGTCGCGCGACGCAGACCCACGGTCTTCCCGTTCGCATTTGCGTTCCCTCGCGCATGCGGCAGGTACGGCCGAAGGAGCTGAAATATTCCACCGATCAATCGCAATGACTATATGAACGTACGCCCTGCTTTTATTGATCTACATTAGATCAAAAATACAATTTCGCTAGAACACGTTTATCATGTTTTCGGATGCAAACTCGGGGCAAAATAACCCGAAGTTATATCTCCGTTTCAAACAGGGATGCTTGAATTGAGAATTGCGGCGCACTCACGCGCTTGGGCACGCGTGTGCGCACGTCGCGCGCCGGATTGCGCGAGCCGTGCTTTTCGTACACGCGTTTCGCCTCTTCTTTCACGGCTCGACTACGGCGCGCACCGTAGATTTTTTCTTTCGCCTCGCGCATCGATTGCATGTGATCAACAATCGGTGCCGGATAAGTTTCACGCGACACATTCGCAAGCCATGGCGTGTGAATTGTTCGGTCGTCGAGATGCGCGAGTTCGGGTACCCATTGTCGGATGAATGTTCCGCTCGGGTCTTGATCGATGCTTTGCTTCACCACGTTGTAGATGCGAACGGTATTGATTCCCGTCACGCCGCTTTGCATTTGCGATTGCGACCAATGAATGCCAGGCTCGAAGTCGGTGAACTCGCGTGCGAGGTGTAAACCCGTGAGCCGCCAATGAAGCCACAGGTTGTAGCTCGCGAAGCTCATCAGCATCGCGCGCATCCGAAAATTGATCCAACCGGTTGCGTGCAAACTTCGCATGCAGGCGTCGACAAAGGGGAAACCGGTTTTGCCATCGCACCACGCGACGTAGCGAACGCGCTCCGCATCACTCAACGCATCGATTGCCTCTACTTCGTTGCGTAGTCCGTCGAAGCCGCGATGCACATTGCGAAATTCGATCGCTGGCTCGTCTTCGAGTTTCTGAACGAAATGGCAATGCCAGTGCAAGCGTCCTTCGAAACTCTTGATCGACGCCAAGAACCCAGGCGGTTGCGCGTCGCGCGGCAGCGCTCGTAACTCCTCGCGTCGCCCGAGTAATGCATACACACATTCGCGAATCGATAACGCGCCCCAAGCAAGGTGAGGCGACAGCCGCGAACAGGCGCTCGCGGCTGTCACAGGTGAAGACATTTCGCTTCGGTAGTGCTGACCTCGCTCTTCCAGAAATGAAGCGAGTAACCCGAGCGCAACACTTCGACCTCCCAACATGCGCTGCGGTTTGTCTCTACCTTGCACGCCGAGTTCACCCGGCGACAACTCGCCGACACTTTCAAAAGGTAGAGGTGCGAAGCGAAGGTGAATCGGTGCATCAAGCGGCGGATTTGACATTCGCCGATTCCAGTGTTGCGTCCAGCGATCTCGCGAATCAAGGCGACGCACGACAGCGTTATTCGGAAATTCAGTCCAAGCGACCTCGTTCGCGAGACACCAAGACGCGACCGCCTTATCGCGCTCGTAGGACCAGCCGTTTCCCGTTTCTTCATGACTCACGAGGTAAAATGCGCCAAAGCGCTCGCGCAATCGCTGCAAACATTCAATCATGTCGCCTTGCATGCGAAGCAGCGCACCGCCTTGCTCACCGCACCATTCAGCGAGTTCGCGCAGGCACTCGTTTGCGAAGCAAAGATGTTGCGCCGCTGCGTCCGGCTCACGCCACTGCACAGACTCATAAACCCAGAGCGCGACAATCGGGCCGCGCTTCGCGGCTTCAACGAGTGGCGCATGATCCGTCCAGCGCAAGTCACGTTTGAACCAAACGATCGTCGGTTTCATTTGCGCAGCGCGCCTCGCACGCTACTCGCGCTGCGAGATAGTTTTGAGCCGCCGCGAGCGTTTTCGGCGATGAGCACATCTTCGGAAAACCATTGCGGCGCGACCGATTTCCAGTACGCTGTGAAACGACTGAGCCTACCCTCGTAGTCAACGAATTGCGGCTCATCATGCCACGATATAGTGAGCGGCGACAGCGATTCGAGCCACTGCTGAATTGCGTGATTCGGCGTAGATTGGGTCACAAGACTCGTCGCGCCAAGTTCGCGACACACGTCGGCAAGCGCCCCATGAAACACACGTACGTTCTGCATCTCGGCGACGCAATCGATCACAAACTGAATACGCTTCAATGTCCAGCCCTCGCTCGCGACGAACGCAGGATCGAGAACAAAGACTCGTATCGCATCAGCGCTTGTCGCAAACACAGGCAACGTGTCGTTCAGCATCTCGTCGTGAACCAGCAAAATCTTCACCGCAGCGATGCCTCGGCGCCAAACAGCTTTTTCTCAAGCGCTGGATAGCTTGCGTCAAACGGGCATGCGTTTCGCTTCGTGCATTGCGCGCATAGTGCACCATCGGTGTAGCGTTCTAGATTCTCTCGATTGAAAAAGTACGGTTTGCTCGAAAACGTTGAGGCGACCCATTGCCACGATAAATGATTGCTCGCGCGATCGCCGTCAAGCAGCTCGCCGTAGTACCAATCTGCCGCAGCTTTCCAACTTACTTTTCGATGATGCACGACGTAGCTCGCGAACCACATGCGCGCATGGTTGTGCACATAACCGGTCTCGCGAAGATCGCGCACGAACGAATCCATGCACGCAAGCTCTGTCTGCGCATTAGCGACATCTTTCGGCAGCGGCGCGTCTCCGATGCGAACTTTTGCCCTTTCCATATCGGCTTCGATCGCATCACCATCACGCGCCCAGACGCGTCGCCAGAAATCTCGCCAAGCAAGCTCGAATACAAATTTGTACGCGCCGGAGCCCGAACGCTTGATCGCAGCATGCGCGGCCTCGGCAAGCGTCAGCACACCGTGCCTGAAGTACGGCGAGAGTCGCGAGACTTTGCCATTCAAGTGATTCCGCGTGCGGTTATATGCAGCCGGATCGACGCGCGCGAGCGCGCGCAGCGCTGCGGCACGACCGCCTTCGAACCCACAATCGGTGCCGTCTAACGTGGGAAACAAATCGCGAACTTGCTGATGACGTTCCGCGCGCGTCTTCGCAAGCGTGATTTCGCGAATTGAACTCTCACTCATAGCGCGTTCAAATCTTTCAGCATGCGTTTCGCGTCAGTATAAATCGCAGCGCGATCTTCATCAGTCATGCGTTGCAAATTTTTGACCATGAGCGACGTGCGCGGATTCGATGAAAAAGTTTTCTCGTGTTTGTCGAGAAAATTCCAGTAGAGTGTTGTGAGCGGACAGGCTTTCGCACCGGTTTTTACATCGGGCTTGTATGCACAACCATCGCAATAATTGCTCATACGCTTCACGTACGTGCCACTTGCAACGTAAGGTTTGCTCGTGAAGCGACCGCCGTTCGCGAAGAGCGCCATACCCGCCGTATTCGGCAGCTCTACCCATTCAACCGCATCGACGTACACCGCAAGATACCAATCGCAAAGCTGCTGCGGTTCGATTTCCGCAGTGATACCAAACATACCGGTGATCATCAGGCGCTGGATGTGGTGAGAGTAGCCGTACTCAAGCGTTTGATCGACGCATTGCTTCAGGCAATTCATCTTCGTCTCACCCGTCCAATACCATTTCGGCAAATCGTTTTTATGGTCGAAGTGGTTCGCGGTTTTGAGTGTTGGCATGTCGGTGAAATACACGCCGCGCATGAATTCGCGCCATCCGAGCACTTGCCGAATGAAACCTTCAACACTTGCGAGATCAAGTTTTCGTTTCTTGTACGCGCCCTCCGCCGCTTCGATCACCTCGCGCGGATTGAGCAATTTCAAATTGAGCGAACTCGAAAGCAACGAATGCCAAGCGAACACGAGCCCGGTCCACATCGCGTCCTGATGCGGGCCGAAATCGCCGAGTCGTTTTTCGATGAAGTCGTCCAGCGCACGCAATGCGTCCTCGCGCGTGACGGGCCAATTGAAATTCGCGGTGGAGCCCGGATGGTCTTTGAATTTATTTTCGACGAGCGCGATGACTTCGTTCGTGATTGTGTCCGGCGAAAACTTCGGGGGTGTCGGCACGTCCTGCGGTCCGCTCTTGCCGAAACTCTTGCGGTTTTCCGCGTCGAAGTTCCACTGACCACCGATTGGATTCTCGCCGTCCATCAACACGCGATGACGCTTTCGCATCTCGCGATAGAAGAATTCCATGCGCAGCGATTTGTTCTTGCCTGCCCATTTTTTGAACTCATCCACGGTGCAAAGAAAATGACGATCAATCCGAACTTCGAATTCGCAGTTCGATTTTGCGCATGCTGCTTCGAGCGAAGCGCGCACGCGCAGATCGCCGGGTTCAACGACGACAACTTTCTTTGCTTTACGCGCGGCAACCGCTGCGGTCACGCCGCTTGCAAGACTCGCGTCGGCCTCTCGATCGAGCGAGCGATAGTCAATCGGCCAACCGCGCGCTTCGATTTCTTTCGCGAAATGCCGCATCGCCGATAGAAATAGCGCAGTGCGGGTTTTGTGCGACCACACGTGCGTCGATTCTTCGAATGCCTCAATCATCAACACTCGATCTTGTTTAGGATCGAAGCCGTCAAACGCCGCAGACTCACGATCGAGTTGATCGCCGAGCACCAAAACCAAGTTACGCATTGTTTGTCTTTCGTTTCCGACAGCGCTCTGAGCAATACTTCACTTGCTCCCAGTTCTTCGCCCAGCTCTTACGCCAAACCATCGCTTTTCCGCATGAAATGCAGTCTTTCTTTGGCAATGTTGATTTATTCCCTTTAAACATTGAACGATAGGCTGAATGAGGCTAACGAACCAGAGGTCGAACTGCAGTGAATCCACCGTCCACCGTCCATGTTTGCCCGGTGACGCGTTTAGCCGCGTCCGACAAGAGCCAAACCATGATCTCAGCGATTTCCTCCGGTGAACCGATCGTGCCGAGTGGGTATTGCTTCGCACTGGCTTCGCGCAGCGTCGGCGTTGAAAGGAATTTCGCAGCGGCAGGCGTGTCCATGAGTCCGGGTGCTACGGCGTTCACCCGAATGCCGTTTGCCGCGTAAGTCGCCGCCGCCGAGCGCACCATCGCCTCCAAGCCGCCCTTCGCCGCCGCGATTGCTTCGTGATTCGCGATGCCAATTTGCGCCGCAATCGTCGACACAAAACAAAGCGATGCTGACTGATTTGCCGAACGCGCGGCGGCGATGACTGACGAGAGCATGAAGAACGCGCTATCGAGATTCGCGCGCATCACGAGATCGGAAGAGC
>JAAFJI010000053.1 GCA_013298045.1 Betaproteobacteria bacterium
CATTGCAGAGACCGACCTGCCCAAGCTATTTCGCGCCTACAGCCAGCTTCGCCAACCCTCATCGAAGCCCGTTGGCGGCTCTGGTCTCGGACTGGCTATTTGCGCACAGCTCGCGAGCGCGATGGGCGGCGACATTTCGGCGGAAAGCAAACTCGGTGTTGGCACCACGTTTCGCGTGTCAGTGATGTTGCAGCTGCTCGATGCCGGGTTTAATGGCAAACCTTCCGCCGCGATGATCGCGGCCATGCGGGAGGCAGCGATCGAAGATGCCGCGTTACGCGGACTCTCCGAGCTCACGGTTGTCGTTGCGGAAGACAACGACATCAACGCGCTTCTAATCGATGGTCTTTTGCGCAAGTGGGTCGCGCATTTGGAGTTCGCGCAAGATGGTGCGATTGCGGTGGCCGCCACAGAACGACTATGCCCCCAGGTCGTGCTCATGGATGTGCAGATGCCGAATGTCGATGGGATCGAAGCAACCAAACTTATTCGATCATTGCCTCTTACCAAGCAGCCGTACATCATCGGCCTTACAGCTGGCTCGTCTGATGCTGATCGCGTCAGTTGCGCTGCCGCGGGAATGGACGACTTTCTACCGAAGCCCGTGTCGCGCGACTTGTTGCTGCTTGCGCTGCTTGATGTGGTGCGCATCTCGGAGCGCTCCTCGGGCGTGCGGGCGTCTACTACATAGGCGTTTTCTGCGGGCTTTGCTCTAAGGAAAACTCGTTGTGGGTGCTTTTTTTGTGCAATCACCACTTTATCGTCTGTCAGCTTCCTCTCGGGCGAAACGCGCGCTAGTTCAACTCGTTGCTAGTTCGTGGAGGCAGCGCACCTGCGTGACCCGATGACTGACGGTTAGGCACTAACCGTTGCAGACTATTGATTTTGTTGGTGGAGATGAGGAGGATCGAACTCCCGACCTTCGCATTGCGAACGCGACGCTCTCCCAGCTGAGCTACATCCCCAATTGGCGCGATTATAGGCAGACGGATTCGAGTTTGCAGCGCCTACCGGCACCCGCCGCTACGCGACATTCTCTCCCGCAGATTGCGGGGCGGACGGGGGCCACGGACGCACGAAAAACTTGCCGTCGATCCATTCCAGATAGCCGTAGTCCTGTTGCCAGTCCGAAAGCACAATGCGGCGCGTTCGCACGCCGTCGCGCTCGATCGTTTCATCGGTGGGGCGGTGGGTGTGGCCGTGAATCATGAGTTGCACGTTGTGCTTCGCAAACATCGCGCTCACGGCGTCGAAATTGGCATCGAGAATCTGCATTGGTGCGTTTGCTTTGTGGGCTTTGCTAGCGCTGCGCAGGCGTTTGGCGATCTGTCGGCGAACCCAGTGCGGCAGGGCGTTGCCAAACGCTTTGAAGGCGCGCGAGCGAAGGATTTTCCGCGTGCGCTGGTAGCGCGCATCGTCGGTGCAGAGCTCATCGCCATGAAGCAGGAGCGCGGTTTCGCCGCCGAGCGAGATCAGATCTGTCTCGGGCAACAGCTTTCCACTGCATGCCTCAGCGAATTGTTTGCCTAGCATGAAATCACGATTACCGTGAATAAAGAAAATGTTGGTTTTAGCCTTATTTAATTGGGCAAATGCGTCGATTGCCGAGCGCGCAAATGGATCGTGCGGAATTAATGCGTCACCAAGCCACGCGTGGAACAAGTCGCCCATGACGTAGAGCGCGTCTGCTCCTGGGGCGACCTCGCGCATGAAAGCAAAAAAGCGAGCCGTGGTGACAGCGTCGCTTTCTTTGAGATGAAGGTCGGAGATGAAAAGCGCTCTCATGGCGGTGCCTGGGGCGCGCGAATCGCGAGACGCGGGCTCTAGGCGACCACCGCTTTCGTAATCACCACGTCCTGCTTGGGTACGTCGCCATGAAAGCCCGACTGTCCGGTCGCAACGCCGCGAATTTTTTCGACTACGTCCATGCCGCCGGTGACATTGCCAAAAACGGTGTAGCCCCAGCCCTGTGGCGACGGGTTTTTGAAGTTCAAAAAATCGTTGTCCACCGTGTTGATGAAGAACTGCGCGGTCGCCGAGTGCGGCTCGTTGGTGCGCGCCATGGCAACCGTGCCACGCGCGTTTTTAAGACCCGCTGCGCTGGTTGCAACGCCTTCATGCTGAATCGCAGCGCGCACCGCTTTTTGTTTCATGCCCGGCTCGAAGCCGCCGCCCTGAATCATGAAATCCTTAATGACGCGGTGGAAGATCGTGCCGTCGTAGTGGCCGTCGCGCACGTACTGCAGGAAGTTCGCAGCGGTGAGCGGCGCTTTTACTTCGTCGATGAAGAGCGTGATGTCGCCGTGGTTAGTAGTGAGCGTGACGTTTGCCATGAGTGCTTTCGTAATTTCTTTGAAAAGAGGTGCGACTGAGCGCTCGCGTGGGCGCGCAGTCGAAACAATGACGGACTATTTTTTGAGCGTGACTTTTTCGATGACGACGTCGGCTTGCGGAACGTTCTGGTGTCCGCCTTTGTTGGTGACGGCGACCTCGGCGATCTTGTCGACCACGTCCATGCCGCTCACAACCTTGCCGAACACCGCGTAGCCCCAACCGTCGAACGAGGGGTGGGTCAACTTATCGTTGTTGACGTGGTTGATGAAAAACTGTGCAGTCGCCGAATGCGGCGCGTTGGTGCGCGCCATGGCGATGGTGCCGCGATCGTTGCGAAGTCCGGCTTTCGCGGCCATTTCCGCTTCGTTGGTGATTGCTGCGCGGGTCGGCTTTTGCGCCATCGATTTCTCGAACCCACCGCCCTGAATCATGAAGCCCTTGATCACGCGATGAAAAATTGTGCCGTCGTAGAACCCGGCTTTGGTGTATTCAAGAAAGTTTTCCACCGATTTAGGCGCGGCGGTCGGATCGAGCTCGATCACGATCGTGCCCATCGAGGTTTTCATTTCGACTTGTGGCTTGGCTGAGGTCGCTGCGGCAGCGGGTGCGGCGGCGGGTTTCGCGGCCGGGGCGGCGGTTTTGTCTTGAGCGAATGTGCCGCCAGCGAGTGCGGCACTGCATGCGAGGCTTGCAAGTAGTGTGACGAGATTGAGTTTCATAAAAGGTCCTAGCTGTTTCCTTCAAAAATAATGCGCCAGCGACCATCGGCCGCGAGCTGCCAGAGTTGTCGCTTTTTGAGTTCCGAGTTGAACTTGTTGCTCGAAAAAGATTGGTCGAACGTTACTAACGCGACATCGCGGGTTCCGGGATACTGCACCGCAGAGACGTTGCTCACCTGCACTTTGGCCCAGCTCATCGCGCCGAACAGACTACGGCGCTGCGCTTCCCAGCCGTAGTAATCGACACCGTCGGCGGCGAACCCGACGCCGTAGTTCTGAAAATAACGCGGCAGGTCGAGCGATTGCATGTCGCCGCGCCAGCGCTCAAACGCGGTGAGCACGGCGGTTGCCTGTTTGGCAGCGAGCCCGCGATCAACCCAATCGATTGTCTGGGCAACCACGATCGGCGTGCGACCGGGCACAATGAATTTCTCGAGCACCTGCAAGTCCGGGTTCGACACGACGATGCAGCCGTCGCTCGCCCGAGGCGCGCGTGCGAAGGTATCGCTGCCCACGCCGTGCAGCCAGATGCCGTAGCCGCTTCGACCGAGGCGACGATCCCAGTCGTTCGGGTAGTCGAGCGGGAACGCGCCCGCGCCGTAGAAATCCGTGAGCTTTTGGCGCGGCACTGCCGATTGCAAGGTGTAGGCACCGATCGGCGTGCGCTGGTCGCCTTCTTTGGCTTTACCGCTGCCTTCCTTGCCGACCGTTGCGTAGAAGTCGGCGATGCGCTGCAACTGGCCTTCACGGTTTTCAAACACGTAAAGGCGCGACCGATCTACATCGAGCGCCATCGCGTATTGCGAGGGTTGCGCGACACGCCAGAAATTCGACGGAATTTTGTCGCTCGCAATGCTTTCTTGCGCTCTTTGCAGTCGAACCTGCGCCTCGGCGCGCAAGCCGTCAACCGACTCTGCGGCTGGTGCGGGAAGGGGATTTGCCGCAGGCGCGGTGAGAGGGTTGCCAATGGTTTGCAGCGGCTTTGCCTTGGCCAGTAGCAGATCGCCCTGAATCAGGTGGGCGAGACGGTAGTTTGGGTGGCGATCGATGAGCTGCGCGATGGTGCGCATCGCGGCGTCGAGTTGCACGGTCCGTACTTCGCGAATGGCTTTGAACAGAAGCGCCTCGGCGTCGGCAAAGGCACCCGCACCGCTAACAACACCCAGTGGCGCGCCGACTAGCGCGCTAGCCGCCGCGCACTTTGCGACCGCGCGCGCGAACGCGACGAACGGGCGGCGCGGGCGGGCGGGGTCGGCTGCAAGGCTTTCGTACTCAAACATCAATCGACAATACTGCTCGCAAAATCTAGCCGGAGCGCTCGCGCGAAATGCGCCACTCGCCGTCTTCCTTGACCAAACTCAAGGTCTTGCGTGAACGGGTAGACAAGCTGTCGGATTCATAGTTCTGGCGGAATACAGCGCGCGCCTCGGTGGCCGAGACGATTTCGACTTTGGTGTCTACCAGCGCGACGCTAATTTTCTTGGGCGTTGTGACCCGCTCGCGGCGCGCAGCTGACCACGCGGCGCGGGTCTGTCCCTTCTCGGGCGTGAAGCTCTTGGCGTAGCTTGCGAGGTAGGCGTCGGCGTTGCGCGCAGACCATGCTTTTGCCCAACGGTTGACCGCCGCGATGACCTCGCCGCTTGCGTCCGGCGCGGCTGCGGTCGGTGGTTTGGCGGCGGCAGTGCTACCGGCGGCCGGCGCGGCGGCGGCTGCCGCGTTCGAGGCACTTGCCGCAGGCGGTGGCGGTGCGGCTTTTGCGGGCGCTGCCACGGCGGGCGGCGGGGTCGTGATTGCAGCGACGGCGGCCGGACGCGGCGGCACGTTGGCTTTCGGATTGGTGGAGAAGAGATCGCGCACCAGGTTCAATTTGGTGGCCGCGACGTTATTGGTTTTATCGAGTTGCAGCGCTTTGTCGTAAGCCTGGCTTGCGAGCTTTGCGTAGATGTCGCCCAGATTCTCGTGTGCGGTCGCATAGCTCGGATGCGTTTGGATCGCGAGTTCCAGCGCGACGCGCGCTTTTTCGAATTGACCTTTGGAACTGTAGAGAACGGCTAGGTTGTTGTACGGCTCTGGCAGCTCCGGGTAGTCTTCGGTCAGCGACTGGAAGGTCATGATGGCGTCGTTCGTGCGACCGAGCTCCGACTGCGCGAGTCCGCGCACGAAGCGCGCGGTGGCGTCTTTCGGCTTCGTTGCAAGAAACGCGTCCGCCCGCTCCAGCGCCTTTTGCGGCTGCCCGGCGCGCAACAGGCGGTTTGCCTCCTGCACTTCAGCCGGTTGCGCAAATGCGAAGCTAGCGGTGAGACCAACGCAAAACAGCGCCAGTGCATTTCGGAAAGATCGGCTCATTGCGGTTGATTCGCTTGCAAAAAACACCATGAACTCCGGCTCCCCCTAGGTCTTGTGAACCAGCGATTATAGTAAGTCGCCGTTTACCCGATCACGTGCAACTCCCGGGCAGGTCGCCCCGGAAAATCGGGCGACATGGCGGATTATTCGCGCAATCGAGCAAGCGTTGCATCGATCAATGCGCGAGCAATCGAGACCTCCGGCGGGAGTTGTGGCAAATTCCCCGGATCGAACCAGTCGGCTTCAGCAATTTCATGGCCGTTCGGGCGCAGATCGCCGCCCGCATACTCGGCGGTAAACGCGATCATCAAGCTGTTCGGAAACGGCCAGGACTGCGAGGCAAAGTAGCGCAGATTCTTCACCGAAACGCCAACTTCTTCGCGCACCTCTCGATGCACCGCGTCTTCGATACTTTCACCCGCCTCAAGAAACCCGGCAAGCGCGCTGTACCGCCCTGGCGGAAAGTTCACGTTGCGTGCGAGCAAAATGGATTTTCCGCGCGTGACCAGGCACATCATCGCCGGGGAGATTCGCGGATAGGCAGACAGGCCGCAAGCCGGGCAGCGGCGCGCGCGCTCGTGGTGCTCGCGAACGGTGGCCGTCGCGCAGGCACCGCAGTGCGCGTGGGTGCGATCCCATTCGAGCAGTTGGTTGGCGCGCAGCGCAATCGCGAGCTCGGCCGTCGGCAGGCTGGTGAACAGGCTGCGCAGTCCGGCAAAGCGCGCGCCTGTGCCCGCACTCGCGCCCATTGGCAGTCGATGCGCGACGTACGCACGCTCGCGCCAGCGCCCTAGGGCGACCGAGGCAAGGCGTGCGTTCGAGGCCGGATCGTCCGCCAGGCTGTCCGCCGCCTCGCTCACCAGGAGTTCGCCGCCACGAAAAAACAGATCGACGGTCTCTTCGGTTTCGCTGGGTTCAAATACTGCACTGTCGAAATCGGGTGGGGTGAGGAGCATGATGGGTTCGAAGTACCGGCGAAACGCATTGAATGAGGCAGGATTGTCGCGCGTTGTGTCGCGGGGAAGTGCCTGGAGGTCTATCGGTTAATAGCTTTCTTGCTACTTGAGCTGTTAAATATAGATAAAATCTATAAAAATATGTAACAAACTATCAATAAAATAGCGACAACATTTATGTTTTATTGGGCAATAAGCGACGTAGCTGATTCCGTTACGCCCCCGCAACCCGCGCGATAACATTGCGCCTCAATAAAACCGCAGAAACATCACAATCGTGCAAGAACTCATCGCCGAATTAAAGCAATCCATCGCCGCTGCCGTCGCAAAAGTCGACGAGCTACGGGGGTTACTTTGACTACGAAAAAAAGAAGCGTCGCCTGGAAGAAGTCAACGCGGAATTAGAAGACCCGAACGTCTGGAATAACGCCGATCGGGCGCGTGAACTCGGCAAAGAAAAACGTGCGCTAGATGGCGTGGTTGAGTCGATCGACGCGTTGACTGCCGACACAACCGGCGCGGCGGAACTCTTCGAACTCGCCGAAATGGAAGGCGACGAGGCGACGCTCAAGAGCGTCAAAGCCGACGTTGATCGTGCCAACGTCACGCTCGCCGAAATCGAATTCAAGCGCATGCTCTCGGGCGAGGCGGATAACTCCAATTGCTTCCTCGACATCAACGCTGGCAGCGGCGGGACAGAGGCGCAAGATTGGGCGCAGATGCTCTTTCGCATGTACTGTCGCTACGGTGAGCGCAAGGGCTTCAAAGTCGAAATCGAAGATCACACCGACGGCGATGTGGCCGGCATCAAAGGCGCGTCGATCAAAATTTCCGGCGAGTACGCGTACGGTTTTCTGCGCACCGAAACCGGCGTCCATCGGCTGGTTCGCAAGAGCCCGTTCGATTCGAATGCAAAACGCCACACCTCGTTTGCCTCGGTGTTCGTCTATCCCGAAGTCGACGATTCGATTCAGATCGATATCAATCCTTCGGACGTGCGCACCGACACCTTCCGCGCAAGCGGCGCGGGCGGACAGCACATCAATAAAACAGATTCGGCAGTACGACTCACGCATATTCCAACCGGTATCGTCGTGCAATGTCAGGACGGTCGCTCGCAACATTCCAATCGCGATGTTGCGTGGAAACGTCTGCGCGCGCGACTCTACGATTTTGAACTCCGCAAACGGCAAGAGGCGCAACAAAAGCTCGAAGACACCAAGACCGACATTGGCTGGGGACATCAGATTCGAAGCTACGTGCTCGATCAATCGCGCATCAAAGATTTGCGAACGAGTCACGAAACCGGGAACACCCAAGCGGTGCTCGACGGCGATCTCGATCCATTCATCGAGGCGTCGCTGAAAGCAGGCGCGAGTTTGGGAACGGGCGAAGCGGCGTAGGTTTGTAGCGCTGCGAAGCGTCACAAAATACGACAGGCATACGCGAGCGCCTGCGCCCGCGTGCGCCGCTGGCTTCCCCCGGCGAAAGTCTCGCCCTATACTGAATTCAACACGTTGTTTTCGCGTTGAGATCATGCCCGCTATCGACCGCCCGCGCCTGTTGCAATTGCCGACCAAGATTCTCGGCAAGCGCTGCGTCTTGCGCCCGTATCGCTCGGGCGACGGCGCGGCGGTTTTCTCCGCAGTCATGGAAGATGTGGAAGAGCTGATGCAATGGATGTCTTGGCCGAAAAATCATAAAGGCGCTGACGATAGCGAGAACTACGTTCGCGATATGGCGGGCAAGTGGCAAACGCGCGAGGCGCTCGTGATGGGCATTTTCTCGCTCGACGAAAAAACACTTTACGGCGGCACCGGGTTTCACGGCTTCGACTGGTCGGTGCCATCGCTTGAAATCGGTTGGTACCTGCGTAAAAGTGCGCGCGGTCAGGGCATCGCGACCGAAGCCGTTTCACTCTGCTGCACGCTCGCCTTCGACCATATGAAGGTCAACCGCGTGTGGGGCAGCTGCGACGCGCTCAACGAGAAAAGTGCGAAGCTCTTCGAGCGCGTTGGATTCGCGCGCGAGGCACACCTGCGTGGCGAGCGACGGGATCATCATGGCGCAGTGCGCGACTCGTTTGTCTACGGCATGCTCGCACGCGACTGGTCGGCGCGCGCCGGCGCTTCGAATTGAGCGGGGCGAATGCTTTGAGCGAAGCGACCGGATCGACCATCTCGGCAAAGCCCCATCTTTGTCGCAACTGCCGCTACGATTTGTCGGCGGTGCCGCGTGCGAAATATTGCCCCGACTGCGGGCAGGAAACCGACACCTCGCCGCCGACGTTTGGCGAATTCATTCATCACTTTTTCGGCAACTACATCGCTGTTAAGGGCTCGTTGGTACAAACGCTTTGGCGCTTGATTTCGCGACCTGGCGCGCTCACCCGCGACTACCTCGACGGTCGCAAACGCGCCTACATGTTGCCGCTGCGTTTGTATTTGACGGTAAGCGTTGTTTGCTTTTTGATCTTCGGGATCCTGGTGAATCTCGGTGCGGCGAGAGTGGAAACTGCGACCAAATCGGAAGATTTCAAAGATGTGGCGGTCATCAATTTTGGCGACAGCTCGTATGTAAAGTTCGAGAAGAACGAGGCGACTTGCAAGAATGTCCCCGATTGGCTGTGCGAGCGCGCGAAGAAGAAATTTGCGACGCCCGAAGCGCGTAAAGCGCTTGTCACGTCGCTGCCTGATCGCATGCTTCGCTACTGGGCGTATGCGATGTTTGCGCTCGTGCCCTTGTTCGCAGCGCTGCTTAAATTCGTCTACGTGCGACGAAAGATGACGTACGGCTCGCACGTCGTGTTCGCGCTGCACCTGCATACGTTCTGGCTGCTCGTGGTTCTGCTCGCCACCGCGCATGATTGGTTTTCGCTATTTGCGACTTTCGCGATCCCGATTTACACGCTGCTTGCGATGCGCCGCGTGTACCGTGGCGGTTGGATAAAGACGATTGCGAAAGCGGCGTTCGTGGCGTGCGTTTACGTTGTTCTCGCAGGGCTTGCGGTGGCGGTTGTTGCGCTAGTTGCGTTGTTTGTTTAGGCGAGATTTCTGATGCAGTGTAAGTAAGCTATATCAGTTATCGCCTTGTTAAATATAGAAAAATTGCGAAATATTTACTTTTTCGAAAGAAAGTATAAATAAGCCGCAAGCTCTATTCATAGGGGCAATTGCTGATGATGTTGGCATCTAGCTCAAGTAGCATACGCAAATGCTCCTCCGACCCGCCGCTCTCTCCGCGCTCGCCTTCGCGATTCAATCCGCATCGAAGTTCGAATACCCAGCAGACCGCACGCTCTCGTACGTGCTGCGCGAAAAGCGCGTCGGCTCGCAAGATCGTCCGCTCGTCGCCGAAGGGTTCTACGCCTGGCTTCGTCATCGCCTGAGCGTCGAGACGATTGCGTTTGATGGCGGCAAACCGAAAGACGAATTTTCGGCACTCGCCCTGGCCGCGCTCGCGCGACAGTTTCGGCGTCGCGTTACTGCGCCATCTGGCGAAATTGATCGCTACACGAAGTATTTGAAGGCGGATGAGGCGCTCGGCTCGCACGCGCGCCGCGAACTGCCGGCGTGGCTTTGGGATCGACTTGGCGTGCAATACGGTAACGACGAACGGCTCGCGCTCGCCGAAGATTTGCTTAAGCCCGCAAGTTTCGACTTGCGTGTGAACACGCTCAAAGGAAAACGCGACGAGGTGTTGAAGCGTTTGCAGAAGGAAGGTTTCTCGAACGCCCATGCCACGCCGATTTCAGACGTTGGCATTCGCTTGCAACAGCTCGAATTGGGCCGCATCGACATCGGCCGTCATCCGCTCTTCGAGGACGGCACGATCGAAGTGCAAGACGAAGGCTCGCAACTGCTCGCAAAATTGGTTGGTGCCAAACGCGGCGAATTTGTAATCGATTTCTGCGCGGGTGCTGGCGGCAAAACGCTCGCACTCGCAGCGATGATGGCGAGCACCGGGCGACTCTACGCGTTCGACAATAACGAACGCCGTCTAGACAACATGGGGCCTCGCCTTGCGCGCAGCGGCGCAAGCAACGTGCAAACGCAGCGTATCGAAAACGAACACGACCCGAAGCTTGCAAAGTTCGCTGGCAAAGCCGATCGCGTCTTGGTCGATGCACCGTGCTCCGGTCTAGGCACGCTCAAACGCAACCCCGATCTCAAATGGCGGCAATCGCCCGCGAGCGTGAAAGAGTTGATCGAGATTCAGAAAAGTATCCTCAACGAAGCGGCGAAACTCGTGCGAACCGGTGGTCGATTGGTTTATGCGACCTGTTCGCTACTTGCCGACGAAAACGAAAACATCGCCGAGCATTTTCTTTCAACGAATACCGGCTGGAAGGTCGTTCCGTCTTCGTTGCGAAACGAAGACGCGAGCGAAGAGAAGCCGTACGCGCATTTGCTTCCGCATCGAGATGGCTGCGATGGTTTTTTCGCGGCGGTGTTTGAGAGAAATGCGTGACGGGATGTAGGGTGTGTCTTCAACGCACCCAAATTGATACAGGATGCGTGTGATTAGAGCGACGTGACATTAGCGAGCGCTCGCCGCTTAACTGGAGAGTAACTATGAGCGAACAAAAAGACGAAGACCTTGTTCACGTCGTCAATCGAACAGCGCTCATCGAAAATCTTCTCAATCAGGTCATCGAGCTGCACTGTGAGCCGGCGAGCAATCGCGCTGAGTTTTTTTGGAGCGTAATTCTTGATAGCTCGGTAATGCCGCTCGGCTCAAAAGTTAAAGTCGTAGCTGCGATTGCTTCAGAACTTGACGTGAAGTTCGATCGCGAACCGTTGCACGACATACTTTCTTTGAGAAATGCTTTCGCGCATCACCAAACCGATTCCCATCCAATGTTAAAGGTCGGCAAAGATGGCGCAGAAGACGAGTTTTTCTTTCAACTCAAGATTTTGAAGAACAACGGAAAACTTGAATCAAAATCACGACAAGTAGGGCGGCAAAAATTTGACACTGCATTTACGCAAGCGAAAGCATCACTTGTTACGCTGAAAGAAGAGATACTGAGCAAGTGGTGATAGCGGTCAACGCGAAGACACGTTTGCGCCAGGTTGGTATCAATTTGGGTGCGTTGAAAACGCCCCCTACATCTGCTTAAACAAATGCGAGTAAGCCCGCGACACAGCGACTGGCTTTTCCCAACCGCGCAAATTGAGCGTTACTCGCCCATCGCCATCACGTTTGCTTGATGTGACGCAATTGATGTTCACCACCGTGCCGCGATGCACTTGCCAGAATTGCTCTGGATTGAGCGAATCCAATAATTCGGTCAGCGCCATGCGAATGAGGTGTTCGCCGTTTGCAGTGTTGACGACCGTGTATTTGTCGTCGCTTTGAAAGAAGAGCACTTCGTCGACCGCGATTTGAAACGTGGTGTCGCCGCGACTCGCGCGTATCCAGCGAATCGGCGTTTTTTTATCCTCGGCCGTAGTGGCAGTGCCGCGTTGCGCAAGTAACTTCAAGAGCACTGAAATTTCGGGTGGATTTTCGTTGTGCGCAAGTGCACTGCGTACGCGCGCGACCGTCTGCGCGAGGCGCGCCTCGTTGGCGGGCTTCATCACGTAGTCGATTGCTTCGCGCTCGAAGGCCTGCACCGCGAACTCGTCGTAGGCCGTTACGAATACGATGCGCGTATTGGTCTCGATCCCTTGCGCGACTTCAATCCCGGTTTGGCCTGGCATCTTGATGTCCAGAAAGGCGACATCTGGCGCGTGCTCGGCAATCGCCTTTGCGGCTTCGTTGCCGTTAGCGGCGAGGGCGACGATATCGAGTTCGGGCCAAAGCGTTTGCAAGAGCTCGCGCAAGTGTTCGCGAAGTAGCGGTTCGTCGTCGGCGATGAGAGCGGTTGTCATAGTGGTGATATGTAGGATGGGTGGAGCGAAGCGATACCCATCAGCGGCGCAAACCATACCGTGACGAGTGCGACCGGCTTGATGGGTATCGCTTCGCTCCACCCATCCTACGAACGCGCGAAAGGAATCGCAATCTCAACCCGCGTGCCGGGATTGGCGTCGGTGATTTCGAGCGTCGCAAAACCGTCGTAGAGGACACTCAGACGTTCTCGCAAGTTCGCGAGACCAACGCCCGTGCCTTTGCTATCCGCGTGTTGGCCGAAGCCAAGGCCATCGTCTTCTACGATGAGTCGCAGCATATTGTCTTTATTGGTCGCACGCACGCTTACTCGACCGCCTTCGACTTTCGGCTCCAGCCCGTGTTTCACGGCGTTTTCGACAACCGGCTGCAAGAGCATTGGCGGCAGCGCTGCGCCTTCGAGCGAAGGATCGAGTTCGAGATCGAATTGCAAGCGATCGCCCATGCGAATCTTCAAAATCTCCAGATAGTTTCGGAGCAAATCGAATTCCTGCTTGAGCGTTCCTTCTTGAGCGCGGCTCGCCGAGAGCGTTTGCCGAAGATAGGCGATGAAATTGTCTAGCATCGCGTTCGCCTTTTCGGGCGCGCGTGGAATCTGCGTTTGAATGTTGGCCAGTGTGTTGAACAAAAAATGCGGTTCGATCTGCGCTTGCAGCATGCGCATCTGCGCCTGCACAAGTTGTTTTTCACTCGACACGATCTTCAGCTGCTCGCGCGCCATGATTTCCTGCACTTTGCGCTCTTCCCATTCGGTTCCGAAGAACGATTTCGATGCAAAGACCGAAAGTCCGTGGATCGTGACGCCGAGTCCCCAGCCGAGCGTTGGCCACTGCGCCCAGAGCGGCCCCGGCGTGAGCGCATTGATGATCCAGAGCACCGGAATCACCAGGCAGTAGATCGCGAGATTCATGTAGAACTCGCGAATTTCCTTTGCGCGTTTGCGCGCCCGAAACAGCGCGGCATCGCGAGCCGACAGCGGCGCGGGGGATAGCAGCGTCGTTGGGCTGTTCATTTAAGTCGCTCGCCGTCGCTTTCGCGCATCAATTCGCGCACTTTCTTCTCTTCCCATTCGAGCGAGAAGAACGCCAGATGCGGCAACACGCTCAAGCCATGCGCGAGCACGCCGACACCCCAGCCGACGGTGGGCCACATTGCCCACCAGTACCAGATGCTGCGTTTTGTCTGCGCGGCGATCATGAAGTAGTTCGCAGTCCAGAGGAGCGAAATTACGATGACAAAAACCACCACGTGGCGATAGAACTCCGCAAGGCGCTTCACGCGGCGGCGAATGTAGATTTCGCGCTCGCTCATCCCCGGAACTACCAGATCGTCATCCATGGCCAAAACAGTCGTTTATTGGAATGCGATGAAGTGTAGGGCGCGCAGATTCAAACGGCATGTATGAAGCGATAAACCGTACGAGCTGCGCCGCCAGCGGTCGCCTTGCGACGTGAGCGGCGGGCGGCGTTGCCGCGGGCGAAGCGATGCCCGCGATTAAGGCTTGATATAGCCGTAGTGCTCGCGCGATTGCAGGGTCGCGATACGCACCACGCCGGAGGGCGTGTAATCGGCTTCCTGGATGAACTGCTCTTTCTTAAGATTCCGGTTCTTAAGGGTGATTTCGCAGATTTCGAACCTCACGCCGCGCGCTTTGAGCGCCGACACGAGCGGTGCGAAGTCAACCTTGTTCTTCTCGTCTTTTGCGCCCTCCATGAGCATGTCTACCCCCTGCGCATGGGTGACCACGACAATCTTGGTGTCGGGGGCGACATCGAGGTGATTGCGAATATTGCGCAGGGCGGCTGTGCCCTGGGTTGCGGCGTCGTTCACGTGATAGACCGCTTTGTCTTGCGCCAGCGCGAGCGGCGCAAACACGAGGCAGAGCAGTGACGCAAGTAACGATTGCGTTAGGTTCATGGTAGTGGCTCGCAAGAAAAGTTGATTTGTCGCACTATAGCGCCATGCGTCGCGAATCACTGATTGGTTCGTAATCGGCACAAAGCTGTCAGTGACGACGGGTCGCTCGGCTATTGTTAGTGCCGTGGCGCTACCCGAATCGATTTTTCCGCTTGCCGTTTGTGCATTTCTCGCAGGACTTGTCCGTGGCTTTTCCGGATTTGGACTCTCCGCAGTGTTGGTCGCAAGCGGCGCGTTTTTTGTTGCGCCCAGGCTCTTGATTCCGTCGGCGCAGGTGCTCGAAGTCGTGGCGAGCGTGTGGATGATTCCAAGCGTATGGCGCGAAGTGAACTGGAAGTGGCTGACGCCGATGGCAGCCGCCTATGCCATCGCCATTCCGCTGGGTGTGCTGGCGCTTACCTATGCACCGACGCAGGTGTTACGGGTTGGCGGCTGCTTGGTGTTGCTTGTAGCCTCGCTCTGCCTGCTAGCGAACGCGCGACCAAAATTGCCCGACGGTTTCCCGCTTCGATTCGGCACTGGCCTGGTGGCGGGATTTATGGCTGGCGCTTCGTCACTCGGCGGCATGGTCGCCTCGGTCATGCTATTTGCCGTGTCGATTCCGGCCAAGCAGTTACGGGCGACGCTGATCGTTCTCTTCTTCGGTAGCGCGCTGTATTCGATTTCGTGGGGCAGCTGGCATGGCGTAGTCACCCGCGCGACGTTTGTCCAAGCGGCATGGCTCGCGATACCCCTGCTAATGGGGATTGCGATTGGGTCGCGCGGATTCCACGTTGTGAGCGAGGCGCAGTTTCGCCGCGCGGTACTCGCGGTGCTGGCGGCGCTCTCCATTGCGGGCATCGTAAGCGTGATGGTGCGGTAAATCTGAACAATGAGTCGAGCAAAAAACATCGTCTTTGACGTCGGCAACGTGTTAAACGAGTGGAATCCGGTCGCGCTTGTCGAGACGTATTTCGCGCACGCGCTGCCCGCCGGCATGAGCGCTGTCGCCTTTGCGGCCGCGATGCTGCGGGAGGATTGCTGGCTTGCCTATGATCACGGCAGCCTGACGAGCGCTGCGCTTTGCGCGCGGCTCGCCGAAAGGCTAGATTGCGACGAGGCGAGCTTGCGCCAGTTCATTGATCGTATTCCGCATGTGTTGCCGGCGCTCGCGCCCGGCATCGCGGCGCTGACAACGCTGATGAACCAGCGCGATGCGGGTGCGCCGATTCGGGTGTTTTACCTGTCGAACATGCCGGTCGAGTTTGCCGAGGTGTTGGAGAGGAGATTTAGCTGGTTTGGTCGGTTCGACGGCGGAATATTTTCGGGTCGGGCGCGATTGTCGAAACCAGACGCGGCGATTTATGCGGCGCTTGAGCGTGAGTACGCGCTCTTGCCAGCGGAGACGCTCTTTCTCGATGATGCGCTCGCCAACGTTCAGGCGGCGCAAGCTCGCGGGTGGTGCACGATTCAGGTGCTCGTACCGGACGACGTACCGCGCGAGCTCGCCAGGCACGGGTTTGAAATAGATTTCGACTAGCTCTTGGTCGTATTGCCGCAATCAATATGGCGTCTACGAAATTAAATATTTACAAGAATCTATAGAAAAAACATCGCCAACCCTTTATTTAAAGGGGCAAAACGCAATAGAGCTGTAAGGAGTTGACCGCCGAGACACAAGCGGATCGGTGAACAACAACTAGTGCAATCCACCCTGGCGAATCACCCCGACCGCGAGACCTTCAATTGCGAAATCGCTGATCGTTGGATCGACCGGAATCGGCGACATCGAATCGTTTTCCGGCAGCAATTCAATCGCGTTGCCTTTGCGTTTTAGGCGCTTTACCGTGACTTCGTTGTCTAGCCGCGCAACGACAATCTGCCCGCTGCGCGCCTCCTCAGTTTTGTGCACGGCAAGCAAATCGCCGTCCATGATTCCGATGTTGATCATCGAATCGCCTTTGACTTTGAGCAGGTAGTCGGCGGTCGGCGAGAAGAGCGCCGGATCGATTTTGTGCCGCGATTTCACGTTTTCCTCGGCGAGGATTGGCGAGCCCGCAGCGACCCGACCGATCAACGGCAGCCCCGGCAAACCGGCTTGCTTCAATTGAATTCCACGCGAGGCACCGGGCAGGATGTCCAAAATGCCTTTGCGCTCAAGGGCGCGAAGATGCTCCTCTGCGGCGTTCGCGGACTTGAATCCCAATTTCTCGGCGATCTCGGCACGCGTCGGCGGAAAGCCGGAGCGTTCCATGAAATCTTGAATCAAGGCGAGGATTTCGGCTTGGCGGGCGGTCAATGGGCGCATGCAACACACTCCAAAAAGTTTGCGCGAAGCGCTTGACACAAATACTGTATATGTGTACATTGCGCTTCCATACAGTGATTCTATATCCAGTGCTGTTCAAAAAGCAAGGGGTCGAGAAGCAAGGTAGAGAAAACGCGACACAAGCCGCTTTGCCAAGCGTGGTTAACCGCCGACGAGGCACCGTCAGTGATAGAGGTCTCCGTCACAGACGCGTCGACAGCAAAACCTAAAATGAAAGTAACTCTCACACATGACAACGAATATTCCAATGGACGATCGTAAAAAAGCGCTGGCAGCGGCCCTCTCGCAAATCGAGAAGCAATTCGGCAAAGGCTCCATCATGAAGATGGGCGAAGGCAATCACGAACACGACATTCAAGCCGTGTCTTCCGGCTCACTCGGTCTTGACATCGCGCTCGGCATCGGCGGTCTGCCGCGCGGCCGCGTCGTCGAAATCTACGGCCCGGAATCTTCGGGTAAGACAACGCTCTGCTTGAGCGTCGTTGCACAAATTCAAAAACTGGGCGGCGTGGCTGCCTACATCGACGCGGAAAATGCGCTCGATCCGGTCTACGCACAAAAGCTCGGCGTGAACGTGAACGACATGCTTATTTCGCAGCCGGACACGGGTGAACAAGGGCTTGAAATCGCCGACATGCTCGTGCGCTCGGGTGGCGTTGATATCGTCGTAATCGACTCGGTCGCCGCGCTCGTGCCTAAAGCCGAAATCGAAGGCGAAATGGGCGATCAATTGCCCGGTCTGCAAGCGCGTTTGATGAGCCAAGCGCTACGCAAACTTACAGGCAACATCAAACGCACCAACACGCTCGTAATCTTCATTAACCAAATTCGTATGAAGATTGGTGTCATGTTCGGCAGCCCCGAAACGACGACCGGCGGTAACGCGCTTAAGTTCTACGCCTCGGTGCGTCTCGACATTCGTCGTATCGGCGCGATCAAGAAAGGCGAAGAGGTGGTCGGCAACGAAACTCGCGTCAAGGTTGTGAAAAACAAAGTGTCGCCACCGTTTAAAGAGGCAGTGTTCGACATCATGTACGGTCAAGGCATCTCGCTGGAAGGCGAAATTCTGGACATGGGCGTGGAGCATGGCTTCATCGAAAAATCGGGTGCGTGGTACAGCTATAACGGCGATCGTATCGGTCAGGGTCGTGACAACTCGCGCGAATATCTGCGCGAGAACCCGGCGCTCGCCACTGAGATTCACAACAAGATCCGCGACAAGGTCGGCATCGTGATCGGCGGTGCAGTGTCTGACGATGGTGAGCCGCCAGAAGAGTAACTCTGGTGCCTAATGCGCGAGCGTATTGCGGCGTTGTTTTCCGGCTGGTGTACGTTGCGCACACTTCGCCGAAA
>JAAFJI010000054.1 GCA_013298045.1 Betaproteobacteria bacterium
GCCGACGGCGTGAGCACGGCTGCGGATGTGTTTGCGCTGGGCTCGCTTTTGATCGAATTGATGTCGGGTGAAAAAGTCCAATGGTCGCACCCGAAGCGTCAGTGGATGAATCCGGCGATATCGGTGACATTGAGCACCTCGCTCGGTGCGCTGCCCGAAGATTTGCAAGCAGTGCTGCGCAAATCGGTCGCGCGCGATGCGACCGATCGATACGCGAGCGTGAGCGAATTCGATGACGACGTTGCGCGATTTTTGGCAGCAGAGCCGGTGCGAGCCAGACCGGTCAGCGCTTGGTATCGTTGTCGAAAATTCGCACAAAGAAATCGTCGCGCGGTTGGCGCGGGCGTCACGGCCGCGCTCACTGTGATGGCAAGTTTGGTGTTTGCAACGATTCAGCTGCATCAGGCACGGGTGCAGAGCCGACTCGCGCAGACCGAGACGATCAAGGCGCAAGAGATCGCGAAATTCACCACCAGCTTGTTCACCGTGCTCGACCCAAAAGTCGCCTCGCCCATTGATCGCTCCAAGCTCACCGCAAAGCAGATTCTCGATTTGGGTCGCGAACGAATCCGCACCGAATTACACGATCAGCCAGAAACCCGCCTCGCGCTCTTGGGCACACTGGCTGAAATGTACGGACGCCTGGAGCAAGAAGACGCTTACCTTTCGCTCAATGAGGAACGCCGCTCGATTGCACAAACGCTCTACGGCGAACATCACCCAATCGTCTACGACGCGCAACAGACCGATCTTTGGTCGGACCTCTACAGCGGCAAGTTCGCATCTGCGCGCGCCACACTTGAAAAACTCGACACGGGCGCGAACGCCAGAGGCGAGCGCGGGCAGGCAGGCGATGAACGCGCGGCGATCCGCCTGCACGCATGGGCTGAACTGATGCGCGCCAGCGGCACAGAAAGCGGCGAGCCGCTTTTCGCGCGTTTTCGCTGGGCGCTTGCCGCCTTTGAAAAAGCCAAGGCGAATTCGCCCGATCATGCCGCGACGCTCGGGAATTTCGGCAACAGCTTGGCTCAGTCGGGCGATCATGCTGCGGCTTTCGCCCAGTTCGACCGCGCCATTGCGATGATGCAAGACGCTCGCACCAATAAGGCCTACGTCATCAACGAAGGCGACGTTTACATGCTGCTTCGCGGTCGTGCAAAAGCGTTGCAAGCGATGAACCGATTCGACGAGGCGGAACGCGATTTGCGACGCGGGTTGGCACTGGCGATTGCGTCGTCCGGAGTGGAGCATGTGTTGACCAAACAAACGCGCGCAGAACTCGCCTATCTGCTGCACGTTACGGGCCGTCGCGACGAAGCCTGGCGTGAGGTGAACTTGATCGACGCGACGACGACGTCGCCCTCCGCCAACACATCCGGCATGGATCAGGTCAATGTGCTTCGCGCCCGAATGCTGCTCGCCGAAGCGCGCTTGAACGAGGCCGCGTCGCTCACCGAAGCGTCGATTAAAAATTGGCGAGCCGCGAATAACAATCCCGCTCGGCTTCGAGAAGCAGAAGCACTACTCGCCGAGATCAACAAGCGGCGAGCGCCGACTCTCGGTCAATCTCTCAAACAGTAGATCAATCCGAGCGTCGCGACGCCCTCGAAACCCGTGATCTGGTTGCGAGCCGCGTGAAACGGCGACGAGGCTTGCTTTTCAGACGTGCTCATCGAGGCCATTTAAACAATTAGTCTCTAAGCCTCATAAAACAACAATTATTTGACATTTATTTTATTAATCGTTGTCTCTCGCATTTGTCTAGGATACTTATTCATTGAGGCAATGAATTACGAAGCTGCTAGCGATCCCGGCTATCAACCCGCCGCGCTGCGCCTAGAGCACTCAGCCATCGCATTCACGCCGTGCCATTCGCGCCATGATGCGCATGCAGGCAATCCATCTCGCCGGTTTCGACTTGAATCGTTGCGTGATCGATCGCAAAACGCTCATGCAACGCTTCGCTCACACGCGCGAGCCACGCATCGCCCGGATGCCCCTTCGGGCAAACGACGTGCGCCGTGAGCGCGACGGCTTCCGTCGATAGCGCCCAGATGTGCAAATCGTGAAGCTCGCCGACTTCGGGTTGCGCGGTGAGGAACGCCTCAATCGCCTTTGCATCGATGTGCGCGGGCACGCCGTCGAGCGATAGACGCAGCGAGTTCGAAAGCAATCCCCACGTGCTCCACGCGATCACCACCGCAATCGCGATACTCACTGCGGGATCGAGCCAGTACCACGCCGTGAAGCTCACCACGAGCGCGCTCAGCACCACGCCCGCCGACACCGCAGCATCCGCCACCATATGCAAGTACGCGCCGCGAATATTGAGATCGCTTGGCGTGCCCCCCCTGCCGCGCATGAAAAGCCACGCCGTGAACGCATTGATCGCAATGCCCACCGTCGCGATCAGCATCACCGGCGTCGTGGCAAACGTCTGTGGCGCAGAAATCCGGTGCAGCGCTTCCCACACGATCACGCCCACCGCCACCAAGAGCAACACCGCATTCGCGAGCGCCGCCAAAATCGAGCTGCGCCCCAAGCCATACGAATGTTTAGCCGAAGGCTCCTTGCGCGAGAGCCACACCGCAAACCACGCAAGCAAGAGCCCAATCACATCGGAGAAATTGTGCCCCGCATCCGCAATCAACGCGAGCGAATTCAACCACCAACCCGCAATCGCCTCCGCCAGCGCATAGCTCACATTGAGCGCAATCCCAATCGCAAACGCGCGGTCGTACGTCGCGGGAGCGTGCGAGTGTGCGTGATCGCTTGCGTGCGAATGTACGAGCGCGCCTGCGCGCTTGGGCGCCTGCGAGTTGTGTGTGTGGTGGGTGTGGTGACCTTGCAATTCGGGGAAGCGGAGTGCGTTGGCTTACGAGGAAGCAGAACAGCATCGTAGCATCGTAGCTGGGTCGAAGCACGAGACCCAGCTTCACCGTCCACCAACGTTTTGCTGGGTTTGCAACCCAGCCTACGAGCTCTCCGCACGTTTGATTGAAGGGTCGCGCGGTTTGTCCGCTGCGAGCCATGAGGACGCTGCCACCATGAGCCCGTAGCCAAGCAGCGGCGCCGCACCGTAGCCGATCAGCGGCGCAGGGGTGAGCCCGGCGATGGAGCATGCGTAGAGCGTTGCGTAATAGGCGGCAGCCCCCGACAGCCAGTACGCGCCTTTGAAAGCGCGAATCAACAACACCACGACGAGGATGACTGCACACGCGGCCACAACGCCGCCCACAACGAGCGAGTGTCCGAGCGCAAGCGCAAACACGCCTTCGACATGCGGTATCGGCTGCAGCGGATCGGGTTTTGAAAACGCCCATACGGTGGCCAGCGCAATCGCAATCAAGGTGCCAATCGATTTAGGTCCGAGCGCACGGCTTCCAATCAAAGCGACGGTCAGACCAATCAATAGCGCAAGCGCTTGTGATGCATCCGGTTGCAAAGCAAGCAGCACACTCGCGCCAATCGCTGCAGCAAAGACGCCAAGATCGCCTACGCCACGCTTCCGCGCATTGACCGAACACACGGCAACGAACGCGGGCAGCACGAGCGGTGCCACATACAGATTCAACGGACCTAGTGGCAACCAGCGATTAGGCCCAGTTGCGCCAGAAAGCAACGGAAGCGCGACACCGATTAAAGTCAAGACGGTGATTGCAATCGACGGTGAGAGACCGCGCGGCAAACGATTCAACAATCCACCCGCAAACGCAATCAAGCAAGCCAACACCAATGCGGCGAGTTGAATGAACCAAGAACTTTTTCCGACCGCACCAAGCGCGAGGATCGCGAAACTAGCCAGCGACGCAGGCGCTGCGATCAAGAGCAATTGAGTGCGCAATTGTTTTGTTTCAACCATAAATCAATTTAACACCATGCGGATGACGAGTTTCTGCGCAATCCCATTCGTGAACGCGCGGTCGTAGGTTGCGGGCGCGTGCGAGTGGGCGTGACCGTGCGAGTGATCGCTCGCGTGCTTACGCGCTTGCGTGTCGTGTGTGTTGTGGATGTGGCGGCTTCGCAATTGAGGAAAGCTAACTGTGTGAGTTTGCGTTGGGTCGTGACACGGTCGATATCCGAGCACCGAACTCGCTGCCAAAGATTGCGGGGCCTGCCGCAGGTTCGTCGCATTGAGCAAAAACGTTTCGAACGACGATAATTTGCGTTATAGTAATTTTCATGTTTTCCACAAAGGCACGTCATGACTTTGAAGGCGGTAGAGCTATTTGCGGGTGCGGGTGGCCTCGCGATGGGGATTGGGCTCGCAGGATTCAAGTCGCTCGCCGTCGTTGAGTGGGACAGGTGGGCCTGCGACACAATTCGCGAAAACGCTCGTCGCGGTTTTCCGCTTGTCGACGCGTGGCCGCTCCACGAGGGAGACGTGCGCGGCGTGGACTGGGCAACGTTGGAAGATGAAATCGCACTCGTCGCAGGTGGCCCGCCCTGTCAACCATTTTCCATGGGTGGAAAACATCAGGCGTACGACGACGCACGCGATATGTTCCCTGCAACGGTTGACGTGGTTAGACAACTTCGACCAAGAGCTTTCATCATCGAAAATGTGAAAGGACTCACTCGATCGTCGTTCGCAAACTATTACCAGTACATTCTTCTCCAGCTAGAGTTCCCGGAACTTCCGCGTCGAAAGAGCGAAACGTGGTTTGATCATTTGATGCGACTTCAAATCGAAAAGTCATCCGGAAAACTTCGCGGACAGACTCTGTCTTACAACGTCATTCCGACGTTGGTAAATGCAGCTGACTATGGCATCCCGCAAAAGCGCGAACGAGTGTTTATCGTCGGGTTTCGACATGACCTCGGTATTGAGTGGCGCTTTCCGGCAGCAACGCACAGCGAAGATGCGCTACTTTTCGATCAATGGGTTAGTGGTGACTACTGGCAACGTCATCAAATCGCGCCTTCTCGGCGTCCAAAAATGCCCGAACGCCTCGCGGAAAAAGTCAACGAACTTCGGCAATTCGATTTACTCAGTCGCTTAAGCGCATGGCGAACCGTTCGTGACGCGACAAGTGATCTCCCCGATCCTGAAAAACACGAAGAACCAACAATTGCCGACCATAAATTTCAAGCAGGCGCGAGAAGCTACCCAGGTCATACGGGAAGCCCGCTTGATCAGCCGGCGAAAACGATCAAAGCTGGCGATCATGGTGTGCCGGGCGGCGAAAACATGATTGTGAAGTTGGACGGCTCAGTTCGCTATCTGACCGCGCGCGAGACAGCAAGAGTCCAGACGTTTCCAGACGGGTATGTTTTCCATGGGTCTTGGAGTGAGACCATGCGTCAGCTTGGTAATGCCGTGCCAGTTGCACTTGCGAAGATCGTCGCCTCGTCGGTCGCCCAGGCAATTCTCAACCAGGAAGCGTCGAAGATCGCTGCATCGCGAAGCGCAATGCGGCGGGCAGCATGACCGGGCAAATCGTCACCTTCAACCCTCTGGACAAAAAGAACCTCGGCGCGAGCGTCGCCGAAGCTTTAGTCAGCGCCGAAGCGGTTTCAATGAAAAACCTAGCGCCGTTCAATGGCGTAGGGATATATGCGATTTACTATTCGGGTTCATTTGCTGCATACGAGCAGATCGCTACACAAAACACCGATAAATCAAATCCAGTACTGCCAATCTACGTGGGAAAAGCGGTACCGTCTGGCGCGAGAAAAGGCGCCGCTTTAGCCGATCCAACGAAATCCAAAGCCCTGTACAGTAGGCTCAAAGAACATGCGGAGAGCATTGAGGCAACTCAAAATCTGAAGCTCAGCGATTTCGTCTGTCGATATTTGATTGTGGATGAAATTTGGATCCCGCTCGGCGAGGCTCTCATGATTGCAAAGTTCACGCCGCTCTGGAACGGTCTCATTGATGGATTTGGAAACCATGATCCAGGCAGCGGACGATATCAAGGTCTTCGTCCACGCTGGGATGTTGTTCATCCGGGTCGGAGCTGGGCGATGAAGTGTAAGGAACGTCCGGAAACAATGGCTGACGTGCTTCGAGATGCCAAAACATTTCTCGCGAATACTGCGATTCCAACATCACCCCACTTCATTGGGCGCGGCGAATAACTTCGTAGGGCTCACAACCTCCACCGGTCATTGTTCAACAAAGTCGAGCCATTTAGTCAACACCAGGTGCGCATCCTGCGCGATCACGCGATTCGTGACGAGCGAGCTTCATGCAAGATTCCTAACCACCACCTCGTCGGGCATCTTGGCGACGCTCCATCGCACCAAAAGCACACCCGCGGACTCGATTGCTAGCTGTTTCTTGGCGTACGTTTCCGTGCGTTTCGCAGAGTCGTGCGTTTTGTCGTCGAGTTCGATCGCGGCGACGACGCTGCCGTCTTTCTTGCAAATGACGAAGTCAAAGCTCAGGCGATTGATGCGGTTGTTCCACTCGTTGAATTTGAATCCGCGCTTCACGCCGAGCACGCGCGAGCATTGCACCTGCGCGAGCGCGATGTGATCGGGCAGCGCTTTAACGAGTCGCCAATAGAGAATTTGCTCGGGTTGCGTGTGCGGTTTCTTTGAATAGGGTCGTAGGGCGGATACCCGAAGGGGTTCCGCCAAACAACGACGGCTAAACGCTACGATTGTCGGGTCCGCATGCGATCCGCGCCACGAACCTGAGAGCCGCTACCGCAACAAATAATGGCGATGCGTTGCAGTGACGGCAGTTGCTCAGTTATGCTAAGCCGACACGCACGCAAACGGTGAGAATCGCAACCTTTCAACGTAATGAACACTAGCAATCTCGACCCCATAGCGAATCTGGCCGGGACAAGTTTCGCTCGACGTACGTGGCCGATTGCCGCAGTCGGCTTCGTTGGCATTCTCTCGCTCCTGTTGCAACCCGTTCCGGCCGAGCTCATCGCCAAAGCCCCTGACCTCGCGGCATTGCCACCGATGGCGCAACGCGCCGTTTTACTGATCAATCCGCTAATTCTGCTCATTGCGGCTGCGCTGGTCGGTGCCGCGGTCGCACATCGGGTCGGTCTGCGCAGCGTACTCGCAGGCACTGCAGGCGCTGGCAATTGGCCACGCGAACTCTTAGCGGCTGCGATTGTTGGTCTCGTCTTGGGCGTGCTGATCGCGGGCTTGGACGCCGCCATCGCACCGCAATTAGGGCAAGCGTGGCAGTCGCTTGCTGCCAACCCACCCGACAGCGGCACACGTGTCGCGATTGGCTTGTTCTATGGTGGACTGACAGAAGAAGTGATCTTGCGCTGGGGGCTCATGAGCCTTTCCGCCTTTGCAATCGGTTTCGTTCTCGGAAAGCGATTTGGCGCTGGCGCGATGGTATTGGCGATCGGTCTCGCGGCAGCCATCTTCGCAGCTGCTCACCTGCCCGCGCTTGCTGCGCAGATTGATCTCACAACGCCGATAGTGATGCGCACGCTTCTTTTGAACGGCGTAGCGGGGTTGCTCTACGGTTGGCTTTTTTATCGTCGTCACCTGGAGGCTGCCATGGTCGCGCATGCAGCGTCGCACGTAGGCCTGGCTGGTTGGCGCCTTGTCGCGGGCTGACACTGACAAAAAGGGGGAGCGCATCGTGGCGAATGTACGAACGTACTTCATTGATCGCTTGCGCGTCGTGTTGACGGCGCTCGTGGTCCTTCATCACACCGCGATCACCTACGGCGGCAGCGGGAGCTGGTTCTACCGCGAAGTAAGCGACGGTGGTACACCGACGAGCTTGCTGCTCACTGCGTTTTGCGCGATCAACCAATCGTTCTTCATGGGCATGTTTTTCCTGCTTGCCGGCTACTTCACACCTGCCGGACTCAGCCGCAAAGGCGTTCGTCGGTTTCTGCAGGAGCGATTGGTGCGCCTGGGTATCCCGTTGCTCTTTTTCGGAGTTGTTCTCGGACCCCTGACCATTGCGCTGGCGGGCTCGCTCAAAGGCAACGCGATCGGCGAGAGCTGGCTCGACTTGCTCACCACAGGCGCATTCGTGATTGGGCCGCTCTGGTTCGCTTGGGCGTTGCTGCTTTTCGCAGCCGCATACGCGGGTCTTAGTTGCGTGCATAAGCAAGCCGCACCCGAACCAAATCGAGCGCTCCCGTCCTCGTTTGCGTGGCTAGCGGCGGCGCTCGCCGTCGGTACTATGGCGCTTGTAATCCGACAATTTGCCCCAGTAGGCGAGAACGTTTTTGGTTTGCAGCTTGGATATTTTGCATCGTACATTTTCTTGTTTGCGCTGGGGTGTGTAGCGGCGAATTACCGCTGGCTTGAGCGCGTCGAACGTCGGCAGGCGCGTGGCTGGCTGTGGGTCTCGCTCGCGACGATACCAATACTGTTCGTCGCCGCCGCGTTCGCAGGAACGATTCATGGGAAGCCGGTGAACTTCAACGGAGGTCTGGGGCTACCGGCGATTGTCTACGCGTTCTGGGAGCCCTTTGTTGCGTGGGGCATTATCGCGTCGCTGCTGGTTGTTTTTCGTGATCACTTCAATGCGCCCAGTCCACTGTGGCGGCGCTTCGGCGAACAGGCTTACGGTGCGTTTATCGTTCACGCGCCTGTCGTTGTCGGCTTCTCCATTGCGCTGTCTGGCTGGACTGCGCCGCCGGCACTAAAGTTCGCTGTCGTTGGTTCCGCAGCGATTACCGCGTCATTTGCTTTAGCTGCAGCGCTTAGGAGATTACCTTTAGCGCAAAACGTCCTCTAGCGCTGGCGTCGCTCCAAACAGCTGCGATTCGTTGACAGAGCCGCCTCAGGCAAGACTCCTCATCGCAGTTTCGTCCGGCAATTTTGCAACGCTCCAGCGAACCAAAATCACGCCCGCTGCCTCGGTCGCCCGTTGTTTCTTCGCGTCTCTCTCCGCGCGCATCGCCGGCTCGTGGGTTTTGTCGTCGAGCTCGATCGCTGCGACGACGCTGCCGTCTTTTTTGCAAATCACAAAGTCGTAGCTCAGGCGATTGATTCGATTGTTCCAATCGTGAAAATTGAAACCGCGCCTCACGCCGAGCACGCGTGAGACTTGCACTTGCGCAAGCACAAGATGATCGGGCAGCGCCTTCACGAGCCGCCAATACAGAACCTGCTCGGGTTGCGTGAGCGGCTTTTTGGAATAAAACGGCCAGGCGATCGGTTCGCGCGCGTCGCTGGCGAATCGCCTGACGAGAAAAGCGACAAACGCGAGCAAGAGGAAAGCAATACCCGCAACGATTGCGATAGATACAAAATTAGAGAACTGCACGATGTATATCTTTTTGTTTCCGGTTTCTAGCTTTCTAGCGTGTGTGGTGGATTGGGACAACTCCCCAAAAAGGGAGTTGCGTTGGGAAGCGGGATGTGGGTTGCTTAACGTGGGGCTAGGTCTGCACCTACACGTTCAGGTTGTAGGCGAGCTCCTGAAGGCGCTTCGTGGATTCGCTGTGAAATGCGGATTCAATCGCCTAAACGATACGCCAGAAACAGGCGTGCTTTTTCCCAGTCGCGGGCGGCGGTTGCAGCCGAGATGCCAAGATGTTGCGCACATTCTTCTACTGAAAATCCGCCGAAATAGCGAAGCTCGACCAAGTCGTGACAACGCTCGTCAATTTCTTTGAGCTGCTGCATCGCTTCGTGCACTGCGAGCACGCGGGTGTGATCGGCGGACTGACCGGCGAGCGATGTAATCAACGTCGCGGGGCGTTCGCCACCGCCACGTTTCTCGGCGTCGCGCTCCCGTACGTAGTCCACGATCACGCTGCGCATGACTTTGCTTGCGTAGCCGAAGAAAAGCTTTCGGTTTTCTGCGGAATTTAGCTTTTGACCGACCAGTCGTTCGTAGGATTCATGCACCAAGCTCGTCGGCGACAGCAGCGTCAGCGTCGATTCGCGCGACACCTTTGCGCGGGCAAGCGACTTGAGCTCGTAGTACACCGCGTCAAACAACGAGCGGCGCGAGGATTCGCTGCCGCTCGCGGCGTTATGGAGCAGCTCGGTGATGTCGTTTTCGTTCGGTACGGTGGTCATTGAAGAAAAGAACGGGGCATCACCGGTGCGTATTGGCAATCGAGCGTGGCGTGATGCGATTCGTTGAGAGGTTTATAGCTGGAAAAGCGTCTGGAGCATGACGGAGTCTTTTTTGGAAAGTAGATATGAAGCTAACTCTCAAAGTAATTGCCGCAATAAATATCGTATTAATCGCTTTTTTTGTGCAAACTCCTCTTTATGCGGAAGATGCCAGTTGTGCAGTTTATATAAGTGCTACGACTCCAAAGGTAGATCGCCCGTATCGCGTAAATCAAACGATGGTGCTTGAAGGCAAGAAAATGGAGAGCGAGGCGGTCTACGTGGGCAACGTGATCTACACCCGCTCGCCGGAGATGGCGAAAGGCAAATGGGTCGCAACCCCGATGCCCGATCTGAAAAGCGCGATCGACATGGCGAAGAAATCAACGACGCGCTGTAGCGTGAGCGGTGCGGACGCAATAAATGGCATACCGATGAAGGTGTGGACGAGCTTTGCCGTGACGCCGTTCGACCCGAAGCCGGTCGAATGGAAAACCTGGATCGGTGCGGCGGATGGTCGCGTGTACCGGCAAAGCTCGGCTGGATTCGACCAGCGTATCTCGTACGACAACGTCGTTGCGCCCGATCCGTCGGAGATTGCACAGCCGCGTAAGAAGCGGTAGCCCCCGGCGACGATCAGCACAACGTCAGCGGCGGCAAAAACGATGCCGCTCGCGAGCAGCGCTCCAGTCAGTCCAGTGTTGCAAAACCCCTAGAGTGAAGTCTCTACACTCGGCGAAAACGAAGTTTCAAACACTTTCTCGACCGCTTGGTCAGTCACAATTCAAACACTCGTTTGAGAATGCAATTGTGAAGGACTGAACCATGCCTATCTACACCCCGCCTCTGCGCGACCTGCGTTTTGTGATGGAAGAGCTGCTCGATGTGCCGGGCGTATTCAAATCGCTGCCGGCACATGCCGATAACGACATGGACACCGTGATGGCGATCCTCGAAGAGGGCGGCAAATTTGCCTCCGAGGTGATCTTTCCGCTCAATCAATCTGGGGATCGCGAGGGCTGCGCCCACGATAAAGCGAGCTTCACGGTGAAGGCTCCGAAGGGCTTCAAGGAAGCCTACGCCAAGTACGTGGAAGGCGGCTGGGCAGCGCTCTCCTGCGATCCGGAATACGGCGGTCAGGGGCTGCCGCTTGCAGTGAATCAAGCGTTCTACGAGATGCTCAACAGTGCGAACCAGGCCTGGACGATGTATCCCGGCCTCACGCACGGGGCGTACGAATGCCTGCACGCGCATGGAACGCCCGAGCAAAAGGCGCTCTATCTACCCAAAATTACGAGCGGCGAATGGACAGGCACCATGTGCTTGACAGAATCGCATTGCGGCACCGATCTTGGCATGCTGCGCACGAAAGCAGAGCCAAATGCGGATGGCTCGTACAAGATCACTGGCAACAAAATCTTCATCAGCTCCGGCGAGCATGATCTCGCGGAAAACATCGTGCACTTGGTGCTGGCGCGCTTGCCCGATGCGCCAGTCGGCTCGAAAGGCATTTCGCTTTTCATTGTGCCCAAGTTCATTCCGAACGCGGATCAAACGCTAGGCGCTCGCAATCAAATTTTCTGCACCGGCCTTGAGCACAAGATGGGCATTCACGGCAACGCCACCGCACAAATCGCGCTCGACGGCGCAACCGGTTGGATCGTTGGCGCGCCGAATAAAGGTCTCGCTGCAATGTTTGTGATGATGAACGCAGCGCGCATTGGCGTGGGCATGCAATCACTAGGTTTGACCGAAGTTGCATATCAAAATGCATTGGCTTACGCGAAGGACCGCATTCAAATGCGCTCGCTGGCTGGCCCGAAAGCGCCGGACAAACCGGCCGATCCGATCATCGTGCATCCCGACGTTCGTAAGATGCTTCTCGCTGCGAAAGCGTATGCCGAAGGTGGTCGTGTGCTCTCGCTATTCTGTGCGTTGCTGATCGATACGTATCTCAATCACCCCGAGGCGGAGAAGCGCGCTGAGGCCGAAGAGATGGTCGCGCTCCTAACGCCGATCGTCAAAGCGTTCATCACGGATAACGCATGGCTTGCCACGTCGCACTGTATGCAGGTTTACGGCGGTCATGGCTTCATCGCCGAATGGGGCATGGAGCAATACGTTCGCGATTCGCGAATCAACATGCTCTATGAGGGCACCAACACCATTCAATCGCTCGATTTGCTCGGCCGCAAAGTGCTCGGCAACAAAGGCGCAACGCTCAAGAAACTGGGCGCGTTGATGGAAGGTTTCGCCGAAGAGTGCGAAGGCAATGAAGCAATGAAAGAGTTCATCGAACCGATGCTCAAAGCCGCTGAATTGCAAGCCACGCTAACGTTTGAAATCGGCAGCGCCGCGCAGAGCAATCCTGAAGTGGTCGGTGCCGCAGCAGTTGATTACATGCGGGTTGCAGGCCACGCCGTGTTTGCTTACTGGTGGGCACGCATGGCCAAAATCGCGCTTGAGAAACAAGATTCGGGCGATGATTTCTACAAAGCAAAACTGCAAACTGCGCGGTTCTACTTTGCGAAGCTGCTTCCGGAAATCGAGACCTGTGCCGCGACGGCTCGTGCCGGCTTGAAGCCGCTGATGGAGACGCATTACGCGTTGGCGTAGGTGCGTAGAGCGCCTGACGTCGCAGTAGCGCAAGCGCCTCGTAGACGCAGCAAATCGATCTGATCCCGCCGAGAAACTCTCAGATTTTGGTTGTAACGCCAATTTTGAAGTGACGCGGCGCTCCGGCACGAAAAAGCGACGCCGTATTCGCTTCGGGAAGCTTCGATACGTCGTCACTACGACCTAGCGTCTGCAGGCATTGTCGATGCACAGCGATGCTCTGCGCTCGCAATAGCGATTGGCTTGCCAGCTGCCGAGCAAACTCGGTAGTCTGTTCGAGTAGTGGCAACGCGCCAGCACAGTCTCCGCGGGCCGCGAGGAATATCGAATGTCGGAGTAGCACGATGTGTGTTGCTCCGGGCACGCGCGCTTCCCGCGCTTGCGCGAGTGCAGCTTTCACAACGGGCGCGGACATTCGAATGGCCGATTCGGCGTCGTTTTCGAGAAAGGCGATTAACGCGCGGGTCGATGCGCTGTTGTGTCCAATCGCGGCGAACGGCTGAGACATGTCGGAGAATTTTGTGAGTATCTGGTCAGCAATCGCGCGAGCTTCCCGAAGCTCTCCATTCATCGCTTTTGCGAAGGCAACGCGCAGCAAGATTTGCCCATGCTCGGACGAGCCCTTTTGCCAAAGCGGCTCCAGATCTACAGCGGTAGCGGTGAGGAGTCTTTCCGCCTCGCCGTACTTGCCTTGCTCCACCAACAATACCGCTTTGTGCAGCGGCAAAACGACCCGTTTCGTCGCATATTTTTTTAACGGTTCCTCAATCGGTAGAAAAACCGCGTTTGCGAGCTCGACGTCTCCGGTGTTTAACAAATGGCGAGAGTAAAACAACTTGCCTCGAATGATTGTCTCTTCTGGCACATGTGCAGAAAGTCGCTCCCATGTGGCGAGACTCGATTTGAAAAATCGAGAAGCGTTTTCGAATTCGCCAAGCTGAGACAACGTACGTGCGAGAAAGTGTTCGGCTCGCGCTGACCAAAATGAGCGCGCCCCGTCGATTTCATGCGCGAGCGTGACGGCGCGCTGCAAATGCACTCTTGCTCTCGCAGGCGCCGATTGGGAAACCAGCGACTCCCCAAATTTCATGTGACTGAGCGCTGCCTGCATTGAATTGACGCCGACGAGTCTTTCGGCGGTATCGATTGTGAGCTGATAGATTTGCCGTGACGCTTCGATTTGTTCGTTGACGTCTAGCGCATATGCGAGATTCGAAAGCGCTTCGATGAGTGTCGAAGGTGAAATGCGAGCCAGTCCGGCAAGCTCCACCGCGCGCGTGCCGCGCTTGAGCGACTCATCGCGTTCATAAGCAGATGCAGCGATGTGCGCGAGCGTGCTATTGGCGAGAACGCGCGCCTCCGCTGCGACGGCGGTTGTGTTTCCTTCCAACAACCCATCAAGCTCGCGCAACTCGCGGGCGGCTGCGTCTTTGTTTCCGATGTCGTACTCTTCGATTGCTGCCTCGACTCGATGCCGCAAAATTTGCTCATCGGCAGTTGGGTGCTGATTCGACAACGCCGCCACCAAGGCTCGTCTCGCCTGAAGTGATTCACGATTGAGCCGAAGACCGCGAAGCAGCTTCGCGCTGACCTCAAGCAGCGTGATTTTTGTGTCCGCTTGTGATTCAAATTGAGTCGGCAAGAGTTGGGCCGCGCTTCGCAGCACCGATTCGATGGGCTCCGCTCGTTTGAGTGCAGCATCAACTTGGTCATTGCTGCTAACTTCAAAGAGTCGAACCAAAAAGTCGGTCACTGCTCGCGCTTTCTCAACCTCACGCGTTGCGAGATCACGCTGGGCTTTGGCCTCAACGGCTTGCCACGTCGCGACGCCGCTGCCCACAAAAAGCGAAAGAATGACAGCGCTTGCCGCAGCGACAACGAATGTGTTTCGACGCACAAACTGCCGCAAGCGATACCACTGGCTATCCGGCTGTGCGCTGACCGCCTCGTGTCGAAGATAGCGTCCAAGGTCATCAGCGAATGCGTTCGCCGTCACATATCGTTTTGCAAGATCGGGATGGAGCGCCTTCTGAAGAATTGCATTCAAATCGCTGCCAACCTTGCCAGTGGACGAACGCGCCTGCGATTTAAGGCGTGCAGTCTGAAGATCGATCACCGGCGCGTCACCGCGCTGGGTGGGGCGCTCGCCGGCGATGAGCTCGTGCAGCACAACCCCCAGCGCATAAACGTCAGCGCTGGTGGTGATCGGCTCGCCACGTTTTTGCTCGGGGCTCGCGTACTCGGGCGTGAACGGGCGTCCGTGCAGCTGCGTCAGCTGCGTCGCGTCGGCGCTTGTTGCGCGCGAGTCATCTCGGCTCAGCAATTTCGCGATGCCGAAATCGAGCAGCTTCACCCGACCGCTTTGATCAACGAGGATGTTGCCGGGTTTGATGTCGCGGTGAATTACGCCGCGTGCGTGGGCGTATTCGATGGTACGTGCGACCTGTGCGATGAGTGTCACGCGTTCATCGACACTCAGCGCTTTGTTTTTTGCAAAGCGATCAATACGTTCACCCTCAATGAGCTCAAGGGCGAGCCATGGGCGGCCGTTGGGCTCAACGCCCGCATCGTAAATGGCCGCGATATTGGGATGCTGCAAACTAGCTAGGATGTCGCGCTCGCGCAACACTCGCTCATGCCAGCCACGAGTGTTACCAATAAAGTAAGGAAGCTTCAGCGCCACGTCACGCTTCAGAGCTCCATCGCTTCGCCGCGCACGCCATACAGTTGCGCTGCCGCCTTCGCCGATCAAGGTGTCGAGCGTGTAGGTGCCGATGGTTTGACCCGGTTTCACCTCCGCTTCAGCGGCGGCGTCTGAGCCGATCACGGGTACGCGATCCAAGAAGTTGGCGGTCTCGACACGTTGGTTTGGAAACAGTGCGTTTTCGAGCAGCGAGCGGGTGGCAAGCTCGGGCAGGTCGAGCGCATCAAACCACGCTCGGCGCAAAGCTTCGGGCTCGTCCAGGCCGCGCTGGACCAGCGCGTCGAGGGCTTGCAGTTGTGACAGCGTCAAAGGCATTGAGTGCTCCTCACCCGAAAACGGATTGCGCGGCTCGAACACGCCATCACTTGAACACCGCTCTACTGATTCAAGATCGCACGAAGCAGGGCGCGAGCACGTTCCCATTCGCGGCTTACTGTGCGCACGCTAATGCCCAGCGCGGCCGCGATTTCCGGCTCCGATAGCCCCGCAAAATAGCGAAGTTCCACGATCGTTTCGAGCCGTGCGTCGAGCGCCTTAAGCTGAGCAAGCGCGTCGTGAACGCGGAGAACGTCGAGCGAATCGTCCTCTGACGTGCCTTGCGCAGATTGCATGATTTCGGTGTTGAGCGGGAGCTCATGCACACCGCCGCCGCGCCTGCTCGCCAGGCGTTCACGCGCCAGATCAATGATGACCGACCGCATCACCTGTCCGCAGTACGACAAAAATTGTCCGTCCGAGGCGAACTCGCCGCGTCGCGACTGAGAAAACCGCGCATAGGTGTCGTGCACTAGCATCGTCGTGTCAATCAAGGTGCGACCGCCCACCGAGCGCAGACGTGAACGCGCAACGCGCTTCAGATCGAGATACAACGCCTCGAACAACGCGTCGTGTTCATGCGCAACGTCGGACAACGACGACACGCCAGTCTGAGAGTCAACGTTGTTCGACACTTCGCCCCCGCCCTCGTTCGCTCTGCGCTGATGAGATCAATATAAGTGCAAGCGCGCTAGCTCATCGGCCGATTGATCGCACGCGACGTTGCCGGCTTCTTTAGCTTATTCCATAGATGCCGCAATTTTCCTAACGTTTGAGAATTATTGTAATAGTCTCCTTATAGGTACTAAATCGACCATAAATCAGTTTTATCTGGGCATTTAGTTGAATTTATATAGAGCCGACGGGTCGCTGTGTGGTCATTCGCGGCGGGGTCTCAAACGTCGCAGCGCACTTAGGAAAACGAGCCGAGTCGAGCACCCCGGTGCGATTGCTTCACCGATGGCGTGTTTGCCTGCACCAATTCGTTCTAGCCACAAGCGACACCTACGGTCTTCGTTGCGTGCGCCTTCGTGCGAGCGCAGTGAGCTCGCCGCGTTCGCGAAGGTTAATGCTCAGCGCAGCGCGCAGCCCAAACAAAGGAAATTTGAAATGAAACCTCGTCGTTACCGACCCACGTACGCCCTTGATCGTCGCTGCATCGCCAAAAAGACGTTGGTGAGCTTGCTGGCTGTAGCACTCACATCGCCCGCGTTTGCCAATAATCTGCAAACCGGTCCGCTCGCGACCAACACCGATTTCGCGCTATACGGTGTAAGCGGTCTTCGCGGCACCGGCAGCGGCTCCATCACAGTCACTGGCGTGAGCGGCACAGTCACTCGCGCGATCTTGGTTTGGCATGGCATCACCAACACTACCGCGCCATTGGCGCGCTCCGGCACGATCAACACGACTAATTTCGTGGGCACCAACATCGGCCAGAGCGACAACAATTGCTGGGGCGCGACCGAGTCACAAGCGTTTCAGGCGGATGTCACGAGCGCCGTTACGGGCAATGGTGTCTATGCGCTTTCCAATCTACGCAATGCAGCTCAGTTTGATCCCAACGGCGCGTCACTTTTGGTGTATTTCAACGATGGTAATTCGAGCAACAATCGCGACGTCGCGGTGTTTTGGGGCAATGATTCCAACGTGCCCAACGCCTACGACGCGCTGGGCTGGCGCGCCACACTCTCCGGGATCAATTACTCAGGCGGAGCGGCCAACGCAACGCTCGTCGTCTCCGATGGGCAAAACTTTGGCGCCGTGGCCGGAAGCACACTCAACATCAATAGCAGCACGGTTCAACTGCCCAATTTTCGCGGCAACACTTTGCCCCTCGCGTCGGGGTCGAGCGTGACTGATGGTGGCCTGTGGGATCACTACAGCTTCTCGGTGAACTCGTTCCTGAACCCAGGCCCCAACGCCTTG
>JAAFJI010000055.1 GCA_013298045.1 Betaproteobacteria bacterium
CGCGTCCGTACGAGGTGCGTTAGGAACGCACCCTACGTCGTGTGTTTGTATTTGCGTCGCAGTGCAGTCTATGCGTTACAGGCTTCGCATTTATTCAGCGTTTCCGCGAAGAAGTCTGCCGCCAGATTCCCAAATGGCAGGTTCAATCGCATGCGTCTCTTTGCTGAGATAGCGACCGTAATGTGCCAAGCAAGCCTTAGTTGTGACGTCGTATCGCGTAGCTATCTTTTTACCACTGCCGATCGTGTCCTCATCGAAGCTTGCGGAAAGGTATCCCTGCGTCACAAGTTTCGATACATGCTTGGCGATGGTCTCCTGCGAAATCGTTAAGAAAGAATTTGACTTTATGTAAGAGAAATTTGCCGCCGTGAATGATCCTTTGAGCGCTGAACCAAATGTGACATCGAGAATCTCCCACGCGTCTTTTTCAACTTGCGTTCTTGCTTTGTCATAGTTACGCTTGGTAGTCGCCTGCAGCCAGTTATCAAACATCGAGTCTTTGTCTTCCTCGGAAACCGGTCTCTTCTGGTCGCCGAGCCCGACTATCCATTCGCAGTACGCGTCAGCTTGAGATAACAAACCCCTTAAGTTGTAGTTCACTACCCAGTAGAGGTTTTTGAGCTGCGTTGTGCCGAGCGGGAGATAGAACTCTTTACCTGCAGGAACATACTCATTTATTCGCGCTTCCAAAACATCGCCGAGGTCATCCGCTGCTAGCGGTTTGAGCTCAACCAAAGGGAGGAGGTAATCTTGAAGCCGTGCTGAAGCCGTTACTCCCGTGAGAATTCCGCTTGCGCCGCAAAACACCCAACGCAGACCCTGTTGATTGAACAGTGTGTCTCGAAGAGCCTCTAGCGTTTTTCGAGCAGCAGATGCCGATTCAAGTATTTCAAGATTATCAATGACGCAGACAACTCCACCTGAACCGTACGAGGGGAAAATGTTTTGAAGCCATGACTGCACGACGTTGATAAAGCCCTCGCGCTCGAAGCCTGCCGAGTCGTTTGCGACGGGCGGCTTCCCCAACTTCAGACCCCAGCCAGCGATATTGAACCCGCCCTCGACATGAGCCAATAGCGGGTCGTTCAGCCAAGCGTTAAGTGCGTCGCTGTTCTCCATCGAGAAGCTCATATCTCTGACTTCACCGGCTCGCTCGATTAGAGTCTGTGCAACGCTTAGATAGACCTTGAGGCGAAAGTCCTCTGAAGTCAAACCGGCGTGCAACTGAAACGATTCTCGCGCGGGTATCAAGAGTTGCTGAGAGTCCTTACTTAGATACTTCTTGAACGCGCGATAGGCAGCCACATTGACCAGGCTAGTTTTGCCAAGTCCGTATGCACCTTCGACGCACGTAATCTTTCCTTGCCGGTACAGCGACCTTGATGCAGTATTGAGTTCTTCAACACGCCCAGCGAATAAACGACTGCCGCTCTCTGATGAAACGAGAGGACTTGGCTGAAAAGGATTTTGGGTGAATCCCCAGTTTGTGTATTGATCCACGGGAATTTCGAATGTTAAGCCGATACGACAAATGATTCTTCTATCGTCAGATCGCTAACGCACCGAAGATGACTTTCAACCTTCGGAAGGCACTACTCCCAAGAGAGCGCCCCACCCGTCTGATACTCAATCACGCGCGTCTCAAAAAAGTTCTTCTCTTTCTTAAGATCCATCACCTCAGACATCCAAGGAAACGGGTTCTCGGCTTTTTCAAACAACTGATCGAGCCCAATCTGCTGGCAACGGCGGTTCGCAATAAAGCGCAGGTACTCTTTGAACATCGGCGCGTTCAGGCCGAGCACGCCGCGCGGCATGGTGTCTTCGGCGTACGCGTATTCGAGTTCGACGCCGCGCTTGATGAGGCCTTTGATTTCGGTTTTGAAATCTTCGGTCCAGAGGTGCGGATTTTCCATCTTGATCGTGTTGACCAGGTCGATGCCGAAGTTGCAGTGCATCGATTCGTCGCGCAGGATGTATTGATATTGCTCGGCGGCACCGGTCATTTTGTTTTGACGGCCGAGTGAGAGGATTTGCACGAAGCCGACATAGAAGAAGATGCCTTCCATGATGCAGCTGAACACGATCAGGCTTTTGAGGAGCGCTTGATCGGCCTCTAAGGTGCCGGTTTTGAAATTCGGATCGGTGAGCGTTTGGATGAACGGAATCAGGAAATCATCCTTGTCGCGAATGCATTTGATTTCGTTGTATGCATTGAAAATTTCGGCTTCATCGAGGCCGAGCGATTGCACGATGTATTGATAGGCGTGCGTGTGGATCGCTTCTTCAAACGCTTGGCGCAGCAGATACTGGCGGCATTCGGGCGCTGTGATGTGGCGATAGGTGCCGAGCACGATGTTGTTGGCGGCGAGGCTATCGGCGGTGACGAAGAAACCCAGGTTGCGTTTGATGATGAGGCGCTCGTCCTCGGTTAAGCCATCGGCGCGTTTCCAAAGCTCGATGTCGCGCTGCATGTTGATTTCTTGCGGCATCCAGTGGTTCGCGCAACCGGCCAGATATTTGTCCCACGCCCAGTTGTATTTGAACGGCACCAACTGATTGACGTCGGCACCGCCATTGATGACGCGTTTGTCTTCCGCGCGCACGCGACCGGTGTGGGCGCGCATTTGCGCGGCCAAGTCGTTGACGGGCGTGCCTTGCTCGTTCATTTGCGCGTGGTAATCCGCGACGTGCGATGCGGTGGGCGCAGATGCGGGCGCGGACGAGCCGCGCGCGGGTGCCGCTGCAGGCCTCGCTGCGGGTTGATCGGGGGTGGTGACAACGTCATCATCGAAATTGAGCATGCTGTGAACTTCCTAAGCGATTGCGTCAGTGTTGTTTTTAGTGCGGCGCGACGGCTACTGCAGCCGCTCCAGCTTTGAATACAGGTATGAGGGCGAAATATCAATTCCGCCCGCCTCCCAGGTCAGTGTCGCGAGTGCGTCGTCAAACGCGAGCTCGGCAAACGTTTCCGGGTTGCGCAGCGGTGTGAGCTCCGCACCCCATAAATCGTCGGAGAAATCGACGATGCCTTCGCGCCCATCGGTAAAGGCAAGCCACAAGCGATAGCCGCCGACATGGCGCGCTTGCCGGAGTACGGGATTAGCTTGTTCCGGGAGGAGCGAAGACAAGGTGAATACCTCAAAAAAAAGGTTTTCCGGAGCGCACGCTTGCGCGTGTGGAGTGCGAGATGCGCTCTGAAAAACCGCCGAACGAGTGAGATAGCTCACGCGCCCGGCGGCAATTTCGCGCGGGTGGGGACCCGTAGCAGTTTGCCGTGGCGTTGACCGCCGCAGCCTCGAACATCAGAGCAACTTGTTGCGTCTTTTCTTCTTCGGAACTTTTGGCGGTTGCGGATTCAGCACGGGGGGTTTCGGATCCCCAGCATAGCCGAATATCGAGGCGTTATGAACGCAATCTTTCAGGGTTACGTAGCCTTGCGACGACGCCCCAATCGTATTGCCATTCGATGCCTCTACACGCCAGCGATGTTTCGCTGCCTTATCTTGGTAGAACTCCCACTTACGTTCTTTTGTGGCCACTGGATCACCTCCTTTCCTTAAGGTACACACACTCAAATTCGGGTATGTGCAACATGCCCTGCGTCGTGCGCGCGAACACACCACGCAGGGTTCCTACAGCTTGCACGCGTCTCCCGTTCGCTCTAGGAGGTGGTTGCACGTCTGCGGCGCTAGCCGCGCCGGCTGTGCGTCCACTGACGCGTGTTTTGCTGCGGTCAAAACTCTATGACAACACACAGAATTTTCACCCCAACCCTCTCGCACTAGCGCGAGAGGGATCTGCGCCGCTCTACAGCGGTGGGCAGCGCAGTTTCTGGCCCGGGTAGATTTTGTCCGGGTGCGAGAGCATCGGTTTGTTTGCCTCGAAAATCGCGGGGTACTTATTGCCGTCGCCATAGACTTTTTTGGCGATCGCCCACAGCGTGTCGCCTTTGACGACATCGTGATACACCGCCTCAGGCTCGCTTTGATCGACCGACATGTTGTCGTTGACGTTTGACACGCCGGCCACATTGCCGCAACAGAGAAGCGCTTTCTCTTTAGTCGCCTGATCGGCGGCAACGCCGAAAATATTGACGGTTGACGCAGCAGCATCGAAGGTGACGGTAAGCCCGGTGATGGACAGACCCTGCGCTTCGATGTAGGACTGGATCGCATCGCCCGCTTGACGGTTTGCGGCGTCGAGTCGCTCTTTGGCGGCCGCGTCATCAGCGGCCGCGTCGGTGGCAGCCTGCTCGGCTTCTTTGTGACCGAACAGTTTTTCTCCGGCGTCTTTGATGAAACTAAAAAATCCCATATCTGGCTCCTCAGTTCGCGCTACAGCGTTTCAGGCAAATGCCCACTATTTCTGGCGCTATAGAACGATTATTAAGCGATTCGTCGTATTCTGTACCAATCCCGCAGAAATATTGAGAATTTTCGTAGGTGCGATTGACGAACACGCTCGATCTGTCTCGCTTTTGCTATTTTCAGTCCTGCCATCGCCTTTCAACAGGCGATGGCGCAGCATTCCTGCCCCGACGCAACGTTATTGACACGCCTCACAGTCCGGATTGTCAATGCTGCAGAACTGCATATCGGTTGCAGGCAGCGCCGCCGATACGATCGCCGAATTGGCGGCGACGACTGGCGGTGCACTCATCGCCGGGGCCGCTTTAATCGGTGCTGCGCCGCCGACTTGCGCCGTCGCCTTCATGCCACCGCCGGACGGCACCGCGTTTAACTCGCCGCCTTTGCCAGTCGATTTCTCGGCGCTTGTCGCCGCCATGGTGCGCAGGTAATACGTGGTTTTGAGACCGCGCTTCCAGGCCAACGTGTAGGTTTCGTTCAATTTCTTGCCCGAAGCGCCTGCCATGTAGATATTGAGCGATTGCGCCTGATCGATCCATTTTTGGCGACGCGCCGCCGCCTCGACGATCCACAACGGATCCATCTCAAACGCGGTTGCGTAATTCGCTTTGAGATCGTCGGGGATGCGATCAATTTTGCCGAGCGCGCCATCGAAATATTTGAGATCCGAGATCATCACTTCGTCCCAAAGCCCGCGTGCTTTCAAATCATCGACGAGATGCTCGTTGATGACGGTGAATTCGCCCGAGAGATTGGATTTAACGAAGAGGTTTTCGTAATTCGGCTCAATACAGGCCGAGACACCGATGATGTTCGAAATCGTCGCCGTCGGTGCGATCGCGACACAGTTGGAGTTCCTCATGCCATGCACTTTGATGCGATCGCGTAGGCTATCCCAATCCATCGACATCGATTGATCGACTTCAACATAGCCGCCGCGCTCTTCGGCCAAGAGCTTCAAGGAATCGAGCGGCAGAATGCCGCGATCCCAGAGCGAGCCCTTGTACGAGCTGTAGCGACCTCGCTCTTCGGCGAGTTCTGTGGACGCCCAATAAGCGTAGTAGCAGACCGCTTCCATCGAGCGATCAGCGAAATCCATCGCGGCGTCTGACGCGTAAGGCACGCGCATCATGTGCAGCGCATCTTGGAAGCCCATGATGCCCAAACCGACCGGGCGATGCTTCAGATTCGAAGTGCGCGCTTTGCGAACGGCGTAGTAGTTGATGTCGATCACGTTATCGAGCATCCGCATCGCGGTGCGAATCGTCTTTTGCAGTTTCGCATGATCGAGTTGATAGCCGCCATCGACCTCAACCATGTGGTTCACGAGATTGACGGAGCCCAGATTGCACACTGCGATTTCGGTGTCGCTCGTGTTGAGCGTGATTTCGGTACAGAGGTTCGAGGAGTGCACCACGCCCACATGCTGCTGCGGCGAGCGGATGTTGCATGGATCTTTGAACGTGATCCACGGATGCCCGGTTTCGAAGAGCATCGTGAGCATCTTGCGCCATAGCGTCGTCGCCTGTACGGTCTTAAACAACTTTATTTCGCCACGCCCTGCTTTTGCTTCATATTCGACGTATTTCGCTTCAAAGGCTCTTCCGAATAAATCATGCAAATCGGGCGTATCGGCGGGCGAGAACAGTGTCCACGGCCCGTTCTCCATCACCCGCTTCATGAACAAATCCGGAATCCAGTTCGCGGTGTTCATGTCGTGCGTGCGGCGGCGGTCGTCGCCCGTGTTCTTGCGCAATTCGAGGAATTCCTCGATGTCCATGTGCCACGTTTCAAGATACGTACACACCGCACCCTTGCGTTTGCCGCCTTGGTTCACCGCCACGGCCGTATCGTTCACCACTTTCAGGAACGGCACCACGCCTTGCGATTCGCCATTGGTGCCTTTGATGTGCGAGCCCATCGCGCGCACTGGCGTCCAATCGTTGCCCAAGCCGCCCGCGAATTTTGAGAGCAAAGCGTTTTCTTTGATCGCCTCATAAATACCGTCGAGATCGTCGGCAACCGTCGTCAAATAGCACGACGAGAGTTGCGAGCGGTGCGTCGCCGAATTGAAGAGCGTCGGCGTCGAGCTCATGAAATCAAACGACGAGAGCAATTGATAGAACTCGATCGCGCGCGTTTCGCGATCGGATTCGTTCAACGCGAGACCCATGGCGACGCGCATGAAGAACGCCTGCGGCAATTCGAAACGGCGATCGCCATTGATGCGATCGATCAGGAAGTAGCGGTCGTAGAGCGTTTGCAGGCCGAGGAAGCCGAATTTCAAATCGCGGGTGTGATCCAGCGCGGCACCGAGCCTCGCGAGATCGAAATTTGCAAGCTCCGGGTTGAGCAGACCGATGGTGATGCCGTGCTTGATGAACTTCGGGAAATACTCCGCATATTTCGTCGCCATGTCGGCGTGCGAGGCCTCTTCTTCAAGAATTTCGTAGCGGATCGAATCGAGCAACAGCCGCGCGGTCACGAATGAGTATGCGGGGTCCTTCTCGATGTATTGACGCGCGGCGAGGATCGTGCACTTACGCACTTCCTTGGCTGACACGCCGTCGTAGAGATCCTTGAGCGTCGCCTTCAAAATTACGTCGGCGTCGGCGGCACCGTGTAGCCCGTCGCAGGATTCCTTGATGAGCTGGCGCAGGCGCAGCAGATCGAGTGGGCGTTTGACACCGTTTTCAACGACGTGAATGATCTGTTCCTGGTCACCGTCTTTTGCCTTTACCTGCGCGGCGCGCTCCTGCGAACGCTTTTCGCGATAGAGCACGTAGGCGCGCGCAACTTCGTGCTCGCCGGAGCGCATCAGGGAGAGCTCGACCTGATCCTGGATTTCTTCGATGTGGATCGCGCCGCCTTCGGGCTTCACGCGCATGAGCGCGGCCATGACCCGATCGGTCAGCGCCTGGGTGAGCTCGCGCACCCGCGCCGAGGCTGCGTTTTGCGTGCCGTGCGTGGCTAAGTAAGCTTTGGTCAGCGCCACCGAAATTTTCGACGGCTCAAACGGCACCACCGAGCCGTTGCGGCGGATCACCTTATAGAGCGAGGCGCGCGCGCTGTCGCTCGCACTGCCGACGCCGCCGAGCGCCGTGGTCGTCCCACCGCCTGCGCCGCTGGCGCTGAGTCCCGTGAATTGGGTGTTGGCGGGGGTTTTTGTTGTCGTTGCGACCAAGGTGCCAGTGGTGTCGAGCATGTGGGCGTCTCCTTATTTGTAGTAGCGGTAAAGCGGTGAATCAAGTTTTTCTGGGGGCGATCGTCGAGGCTAGTTGGCGGACGGCAGCGGCATTGCGAATCTCAGGCTTCGAATCACCACACCAATGCACGCTTGTCACGCGCGCCTGTGTTCGTTTCGCTGCCCGTCTTCTCGTACGCGCCAGGTGAAAGCCGACGCGAGCGCCCTGACGACCATGTCGCCGACGGTTCCTCGCGCAGCAAACCCCCCTTCGGTTCACGACATCACTCGGCGCAGGTGCCGAAAATTGTCAGTGCTTGAGTCTGCGTCCCACAGAGTCCCAATCGAGCCGACGTAGCCGTCTGACATTTGGTGTCCGACAACTCCAAAGACGTAAGGATACGGCTAACAACATGTTGTGGTCAAGCGCGATTTTCAACACAAGATGTTGGGGTTTTTCGCTCTAATTCACGCGCGAAAATTGGGCGCTTCGCAGCCTCGCCCGCACTATCGCCCGGCTGTAGATTGGCTCACAATTCGCCCCCAGAAAATACCTGGGTTCATGTCGCTTATCCACAACCTTATCCACAGATCAGCAGTGCGCATTCCGAAAAATCTGTTGCGGAGTGACCAGGTACGTCACATCCCCCGGCGCAGATCGCACCGGGTAGCCCCCAGTGAGACTGCCAAAAGAGGGCAAGATCAAGCGGCGCGCTTGTTGCCAGAAACAGGGCAAGGTGACGCTTTCGCGAAGGCTCCGAAGCCGCGCCGTCGGATGCAAATGACCACCAATTACAACTTCTCCCTCTTTTGCCTCGATTAACGGATCGTGACTGAAAACTAGTCTGTTTATCGATAAATCCCTTTTATGGATACTAAACTCCCATTGACTAGGGCATTGGCCAGCCGAGTTGTCGTGATTGCCTTCGATTAAGGTTTTTTTGAGTAGCGGATGAGCCCGATTGAACGCGATTACGGCATCGTTTAGCGCGTCGGTGTAGCTCGCACGGTTGTGTACCAGATCGCCCAGCACCACTAGATGCTCGACCGCGTGGCAGGCGATCAACTCGCTCAGGCGCGCGAGATCGTCGCGCGAATGACCGGAGGGCAGCGCAAGCCCCGCCGCACGAAAACTCGCCGCTTTACCTAGATGAACATCGGCCACAAGCAGTGCACTCTGCGCCCGCCAGAGCACCGCTTTTTGCGCAAGCAGCGTAAGCGTTTCTCCCCCGAACTCGATGTCGATCGCAGCACATTTGCCGGATGCGCTCATGTCCACGGCGCTCTATGGTTTTCCTGCGAAGCAAGCGAACGATTCAACACAGGTAATAGTTTCGTGCGGAGCATGCGCTCACTCTTTCGATCCAAACCGGGCGCTTGAATGCAACCGATTACGCATTTTTTGGCACCATGCCAACTCGCCGCACTCACGACCGCCTCGACAAATGATGCGAAGTCATTATCGTCGTCTATTGCCCCATTCAATGTGGCGATCGATTCAAAATGGATCGTCTTCAACTCGAAGACGTTTATGCCTCGATGTGCTTTCGCGTCGAGGCGTCCGACGAGCGAGCCGTTCAACAATATCGGCAACGTGAAGTATCCGTACTTCCGCTTCGCCTCCGGCGTGTAGCACTCGATGCGGTAGTCGAAATGCCAGGTCGCGAGTGCGCGCTCGCGATCCCACACGAGTGGATCGAACGGCGAAAGTAGGGTCGAGTGCGTTGCCTTCAGGCGATCGTTTTGCGCGGATTTCAAGAGCGCGCGATGATCGCGATGCACATACGCAGGATTCTTCCATCCTTCGACTTGCACGCGAGTCAATTCGCCTGTGTCCACCAAAGTCTCCGGATCGGGGTCCGGCGTTTTTGCCGCATGTCGAAAATAGTCGCCAATCCAGCGCGCCTGCACAATGCCCATCGCCTTCACGGCGCGAAGACTGAATTCGCGAACCATCGATTCGTGCGAATGCGCGATGTCATCGTTCAAAAAGCGTTTCGGCAACACACGCTCACGCAGGTCGTAGATGCGATGAAAATTCTCGCGCCGCGCAACCATCAATTCCCCGGCGGTGTAGAGCGTTTCCAGGCGCAGTTTGTCCGGCTTCCAATCCCACCAGCCGTTTCCTTTACGACCGCCTTCGTGCTCGAAATCGGTCGCGCGCACCGCTCCGGTTTCGCGAACGCGGTCGAGCAAATTCAGATGACCAACGGCGTCATGATCGAGTCGCTCCGGCGCACGTTTGAAGCCATAGCGTTCGAGCGCAAGTTGCTGCGTGCGATAGAGCGGATAGTCGTCAATCGGCAGAAAACATGCGGCGTGCGACCAGTATTCAAAGAGTTTTCCCTCAGCGAGCAGCTCTTCAAGCCAGCGCGGATCGTAATGACCCAATCGCGAGAAAAGCACGAGATACGGCGAGCGCGCGACGACCGAAATGGTGTCGATTTGCAGCACATGCATGGCACGAATCGCCGCGAGCACGTCGCGTTTCGTTGCGTCTTGCCTCGGGGCTTCGAGCAAGCCCATTGCGGCGAGCTGCAGCTTACGCGCTTGTTCGATTGAGAGATGGATGTCGGACACGATTTGCGGTCGATTGTTCGATTTTGGTAGGAGCGAGCTTGCTCGCGAAAAGCATTGCGCAACACGCGCCACTGCGCGTTGCGCAGTACGTGCCACCGAAGTTTACGCAGACAATCGCGAGCAAGCTCGCGCCTACCCCGGATCGTTCGGACAAGCCGCTCCTACAATACCAACAAACTCATCTACGAAAAACAATATGTCCATCAAATCCGACCACTGGATTCGCCGCATGGCGGAGCAAGAAAAAATGATCGAGCCGTTTGTGCCCGACCAGGTGCGCTATGTCGATGGACACAAAATCGTCTCTTACGGCACGTCGAGCTACGGCTACGACATTCGCTGCGCGAACGAATTCAAGATTTTCACCAATATCAATTCGACGATCGTCGATCCGAAAGCCTTCGACGAAAAATCCTTCGTAGATTTCAAAGGCGACGTCTGCATCATTCCGCCGAATTCGTTCGCGCTCGCGCGCACCGTCGAATACTTTCGCATTCCGAGGAGCGTGCTCACGATCTGCGTCGGCAAAAGCACCTACGCACGCTGCGGCATCATCGTGAACGTGACACCATTCGAACCGGAATGGGAAGGCTACGTGACGCTCGAATTCTCGAACACCACGCCGCTACCCGCGAAGATTTACGCGGGCGAAGGTTGTGCGCAGGTGCTCTTTTTCGAAAGCGACGAGATTTGCGGAACGTCTTACAAAGATCGCGGTGGGAAGTATCAGGGGCAAGTCGGCGTGACGCTGCCAAAAACATAAAGCGCGCGTGACGGCACATTGCTGCGTTGGCGGTGCGCTCGTGTACGTTCAGTACACGTCGCGCACCGCCGCCTTGCACTGTACCCGTCGCGCGCGCTTTAAGCACGAGCTTAGCGAGGTCGTTCGTCGCGTTTTGGCTGGGCTCGAAGACTACTTGCCCGATATCTATGTGTGAATCGAATTCAATTAGACACGTCGGCGTGTTGCTCGCCGCCGGCGCGGGCACGCGCTTTGGCGGAGCGTACGCGGGCGCGAAGCTCGATCAATCGATTGACGGCGTTGCTGTCGGCATTCGCGCGTTCGACACCATGCATGCACATTGCGATGCCACGGTGGTCGTCGTGCGCAGTCTCGCAAGCGCGCTTGCGACCCACGCGACCGCGCGCGGCGGTACAGCGGTGCTTGCGCGCGACGCCGCGCAGGGGATGGGCGCGTCGCTTGCCGATGGCGCGCGCTACGCAATGGCAACGTATCCTAATGCCTTGTTTTTATTAGTTTCTATGGCGGATATGCCATGGATTGATAAGTCAACATATAGTCGCTTGTGCGACATTTTTATCGGCGATGCAATTAATAGCCAATACACAATTGCGCAACCGATCTTTCAGCCCGCGCCCAACGCCGAGCCAGCGCTTGTAGCCGCACGCGCTCGTCCCGGTCATCCGGTTGCCTTCGGTCGTGCCCACTGGTCTGCGCTTGCAGCGTTGACCGGCGACAGCGGTGCGCGTCGCGTCATCGAGCGCGAACGCAAGCACCGGATATCTGTTGAAACGACCGATGCTGGCATCTGGCGAGACGTCGATACCGCAGCCGATCTGCCGCAGCAGCCGCGCACAGAGGGGTCTTAACGACCTCTAGCGACCTCTAGCGACCTCTAACGACTCATGGTGGAGATGACGCTCGAGAGCTGCCCATTCCACCAGTTCTCGACCTCGCCCACTTCGATCGGCTTTGAGAAATAAAACCCCTGCCCCTCTTCGACCTTCAGATCCCGCAGAACCTGCAACTGGAGCGGCGACTCAATTCCCTCGGCAATCACGCGCAAATCGAGGCTATGCGCGACGGCGACAATCGCCTGCACGATGCTGCGGCGGCTCGCCACTTCGACCTCGTGCATGAAGCTGCGGTCGATCTTGATGGTGTGAAACGGCAGCCGGGTCAGATAGCTCAAGCTCGAATAGCCGGTTCCAAAATCGTCTAGCGTGAGCGTGACGCCGAGCCGATTGAGCTCCGAGAGCGTTTCGATCACGCGATCAGGATTGTTCACGAGCATCGATTCGGTGATTTCCAGATCGAGAAACTGCGCAGGAATCTTGGTCTGTTCGATGGTGTCGCGAACACTGTCGAGCCAGAAAGGATCTTCGAGTTGCTTGGCCGACACGTTGACCGAAATACGCGGATAGATGTCGCGCTGTTGCCAGAGTTTGAATTGCTCGCAGGCCATCTCGAGCGCGCGCTGCCCGAGCTGATGAATGAGCCCGCTTTGTTCCGCAGCCGAGATGAAATCCATCGGCCCGATCACCCCGCGCGTGGGGTGACGCCAGCGCAGCAGCGCTTCGAGACCAACCGGCGAGCCGGTCGAGATGTCCACCTGTGGCTGAAACACCAGGAAAAATTCTTCAGCCGCAATGCCACGACGGATATCGCCGTCGAGTTTGTTGCGCATCGCCACTGGCTGCGTGTTGGTATCGGCAAAGCGCTCAACTCGATTTCTGCCAGCCTGCTTCGCCGCAAACATCGCGGCATCTGCGTTTTTGAGCAGGTCCGCTGGGGTGCGTCCGTCGTGCGGATACATCGCCACGCCGATTGAAGCTGGCATGTTGATTCGCGTCGCTGCAACGTCAAGCGGTTGCATCAGGGTTTTGAGGATGTCATGCGAGACGCGTGTGGTGATCTCCTCGGCGCGCTGAAAATCCAACCGCGAAAGGATGATGACAAATTCATCGCCACCGAACCGAGTGACGACGTCTTCCGGGCGCACTGCGGTTTTGAGTCGATCGGCCACCGTGCGCAGCACAGCGTCGCCGGTTTCGTGCCCGAGGCTGTCGTTAAACGATTTGAAGAAATCGAGATCAACGAACAGTACGGCCAGCCGCGATGTGTCGGTCGATGCGCGCTTGATCGATTCCTCAAGTTTGCGCATGAGCAAAATGCGATTGGGCAGGGACGTAAGCGGATCGGTATTGGCGAGTTGCACGGCGCGCGCCGTGGCCGTATTTAAGTCGCGTGTACGCTCGCGTACCCGCTCCTCGAGCGAGCGCTGGTAGCTTGACATGCGCTCGCGCGATTCCGTGAGCAAATGCGCCGTTTCGTTGTAGGCACGCACCAGCTCGCCGAGCTCGCCGCCGTCCGAAGCGGCCACTTCGCCGCTGAAATTGCCTTTGGCCAGACCACGAATCGCCTCGGTGAGCGAGCCGTAAGTTTCGGTGCGTCGTCGCGCGCGCCACCAGGTAAATAGTGCAACCAGCGAACCGCCGCCGAGCGCTGCGACGGCGCAAATCAAGATGAGGAATACGTCGGCGCTCACGAGCTCTCGCGCGGGCTCAGACCGCGGTAACGGCAATCTTGCCGATTCTCGCTTGCCATTCGCGCGGTCCGGTTTGATGCACGCTGGTGCCGTTCGAATCGACGGCGACCGTAACCGGCATGTCTTTCACTTCGAATTCGTAGATCGCCTCCATGCCCAAGTCCGCGAAGGCAACGACGCGTTGCGATTTGATGGCCTTCGACACGAGATAGGCCGCGCCGCCCACGGCCATCAAATACGCCGCTTTGTGTTTTTTGATCGCCTCAATTCCTGTCGGGCCGCGTTCGGCTTTGCCGATCATAGAAATGAGTCCGGTTTGCCCGAGCATCATCTCGGTAAATTTGTCCATGCGCGTGGCGGTCGTTGGACCCGCAGGGCCAACCACCTCGTCGCGCACCGGATCGACCGGGCCAACGTAATAAATCACGCGGTTGGTGAAATCGACCGGAAGCTTCTCGCCCTTCTCCAACATGTCTTGGATGCGTTTGTGAGCCGCGTCGCGACCGGTGAGCATTTTGCCGTTGAGCAAGAGCGTCTGTCCCGGTTTCCAGCTTGCGACCTCTTCTTTCGTGAGCGTGTTGAGATCAACGCGCTTCGAAAGCTTTAAATCCGGTGCCCAATGCACATCGGGCCAGATGTCGAGCGAAGGCGGTTCGCAATACGAAGACCCCGAGCCATCTAGCACGAAATGCGCGTGACGCGTAGCCGCACAATTGGGGATCATCGCGACCGCTTTACCAACCGCATGCGTCGGGAAGGTCGCAATTTTCACGTCGAGCACGGTACTCAGACCGCCTAAACCTTGTGCACCAATACCTAGGGCATTCACTTTCTCGTAGAGTTCGATACGTAATTCTTCGAGTTTGTCCTTCGGACCGCGCTTGAGCAGATCGTACATGTCGATTGGCTCCATCAACACTTCTTTGGCCATCTGCATCGCTTTCTCGGCCGTGCCGCCAACGCCGATGCCGAGCATGCCCGGTGGACACCAACCTGCGCCCATCGTCGGCACGGTTTTCAAGACCCAATCGACGAGCGAATCGCTTGCTTTGAGCATCGCGAAGTTGGACTTCATTTCGCTGCCGCCGCCCTTCGCTGCAACGTCAACTTCGACGGTGTTTCCGGGCACGACTTGCATTGAGACAACCGCAGGCGTGTTGTCCTTCGTGTTCACCCGTGTGAACAGCGGATCGGCGACGACCGAGGCGCGCAACTTGTTATCCATATTCATGTAAGCGCGGCGCACGCCTTCGTTCACCGCGTCCTCGATCGTTCCAGCGAATCCATCGAGGCGAACGTCCATGCCAATTTTCAAGAACACGTTCACGATGCCCGTGTCCTGGCAAATCGGGCGATGACCCATCGCGCACATTTTCGAATTGGTGAGGATCTGCGCGATCGCATCTTTCGCAGCGGGCGAAGCTTCCGCCTCGTAGGCGCGCGCGAGATGCTCGATGTAATCCTGCGGGTGGTAGTAGCTAATAAATTGCAGCGCGGCTGCGACCGACTCGGTTAAGTCTGCGGCTTTGATGGTCGTTGGCATGGCGGAATTCCTAATCGTTTTTCGCGCGACCGTCTTTGACTTTTGCGGCATGTTCGGACGGCGCCATCAGGCGATCAGTCAAGGCGATGGCAATCGCCGAGAACAGGAACACCACGTGGATTAGCGTCTGCCACAGAAGCACTTTTTCGCTGTAGTTGTTGGCGTTGATGAAGGTTTTGAGCAGGTGGATCGACGAAATGCCGATGATTGCCGTAGCAAGTTTTACCTTCAGCACTGAGGCGTTCACATGCGAGAGCCATTCCGGCTGATCCGGGTGATTTTCCAGATTCATGCGCGAGACGAAGGTTTCGTAGCCACCGACGATTACCATGATGAGCAGGTTAGAAATCATCACGACATCAATCAGCGCGAGCACCACGAGCATGATGATCGTTTCGTTCAACTGAAGCGCTTTTTGCGCGATGACAGCGCCTTGCTTGTCGTAGACGTTGAGGTCGTAGCCGATCGCCTCCACAAGGATACGCAGCGCGTTCTGGTCGCCAAACACCGCTTGCACTAAATGGACGAGTTCCACCCAGAAGTGAAATACGTACACACACTGTGCAACGATGAGACCGAGGTAGAGCGGAAGCTGAAGCCAGCGGCTCGCAAAAATTGCGAACGGCAGGGGTCGCAGCCGACCGGAGGCCGATGAAGTGTTAAGTTTTTCCATTCAGAGATCGTTCTTTTCGATGCACAGGGCGTATCGCGGCGGCATATGCAAAAAAGCGACTGCGGATCGCCCGCATCACCTCACGCCTACGCCCAGTGTTGCCCCCGCAGCACCTCTCGCTATTTTTGTCTCTGGGAGTTTAGCATCGGCTTCTGACGGCTTCTTCGCTCACTGGTCAGCAGAGCTCATGATTTTTGCAAATAAACTTTCACACGTAGCGCCCTAATAAATATACGCATTTGTTATTTTTACTACGATATTGACGTGATGAATATATGCCCTACTCATAAACATGAATTGGGCGAAATCGGTAATTGTAAAAAGAATGCAGCTGTCAGTCTCACGTCAAGACGTCCGGATAACCTAAGGCTGAAGGTTCACGCATTTGCACCGTGTGCTTTTGGCGTTTTCGCTAAAAAAGATGCGCCCCTGCCGTGATATTTTCCGAGACAAGCAACGCAGCTGTCCGGCTCTGCCAGAGCCGCGACAATGCGTGGTAGACCTCAATAAAAGGAGCCATTACTATGTCCGCGATCGAATCGGTGCTCGTCGAAAACCGAGTGTTTCCGCCCTCTCTAGGTTTCACGGCGCAAGCGAACGTGAAACCTGCCGATGTCGAGGCGATGAAGGCGAAAGCTGCGAAAGATCACGCAGGTTTCTGGGCCGATCTTGCTCGCGAAAATCTCATCTGGGCAAAGCCTTTTACGAGGTCGCTCAACGATTCGAATGCACCGTTCTTTAAATGGTTTGAAGATGGCGAATTGAACGCCTCGTATCAGTGTTTAGATCGACATCTCAACACGCCAACCGCCGATAAAGTCGCGATTATTTTCGAAACCGACGGCGGCAAATCGACGACGATCACGTATCGCGAATTACACCAACGCGTCTCGCGATTTGCCAATGGTTTGAAATCGCTCGGCTACAAAAAAGGCGATCGCTCGATCATCTACATGCCGATGTCGATCGAAGCGGTGATCGCCATGCAGGCCTGCGCGCGGATTGGTGTGACGCACTCGGTGGTGTTCGGCGGTTTCTCGGCGAAGAGCTTGCAAGAGCGGATCGTGGACGTTGGCGCAACGCTCGTGATCGCAGCTGATGAGCAAATGCGCGGCGGTAAAGCGCTGCCTTTGAAGCCTGCCGTCGATGAGGCGTACGGCATGGGCGGCTGCGAAGCAGTGCGTCACACGGTTGTCTACAAGCGAACCGGCGGCAACGTCGCATGGGGCGCAAAAGACATCGAATGGGCGAAGGTCGAGGGTGGGCAGTCCGATGATTGCCCTGCCGTGATGGTCGACGCAGAGCATCCGCTTTTCGTGCTCTACACCTCGGGCTCAACCGGTAAACCCAAGGGCGTTCAGCATTCGACCGGCGGCTACATGCTGCACGCGATGCTCACGATGAAGTGGACGTTCGACATCAAGCCGAGCGACGTGTTTTGGTGTACGGCCGATGTGGGTTGGGTCACAGGGCATACGTACGTTGCTTACGGCCCGCTCGCAACCGGTGCCACGCAAATCATTTTCGAAGGCGTGCCGACCTTTCCGAATGCGGGTCGTTTCTGGGAAATGATTCAGAAACACGATTGCACGATTTTCTACACCGCGCCAACTGCGATTCGCTCGCTTATCAAGGCCGCAGAAGTCGCACCGGATTTCGCGCCATCGAAATACGATTTGAAATCGCTGCGCTTGCTCGGC
>JAAFJI010000056.1 GCA_013298045.1 Betaproteobacteria bacterium
ACGAGAAACAGCTCGGCTTCCAGCTCATCAAGATTCCCGTTCCGCATCCGGGGACAGACCAAAACGCGCAGTGGTTGCAGATTCGTCAAGCCAACCCCGATCACGTGATCCTCTGGGGATGGGGCGTGATGAACGCTGTGGCGATCAAAACCGCAGCACGTGTGGGCTTCCCGCGTGAAAAAATGCTAGGCGTGTGGTGGGCAGGCTCCGAGGAAGATACCATTCCAGCGGGCGATGCAGCAAAAGGCTACACCACGATGACGTTTAACACGCCGGGCAACTATCCGGTGATCGACGAGATTCGCAAGAAAGTCTACGGCGCTGGTAAAGGTAATTTGTCTGACAAAGATCGCATCGGTTCGGTGTATCACATGCGCGGCGTAACGGCGGCAATGCTCTGGATCGAAGGCATTCGCAATGCGCAGAACAAATACGGCAAGGGCAAAGTGATGACCGGCGAGCAAATTCGTTGGGGGCTCGAGAATTTGAATGTTGATGAGAAACGTCAACGCGAATTGGGCGCGCTCAACATGTTCCCAACGATCAAAACGAGCTGCCAGGATCATGAAGGCTCCGGCGCTGTGAAGGTGCAAGTGTGGGACGGCAAAGCATGGAAAGCAGTCACGCCAAACTGGGTCATGGGCGATCGCGCGATGATTCAGAAGATGGTGGCTGAATCGTCAGCCAAGTACGCTGCCGAGAAAAAAATCACGCCAGCCTGTTTGCCAGGCTAGCGGATGACTCCCTCTCCCGCGATGTGGGAGAGGGTTGGGGTGAGGGCGGTCGATTGAAGAAACAGAGACCGCCTTCCCTCCAACTCAGAAGCAAATCGAAATGGCTGCTTACTTAGGCATCAACAACATAGAAGTCATCTATGACCACGTGATCCTCGTGCTCAAGGGCGTTTCGCTCGAAGTGCCGAAAGGCAAGATCGTTGCGCTGCTTGGCGCGAACGGCGCGGGCAAGAGCACAACGCTCAAAGCGATTTCGAGCCTGCTGCGCACCGAGCGTGGCGAAGTCACCAAAGGCTCCATTGAATTCGATGGCAAACGTACCGACAAACTAACGACCAACGATCTCGTGAAGCTCGGCGTCGTTCAAGTGATGGAAGGTCGTCATTGCTTCGGCCATTTAACCGTTGAGGAAAACTTGCTCACGGGCGCATACACTCGCCGCGTCTCGCGCGCCGAACTCAAAAACGATTTGGAGAAGGTGTATCACTACTTCCCGCGACTGAAGACGAGGCGAACCTCGCAGTCCGGGTACACCTCCGGCGGCGAACAACAGATGACCGCCGTCGGACGTGCTTTGATGGCGAAACCTTCAATGATTCTGCTTGATGAGCCGAGCATGGGACTCGCACCACAAATCGTCGCCGAGATTTTCGAAATTGTTAAAGATCTGAATAGCAAAGAAGGTGTGAGTTTTCTGCTCGCCGAGCAGAACACGAATGTCGCGCTCAAGTACGCCGACTACGGCTACATCCTTGAAAACGGTCGCGTGGTGATGGACGGTGCGGCGAATGATCTTGCGTCAAATGAAGATGTGAAAGAGTTTTATCTAGGTGTGTCTTCGGGCGAGCGTAAGTCGTTTCGTGACGTGAAGAGCTACCGGCGGCGGAAGCGTTGGTTGGCTTAACGAGGGTTCTAGATTGGAATTTATTGCGCTTACAGTCACAAGCGCATTTCTCATCTACTTTTACGCTGCGCTGTTCGCTTCGTTTTATCGACATTTTTTTTGTAATGACGGTAGTAGGCGCACAAATGACCCCCCAAACGATGTGATTGAGCCTTCGTCGGTTGAATACGAAAAGCAATTTCGCTCGCTTTATCGCGTTCCTAGCTCTGACGCCGCTGCCGAAATCCGCGCAGCATCGAATTCGGCTAGCAAACCCGATGCGCTCCAAGTCGGTCGGTTTGATTCACCCGCTCGCTTGAGAATTTATGACCGTATCAACGACGTCCGAGAGTCACCGGTAGAACCAGAATTTTCGAAGGACGCGTGGGATCCGTGGTTCCCAGCCAACGAATATCGCTTGCCTGTCGAAGCAACATTGGAGATCGAGTACACAGACATTGAAGATCAATTTACAAGCCGCCGAATCACCACCCAGTACATCGGAACACCTTCCGAGAAAATGGTATCGGCCTACTGTCATCTTCGACGCGCAAACCGTAGTTTTCGCAACGAGCGAATCGAAGGGGCTGTAGATTGCGTCTCTGGAGAGGTCATTGATGACGTGTGGGAATGGCTCTACAAGAAACACGCTGAATCAGTGGAAGCCACTGTACGACAAATGATTGAGAAAGAGAAAGCGATTGCACTTGCTTTGCATTTTGTCGCTCGCGCAAACGGAGTTTTCTCTGCAAAGAAGAAGGCAGTGGTTGCTGCAGCACTTCGAGCGATTTCACGCGACGAGAGAATCGACGACGATTACGCAACAAGATTCGTTGACTCAGTAAAGCTACCCACAATCATTGACTACCGACGCGCACTCAAGACAATCGCTAAAGGCGATGTTTATAAACGTCTCGTTATCGCAAAATGCATCGAGCAAATGATCGCCACAAGAAAGCGTCCAAACGCGATTGAAACTATGGCGGTCGAGGAAATGGTAAAGACTATTGGCGCGAAGCCGAAAGGTAAATCCTAGGAAAAAATGGCTCTCTACGAACTAAACAACGTCCGCCCCACGATCGCTTCGACGGCCTGGATCGCTGATTCGGCTACCGTGATCGGCAACGTTCATATCGCCGACGGCGCGAGCGTGTGGCCCGGCGTCGTGATTCGCGGCGACCTTGAAACGCCAATCATCATTGGGAAGAATTCGAATGTGCAAGACAACAGCGTGTTGCACAGCGATGAAGGGCTTCCGCTAGTAATTGGCGAAGGCGTGACGGTTGGGCATCTCGTGATGCTGCATGGCTGCACGATTGGCGATCATTCCTTGATCGGCATCGGCGCGATCGTGTTGAACGCGGCGAAGATCGGGAAGCATTGCCTCGTCGGCGCGAGTGCGCTCGTGACCGAAGGCAAAGAATTCGCCGATGGTTCAATGATTATCGGTTCGCCCGCGAAGGCGACGAAAGCGTTGACACCCGAGCAGCAGGCGGGTCTACAAGCGAGCGCGCAACACTACTGCCACAACGCTGCGCGGTTCAGAGACGGATTGAAGCGAATTGGGTAGAGCGCCCGGGCACGCTGCTTGGGCTCAATGCTTCGTGCCGAAAATGCGGTCGCCCGCATCTCCGAGACCTGGCACGATGTAGGCGTGCTCGTTCAAATGCGAATCGAGCGACGCGGTAAAGACGCGTACATCGGAGTGTGCGTCGAGCACGACCTTCACGCCCTCGGGTGCCGCGACGAGCGACAGGAAACGAATCTGCGCGCCGCCTACGCCACGCTTTTTGAGCACGTCGATCGCATGCACGGCGGAGTTACCCGTGGCGAGCATCGGGTCGCATACGATGAAAACACGACCGTCAATTTCAGGCAAGCGGACGTAGTATTCGACCGGTTTCTGATCTTCGCCGCGATATACGCCGATGTGACCTTGTCGCGCGCTCGGAATCAATTCCATCAGTCCATCGGCCATGCCGAGACCCGCACGCAACACCGGCACTACCGCGATCTTCTTGCCCGCGATGACCGGTGCATCCATCGCTATGAGCGGCGTGTTGATGCGCTCGGTCGTGAGCGGTAGATCGCGCGTGATTTCGTAGCCCATCAAAAGCGTTAACTCACGAAGCAATTGTCGGAATGTGCGGGTCGAAGTTTCCACATCGCGCATGTGCGAAAGCTTGTGCTGCACGAGCGGGTGATCGACGATCGAGAGATTTGGGAAACGTGGATCGGTTTTCATTGGCGTTATCGCTTAAGCAAAAAATCGGTCGTGCCTGGACGATTCGGTAGCATGAGTGTCGCCGTGTTCGGCGCAGTTTCTGCAATCACTTTGCCGCGACGCACGACCGCCAGGCGCGTTGCGCGCGTACGAATCGCTTCGATCGGATCGCGCGCTTGCAAGAGCACGAAATCCGCGTAGCAGTCTTTTTCGACGCCATAACCTTCGAGCCCCAAAATTTTCGCGGGCGTTTTCGTCACAGCGTCGAAACACTGCCGCATCGCATCTTGCCCGGTCATCTGCGCGACGTGCAAACCCATATGCGCCACTTCCAACATGTCGCCCGAGCCGAGTGAATACCACGGATCCATCACGCAATCGTGTCCGAAAGCAACATCGATTCCCGCCGCCATCAACTCCGGCACACGCGTCATGCCGCGACGCTTCGGGTACGTATCGTGACGCCCTTGAATCGTGATGTTGATGAGCGGATTCGCAACCGCACTCACGCCAGCCTCGCGCATCAGCGCAATCAGCTTGCTCACGTAATAGTTGTCCATCGAATGCATCGACGTCAGATGCGAACCGTTCACCCGACCTTGCAATCCGAGGCGCTGAGTTTCGTAAGCGAGCGTCTCAATATGACGCGACATCGGATCGTCCGTCTCGTCGCAATGCATGTCAACGCGCAAGCCGCGCTTCGCTGCTTCCTCGCAGAGCAGCTTCACACTCTTCGCACCCTCGCTCATCGTACGTTCGAAATGGGGAATGCCTCCAACGACTTCTGCCCCGAGTTCTAAAGCTTTTCGTAATAAATTAATTGCTGTCGCATTACCTTTAGAGTCTTTCCAACGCAATATTCCATCCTGCGGAAACGTGACAAGTTGTAAATCCAGATACGGCTTCACGCGCTTCTGCACGTGAAGCAAAGCCTCGACCGCGAGCAAGCGTTCGTCACAAATGTCCACATGAGTTCGAACTGCAAGTAAGCCCTTCGCGACCGCCCAATCGCAATACGCGAGCGCGCGCTCGACGAGCGCATCAAAAGTGAGCTGCGGTTTCAACTCGCCCCAAAGCGCGATCCCTTCGAGTAACGTGCCGCTTTGATTCACGCGCGGCAGACCATACGAGAGCGTCGCATCCATGTGAAAGTGTGCGTCGACAAATGGCGGTGAAACGAGCATCCCATTCGCATCAATCGTCTTCGCTGCCGGCGCATCGAAACCTGGCAACACATCGGTGATGCGATCTCCGTTTACGATGATCGACATATCGTCGCGTCCATCGACCAGTGCTGCATGTTTAACGAGCAAATCGATCATCGCGCGGCCTCCGCAATTGTCACGTCGCGATCATGCGCGACTTTGCGAATACGGCTTTCGGAGAGCACGCCTGCCGATTCGAGAATCGGATACGCAACCGAGCAGAAGTGGGAATTAATGCGCTTCAAATCGCGCATAAGGTCGAGATGCAGCGAACTGGTTTCAAGACTCTGTACCGTTTGATCGGCCAATCGTGAGAGGTGTTTTTCGTAGTTTTGCATTTCAAGTTCGCGAAACTTCACTTTTTCTTCAACCAGCCGCTGTGCGTCATGCACGTCGTTGTTGAGGAACACATTCATCGCGAGCGCGAGATTGGTATGCAAACGCTCGTGCAAATCCATGAGCTCTGCGAGTCCCGCTGGTGAGAAATGCCGCTGCCGGTCGAGGTTTTTTCCAACCACATCGTTCGCGCTTTTCTCGATGATGTCGCCCACTTGTTCAAGATTAATGGTGAACGAAATGATGTCGGTCCAGCGGCGGCTTTCAGCCTCTGTCATTGGCGAGCGACTCACTTGGGTGAGATAGAGTTTGATTGCCTTGTACAGCGAATCGATCGTGTCGTCGAGTTGGCGCACGTATTCGGCAGCGCTGCGGTCTTTATCACGAATGAGACGACCGAGCGCGCCGAGCATCTCGCTGACGTAGTCGCCTACGCGTAGCGCTTCGCGCGAAGCATTGGCAAGCGCAAGCGAAGGTGTGGTGAGCGTTTGTAAATCGAGATAGCGTGGCGTGCTGGAACTGTCGACTGCATTGGCGCGGCTCGGAAGAAGCGACGTCGTGAGCCCCGCCACAGGTTTAACAAATGTAATCCCGATGAGCGCAAGGGAGACGTTGAATGCGAAATGAAAGAGCACGACGGTAAGCGCAGGCGACCAACCGTGATTTGTGATCCAAGCAATCACCGGATTGATGAATGGCAACACAAGTGCGACACCGAGCAGTTTGAACAGCAAATTGCCGAGCGGCACGCGACGCACCTCTGGCTTCGCTTTTAAGGTCATCAATACCGCGAGTAAGCCGCTGCCAATGTTTGCGCCGAGCACGAGCGGCAACGCGGTGTCGAGACCGATCACTTGAGAGGTCACGAGCGCGGCAGTGAGCAAGACAACCGCAAGACTTGAATAGGCGATTACCGCGAAAACTGCGGCAAACACCACATCAAGCAGAGGATCGCCCGATAGTGAGCCAAAAACCGCCTGAGCACCCGCATTTTCGGTGAGAGGCTTGGTCGCGGCGACGACAAGTTTGAGTGCGAGCATCATCAAACCCAGGCCGATCATCGCGCGACCAACGTGCTCCGCTTGCATCCGTTGGCGCGAGAGAAATACGACGACACCCAAGAAAATCAGTAGCGACGAAACCCAACTCAAATCGCGTGACAGAAACAACGCCGCAAGCGCGGTGCCGACATCCGCCCCCAACATGATTGCAAGCGCCGCGTGGGTCGCGATAAAGCCGCTTCCGCTAAACGAAGTGGTCAATAGCGCGGTCGCGGTAGAGCTTTGCAACACGCTGGTTACCGCGAGGCCACAGAAAAGGGCGATGAATCGATTGCCCGCGCTCTCGGTGAGAAATCGGCGAAGCTGCGCTCCGTATACACGCAGCACACTAGAACGAACGAGGTACGTGCCCCACACCAGCAGAGCGATTCCAGCGAGAAGATTCAGTAACGTGGTCATCTATGCCACAGTTTATCGCGAGCTATCCTACCGTGTGCCCTTGACATACGGCTTCATCAGCGCCTGCGGATACGCCGCTTTTCGCGCAACGAGCACCAGCGCGACGATCGAGAGCACGTAGGGCAACATCAAATAGAGCTGATACGGCAAAAGGCCGCCGCCCGCTTGTTGTAGGCGAAGCTGGGCGGCGTCGAAAAATGCGAACAGCAATGCACCGATCAGCGCTTTGCCAGGGCGCCAGCTCGCGAACACGACAAGTGCGACACAAATCCAGCCGCGACCGTTGACCATATTGAAGAAAAACGAGTTGAATGCGGCGAGTGTGAGGAACGATCCAGCAACGCCCATGAGGGCCGAGCCCGCGATCACGGGACCGCTGCGCAAACGAACAACATCGATGCCCTGTGCTTCGACTGCGTGCGGCGATTCACCGACGGCACGCAGCGCGAGCCCGAGCGGCGTTCGGTAGAGCACATACCAAATTGCGGGCACAAGCAGTACGGCGAGCAATGTCAGTGGCGTCTGTTCCGCGAGTACTGGAATCGGCAGCCAACTCATTTCGGAGAACGCTTCGATCTTTGGCGGCGAATCGACTTTTGGAAACAACACGCGATACGCAAAATACGAAAGGCTGGTTGCGAACAGCGTGATGCCGAGCCCAGCGACATGCTGCGATAGCGGCAGACGCACCACGAGCAGTGCGTGCAGCGCCCCCAACAAGCCACCGACGAACGCCGCAGCGAGTACGCCGCCCCATAGGCCTGCGCCGCTGTGAACGGTGAGCCATCCGATGAACGCACCGGCGACCATGATGCCTTCGATACCGAGGTTCAGCACGCCCGCGCGTTCGCAAAGTAGCACACCAAGGGTTCCGAAAATGAGCGGTGTCGCAATGCGAAGCACGGCGACCCAGAATGAGGAATCGACGAGAAGCGACAGTAATTCGTTCATCGCTTCGCCGCCGTTTTGGCTCGCCACACAATTCGGTACCTCGTCAGTAGCGACGCAACCAACACCGCGATTAACGCCGTCGCCACTATCACGTCTGCGATGTAAGTGGGCACATTTACACTGCGACTCATCGCATCCGCGCCGACGATGGTGCCGCCGACGAAAAGCGCAGCGAGGATGACGCCGATCGGGCTCAAGCCCGCGAGCATGGCGATCACGATGCCACTGTAGCCATAGCCCGGCGACATATCGAGCGTGACGTAACCGGCGCGCCCTGCGACTTCGCCGACGCCTGCAAGTCCCGCCAACGCACCCGAGATGAACGCGACTTTGATGAGCGTGGCGTTGACACCGATACCGGCGAATGCGGCAGCACGGTCGTTCGCGCCAACCGCACGCATCGCCAGTCCAAAACTCGTGTAGCGAATGACAAATGAGAGAACAAGTGCGAGCCCGATCGCAAACAAAAGCCCGGTGTGCACTCGTCCACGCTCGACGAGTTTCGAAAACTCCAGATCAGATAGCAGCGTCGGCGATTGCGGCCAGCCCATCGCCGAGGGATCTTTGAGTGGCCCGTCAAGTAAGAGTGACACGAAGAGCAGCGCGATGAAGTTGAGCAACAAGGTTGTCACCACTTCATCGACTTTGAATTTAGTTTTGAGCAGTGTTGGCACGATGAGCAGTGCTGCGCCAGCAAGCGCACCGGCGGCAATCATCAATAGAAACGCGAGCGACGTCGGCAGAGCAAGCTCGCCTGCGTCGTTCGTCATGACAACACTCGCGGCGACAGCGGCGATCGCGCCCATGTAGAGCTGACCTTCGGCGCCAATGTTGTAGAGCCGCGCGCGAAACGCAACGGCTGCGGCGAGTCCGGTCAGCATCAGCGGTGTGGCGCGCGTAAACGTCTCTGTGATTGCGAACCGGGAGCCTAGCGCACCTTCATAAATAGCTACGTAGGCGGATGCCACATCCGCCTTGGCCCAGAGCACAAGAAGACCACATACAGCAAGAGTGAAGAAAATTGCCGTAAGTCCAGCAATTAACGGGGCGATCGTCGAAATTGATGATCTTGCTTCAAGCCGCACGGTGTTCTCGCGATCGCGCATCGACTTCGCCAGCCATCGCGAGTCCAATCGATTCCATTGTCCATTCGCTCGCCGCGCGTGCTTGGCTCAAGCGACCTTTCGACATCACCGCTATCCGGTCGGCGAGCGCGAATACTTCGTCCAAATCTTCCGAAATCAAGAGTACGGCCGTGCCACGCGCGGTCGCGTTGCGTAGTTGAGAATGAATGAACGACACGGCGCCGACGTCGAGCCCCCAAGTAGGCTGCGCGGCGATAATCAACGTGGGCGCTTCGGATAACTCGCGACCGAGAATGAGTTTTTGAATGTTTCCACCCGAGAGTGCGCGGATCGGCTGCTCAATGCTCGCGAGTCGCACGTCGAACGACTTCACCAGCGCGCTCGCATGTGCGCGCGAAGCCCGCGAATTGATCACGCCCCATTCTGAAAATCGCGCATCGTTCACGCGAGGCAATATGGCGTTTTCCCAAACGCTCAAATCGGAGACGCTGCCAACGTGCTGACGATCCTCTGGAATACGCGCGACTCCGTGCACGATCATCGCGCGAGCGCGCAGTGGCAGCGCTTTGCCGCGAAGCAAAACGCGACCTTGCTCAACATGCGCGACGCCGAAAACAACGTCGGCCAACAGCGACTGCCCGTTACCGGAAACGCCCGCAATTGCAACGATTTCGCCAACGCGTACATCGAGCGACACACCATCTAGCTTTAGCCGCGCGTCGTCGGCATGCGCCGATACCGACTCAAGCGCGAGTACCGGCTGATCGATGCGCTCCGGTTGAACCGACGTGACGACCGAGGGCAGAGCCTCGACGTCCCGTCCAATCATTGCGCGTGCGAGTGCTGCCTTCGTCGCGTCTTTAGTGCCACCTTCGAAAACAAGTTTTCCGGCGCGCAGCACCGCGATACGGTGCGCAATCGCGAGCACCTCGTCGAGTTTGTGCGAGATGAAAACGATCGATAAACCCTCAGCCACGAGCTGTTTGAGCGTAGCGAAGAGTTGCGCAACTTCCTGTGGCGTGAGCACCGAGGTCGGTTCGTCGAGAATCAAAATCTTCGCGCCGCGATAAAGCGCCTTCAAAATCTCGACGCGCTGTTTTTCGCCAACCGACAAAAAGCGCACGAGTGCGTTTTGATCAATCTGCAATCCGAATCGTTCTGCCAGCGCTTGCAATCGTTCCGCGGCAGCAGCGCGCGACGCAAATGGACGCAGTATTGACTCGGTGCCAAGCATCACGTTGTCGATCACCGAGAGGTTGTCGGCGAGCGTGAAATGCTGATGCACCATGCCGACGCCGCGCGCAATAGCAGCGCGCGTATCGCCCGGCGGTAAGGTTTCGCCAAACACGCTGATAGACCCACTGTCCGCGACGTAATGCCCGAACAGAATGTTCATCAGAGTGCTCTTGCCAGCGCCGTTTTCGCCGAGGAGTGCGAGGACTTCGCCTTTTGCAAGCGTCAACGATACATCGTCGTTCGCGATCAGATCGTCGAAACGTTTGCTGATGTTGTTGATTGAGAGAACGGTCAAAGTGAAGTGATTACTAATTCGAAAAAACTGTAGGAGCGGTTTACCGCGACCGGCGTGCTATTGGAGGCCGATCGCGGCAAGCCGCTCCTACAACATATCTACTAATTTGGGGCTTACTTCGCCGTCGATTTAGGCTCCGTGTCGTTCACTTTCACAGTGAACTTGCCGCCGAGAATTGCCGCTTGCTTGTCCGCGACTTTTTTCTTGATGTCAGTAGGTACTTTCGCATCGAAGGTGCCGAGCGGTGCGAGCTCCGAGCCCTTGTGCTTCATCATCGAATAGTGACCATAGTCTTCTGCTTTGAAGCTGCCCGCCTTCACGGCTTTGAGCGCAGTGTCGATCGTCGGCTCCATATTCCAGAGCGCTGATGCCACGACAGTGTCCGGATAATCCTTTTGCGTATTAATCACGTTACCGATCGCGAGAATGCCTTTTTCTTTTGCCGCGTCTGACACACCGAAGCGCTCCGCGTACATCACATCCGCACCTTTCGCGATCTGCGCGAGTGCGGCTTCTTTGGCTTTCGGCGGATCGAACCAGGAGCCGATGAAGGTGACGTAGAACTCAACCTTCGGATTGGTTTCTTTCGCGCCCGCCATGAAGGCATGCATCAAGCGATTCACCTCAGGGATCGGGTAGCCGCCGACCATGCCGATCTTGTTCGATTTGGTCATGCCGCCAGCGATCATGCCGGAGAGATACGCAGGCTCTTGAATGTAGTTGTCGAACACGCTGAAGTTCGGCGCTTGCGGTTTGCCGCTTGAGCCCATCAGGAAGGAAACTTTTGGATACTGCTTTGCGACCTTGCGGGCAGCCGCTTCGACGGCAAACGATTCGCCGACGATGAAGGTATTGCCTTTTTCCGCGTACTCGCGCATCACGCGCTCGTAATCCGCGTTCGCAACTTTCTCGCTGAACACGTATTCGATCTCGCCGCGATCTTTCGCAGCGTTCAAGGCTTTGTGGATGCGCGACACCCATTGCTGTTCAACCGGCACGGTGTAAATAGCGGCGACTTTGATTTTGCTTTGCGCGAACGCTGGCAATACGAGAACAGCTGCGCACACTGCGACCGCTGCGCCCAATAATGAACGTCGAATCATGGTGATCTCCTGTTGTTTTCTACGTGGTCGAAATACCCGATGCATCATTCTGCAGCAAGAAGGATTCCAAGCGCAGTGGTGTTTTCACCAAAGGTTAACATTAAGTCATAATGCCCTATTTAATCTAATAAATGCGAACATTACAGAATCTATCGAAAAAGCATTTATATGTTCTTATAGTCTTATTCAATAGGGCTTCAAAGCTTGAAGATATCGCTACTTTTTCGTAATTAAAGAAATACCGAGCAGTACGAGCGCTGCGCCGATCAATTGCAGCAGCGATACGCTTTCCCCGAGGAAAACAACGCCCAGCCCGATCGTCACGATCGGCCCGACCGATCCGATCATCGAAGCATCGTTCGCCCCCAAACGCTTCAACGCCTCCGCCATCATCCACACCGGTGCGGCGGTCGAAAACACCGCAAGCCCGACACAATAGCCATACACCGTTATCGGCAAATCGAGTGCCGAGATCGGCCGCATCGCGACGAACTGGGCGAGCACGAACACTGTTGCGATCAGCATCATGTACGCCGTGAAGCGGGTCGAACCGATGCGTTTGGTGAGTTGTCCGCCGAGCAGCAAATAGATCGCGTAGGTCAGCGCCGCACCAAGCACGAGCAGCGTGCCCTTCACCAGTGCACCGGTGTCGTCCGTGACTCGCAAATCGTGCCAGTACGCGAGCACCAGGCCAACATAGCTCACGAGTAGCGCGAGCCCTACGCGCTTGGTGATTTTCACCGCGAGAAACATCGCGGACAGCAACACAACGAAGCTCGGATTCGTAAAGAGTATTAATCGCTCAAGCGCCGCGCTGATGTATTGCAGGCCCCAGAAATCGAGAAAACTCGACAGGTAATAGCCGATCAGCGCGAGGAAGACAACCAGCCACCAGTCGTGGCTGGTCAGCGGCACAATCTGTGTCTCACCGTTTCGCCGCCGCGCCCACCACACCATCAGCAAGAAAAACGGCAACGAAAAAATCATGCGCAACGCGAGCAGGGTCACAGCATCGAGCTCGGGATGCGCTGCGTATGCGAGTTTGATAAAGATCGCTTTTGCGCCGAACCCAAATTGCGCGAGGATAGCGAGCCACGCGCCGGTGGAGATTTGTTTCACGAAACGATTGTAGGCGGGGAATTGGGCGCGCATTGCGCACGAAGTCGCGCGCACGGATGCGCGCCCACGGTCAGCGTGACCTAAACGCAGAGCAGTCTGCAAATCGCTCAATCTAGTGTGACGTGCACAACATCGATAATCAACCCATGGCTCTTTCAAAACAAACGATCGGCGTCGCAGCCGCAATCGTCACCGTTGGCATTTGGGTTTCGTTCATCATCGTAGCGCGCGTGATGGCGCATAAGACCTTAACGCCGTTCGACATTGGCTTTGTGCGTTTCATTGCAGCTGCGATCGTGTTGATTCCGTGGGGTATTTATCTGGTGCGGAAAGTACGAATAGAGAATCCGAAGGCGACCTCGTGGCTCGGTGTTTCACCGCTCGATTTCAAAACGTCGGCAGTAATCGGCTTATTTGCGGGCATCGGCTATTCGTGTTTTGCGTACAGCGGGTTTTTCTTCGCGCCTGCGTCGCATGCATCAGTGTTGATGCCGGGGATGTTGCCGCTGTGGACCGCGATGCTTGCTTTTCTATTCTTGGGCACACCAATTACGCCACGTCGCGCGGTCGGACTGGCATTGATCGCGCTTGCTGCCATTTTGGTCGGAGGGACAAGCGTGGCGAAAAGCTTCGGCACCGGCGACACGTGGAAAGGTGATTTGCTGTTTCTCGCAGCGAGTTTTTGTTGGGGCACGTACACAATGCTCGCGCGTAAATATCAACTGGGTGCGATTGAGGCGACGATCGCTGTGTCGGTGTTTGCATTTGTAACCTATGTGCCCGTGTATGGCGTGCTCGCATTTACGCACACCATTCACACCCAACTCTTCGCAGCACCTTGGAGCGAAATCCTCTTGCAAGGCTTCTTGCAAGGTATTCTCTCTGTCGTCATTTCGGGCATCACTTTTGTGAAGATGGTGGAGACATTCGGCCCGGTGCGCTCGACGATGATTACCTCGGTCGTGCCGCCGATGTCGGCCTTCGGTGCGGTCATGTTTCTTGGCGAACCGCTGCACTGGAACCTGATCCTGGGGCTGGTTTTGGCGACGGTGGGGATTGTTTTTGGAGTGAAAAGCGTGACGCCGGTTCCTGCAAACGCAAAATAGTCGCGCCAACAAAAAGCTCGTGTATGATGTGCAGGTGGGTTGATCGCAGAACCCATCGGCGTTTCGGTTATTCCCGATTCGTCCTGACGGTGTCCCGTCCAATCTGCAAAACTTTCATTCGAAAGATTTTTCATGGACACCGTTTCCAAATCTATTTCCCCCTCCAAGCTTTCTCCGACTGTCGGCTCACGCGCTGCGCCTTTGCTCGTCGACGTTCGCAAAGCTGAAGCCTTCGCCGAGAGCGATTACTTTTTGCCGGGCTCCATTCGTTGGGACTACAACGCGGGCGCGCCGATGCCGAGCGAACTTGCAAGTACTAAACGCGCTGTGGCGTATTGCGTGAAAGGCGCCGAGGTCGGCATCAACGGTGCCGCGCTGCTCGCGCAACAAAATATTGATTCGGCTTTTCTCGAAGGTGGCATGCGCGATTGGCAAGCGGCGGGTTTCGTTGCCGTGAAGAAACGCCCTGATCTCGGCGTCGATGGCGAGCGGGTGTCGCGCTGGGTCACGCGATCGCGACCGAAGATCGATCGCATCGCATGCCCCTGGCTTATTCGCCGCTTCATCGATCCGCGTGCCGAGTTTTTCTATGTGCCAACGAATGAAGTGTTTGCGTTCGCGAAGGCGAACAATGCCGTCGCTTACGACATTCCGGGCGCGCCTTTAGAACACAACGGCGCAGCCTGTTCGTTCGATAGTTTTTTGTACGCGTTCGAGCTCGCTCCGACGCAACCTACGACAGATGCAACCGCGAGCGTCGCGCAACAAGCAATCGCAACATTCGGGCGCGCCGCCGGTAACCTGGTCAGCGACAAATTTGCCGCGAAACCAACCGCGCTTGAAATCGTTGCCAACATCGTGCGCGGCGCGGATACCGATGCGATGCGTCTCGCCCCCGAGTCGGCAGGGTTGCTCGCAGTCTCGCTCGGTTTCTCACGCTTGATCGACGACGATCATGCGATGCTGGAGGCCATGATGCCCGTCTATGATGCGCTCTATGAATGGGCGCTTCAGGTCGAGCGCGGCAATATCGAACGCCATAGCTGGTCGTCCTAGGATATTAGGCGATGAGCAAAATTTCAAACGCTGTCGAAAATATAGACAAATCGAACCAACGCCATATTAAATTGGGCGAAGCAACGAAGTTCTGGTTTAAGCTTGGATTGATTTCCTTCGGCGGTCCCGCAGGACAAATCGCGATCATGCGCCAAGAACTGGTCGAGCGTCGTCGCTGGATTTCCGAGAAGCGGTTTCTGCACGCGCTCAACTATTGCATGCTCTTGCCGGGTCCCGAGGCGCAGCAACTCGCGACCTACATCGGCTGGCTCATGCACAAGAAAATCGGCGGTTTCATCGCGGGCGGTTTGTTTGTGTTGCCCGGCGCGATCTTGATGATGGCGCTCGCGGGGGCGTATGTCACGTTCGGCAGTACAACGCCGATGCAGGCGCTGCTCTGGGGGATCAAACCGGCGGTCGTTGCAATTGTTGCGTTTGCTGTGTATCGCATCGCAAGCAAGTCGTTGAATCACTGGGCATGGTGGGTCATTGCAACGAGTGCGTTCGCCGCAGTTGCCGTGCTGAAAATTGCGTTTCCGTGGGTGGTATTCGGCGCGGCGATTGCCGGTTGGATTGTCGGAAAAATGCAACCCGAGTGGATTGCCGGCGGGCATGCGGCTTCAAAATCGAGCGATCATAAGGAAGCACTGATCGACGACGATACGCCTACGCCTGTACACGCGAAGTTTTCTGCCGCTCGCTCGCTCGCACTCGTGCTTTGCTTCGTTGCTATCGCAGCGCTCGTCTACGTTGCGTTGCCGAGCAAAGCACTCAAAGACATGGCGCAGTTCTTTACGCAAGCAGCGCTGGTGACCTTCGGCGGGGCGTACGCCGTGTTGCCCTACGTCACACAAGCTTCGGTCGAGAACTACCAGTGGCTTACAACCGCACAAATGATGGATGGTCTCGCGCTCGGTGAAACAACACCCGGCCCGCTCATTTTGATTCTGACATTCGTTGGGTACCTGGGCGGTGTGAAAGAAGCGGTGGCAAGCTCCGCGCTTGCGAGCGGATTGCTTGCGGCAACCGTCGTTACCTTCTATACGTTTTTGCCGAGCTTCATGATGATTTTCGCGGGCGCGCCGTTCATTGAAAGCACGCGGCGCTCGCTCAAACTGCAAGCGCCACTCACTGGGATCACCGCCGCAGTAGTCGGTGTAATCGCATCACTCGCGGTTTTTTTCGCACAGCACACGTTTTGGCCGAAAGGCTTCGGCGGTTATTTCGATTGGTTGGAAGCGGCAATCGCAGTTGCCGCGTTTCTTGCGCTGTGGAAGTTCAAGCGCGGCGTGATTGAAACGATTGCGGTGTGTGCTGTGATTGGGCTCGTTGCGAAAGCTGTGTAGGCGCGGACTTGGCGGCGCTTTGGCGCACGCACACCGAAGCGCGGCCAAGTCCGCGCCTACAACTCGAGCTACGTCGAAGACCAATTGATCCAGCCGAAGTATCCGGTCGCGAGAATAAACGCGCCAAATGCGATGCGATACCAAGCAAATACGACAAGCGTGTTAGTCGCGACGAATCGAATTAACCAGCGAATCACAACTAGGGCGACGACAAAGGAAACGACGAGCCCCACAGCGAAATGCGGAATGTCGGCAATCGAGAGCAAGTCGCGATCTTTCCAAAGCGAATAAAGACTTGCGGCGGCAAGCGTTGGAACGCCCAGGAAAAACGAAAACTCGGTCGCTACGTTGCGCGAGAGTCCAAAAAGCATGCCGCCCACCAATGCCGAGCCGGAGCGCGACATACCGGGAATCAGACCAAAGCACTGCGCGAAACCAACCTTGAGCGCGTCCATCGTTGTCATGTTGTCAACGTCGCGCACCCGAGCTTCGACCGAGCGATCAACGCGTCGCGATGGTCGCTCCACCCAAAAAATCACAAGCGCACCGACGATCGACGCCGCAGCCACGCCGTAAGCGTTGAAAAAATACGCCTTGATTTGCTTCGAGAAAAGTAAACCGAGCACTGCAATCGGTAGGAATGCGACAAACAGATTGATGAACAAACGCTGCGCGTTTTCAACGCGCGTCACGCCTTTGATCGCACCGTTGAAACGAACGCGATAGGCCCAAATCACGGCAAAGATTGCGCCGATCTGTATCGCAATCTCAAAGGTCTTAGTCTTGGGCTCACCATGTATGCCGAGCATCGAAGCAGCAACGATCAAATGCCCGGTTGAAGAAATCGGAAGGAATTCGGTGATGCCTTCAACGATGCCTAAGATCGTTGCGTCAAGTAAGTTCAATCGCTGCTCCGGATAACAAAAAGGCGGCACGATGGCCGCCTTTGAATTCTATTGATTGACTCGAACTATTTGCCGAGTTTGCCAAGCACGCCGCTGAGCACGTTCTGCAGCATGTCGTTCGAGTGATCCGCGACTTGACCGCCGGGCGTCATACCATCGAGCACCTGCGGCAGCGCCTTCGACAGCAGGTCGCCGAACTGGCTTTGATCCATGCCCGCTTGCGAAAGAATCTGTTCGAGTCCGCCCAACCCACCCATCGCACCCATGCCCGCTTGCGGCGCTTGTTGC
>JAAFJI010000057.1 GCA_013298045.1 Betaproteobacteria bacterium
AAACTGTGACCCAGCACCGGTTCCGGTTCAAAACACAACGTCCCTGCTCATGCTGCTGCTCGCCCTCGGTGCAATCGGCTCGATGATGTTCGGCGGCGCAATGCGCGCACGCCGCAAGTAGTCGATTGGCTCGCGCGGCGAGCTTGAATCCATGCGGGTCGGCGTGCAAGCGCCACCCGCTTTTTTTATCTTTGCGTTCGAAATTGCAGTGAGAACTCCTCGCCAACGCCATCCTCAATCCGGATTCGTCCCGAAACGCTTGACCACAAGCACGTTTCTCGCAGTGGTCGCCGTCTCCGGCTGCGCCCACTTACCGCCTGAGTCGGCTCCGGCGACGGTTCTTGCCGCACAACAGACACCCGCGCGTCCGGTCGCGCTCACCCTCTCCTCGGTGGGCGAAGGCTTGCCGCGCGCCGGACAGTGGCGAAGCGAGCTGGCCGTTGCAGATATGAACGGCGACGGGCGACTAGATCTCGTTTTGCCCGCGCCGCGCAAAGGCGACGGGCGACCGCGCGTATTCGTTGCGCAGCCGGACGGCACCTGGTCGCGCTGGGCTGCGATGCGGCAACCGGCGATTCGCTATGACTATGGCGGCGTTGCTGTGCTGGATTTCAACGGCGACGGTCGTCTGGATCTTGTTTTCGGAATGCACCTGCGTGGCGTGTTGGCGATGGTCGAGCGCAACGCACCGGGCGAATTTCACGACGAAAGCACCGGTCTCAACGAAACCACCGACGGCAGCCGCTTGATGGCGAGCAGTCAAAGCCTCACAGTTTTGCCGCGAACCGGAACGTCGACCGCGCGACTGGCGGTGATCTACGAGCCGATGAATGAGCGTGGCGCACCCGGTGCGTCGATTTGGACCTATCAAAACGAGCGTTGGCTGCGAGACGATGTCAAAGACGCACCGCGCGGCACGCACAGCGTGGCGACGCCGCGTGGCGTCGCCTATTTGGCAAACGGCCTGATCGCGCATATCGATACTGGTAGCCTGCCCTACCGCTCGCGCATTCTTGCAAACCTTGCCGGCGGGCACTGGCATGCGTTTGCCCTCTCGAAAGAAGGTAATGGCTACGTTGCGGTTTCCGAATATCGCGGTGATGCGTGGGAGCGACGCGTCGATCGTCTGCCAGCGCTCTTGAATACCACCCGCTCTGCTCCGATGAGCCCGCTTGGCAGCCCGCTCAAGCGCGCAAAGGGTGCGGCGTTTACCGCACTTGCGGCGACCTCGGCGGCTGCGTGGAATATGAGCGGGGAGATTCTCGCGGTGGGCGACGACGTGGGTGAACTGCAACTTCTCCGCGTTGACAACAACGGCGCATTCGAGCCAATCGGCGCGCTAGCGGCAAGCGATTGGCGCAAACGCTGTCCGGTGTCGAACCTCGTGTGGACACAGCTGGTCGCGGGTCAGCCACCCCGGCTGATTGCGACGTTCGCCGGCGAGATTTCGGTCTACGATCTCGAAGGTGGCTGCCCATCGAATGGCGGTATCGACGTTTTCGTCTTGAATCGTTAGCGTCATCGAGTCAGTCCCCCTGCAAAGCGTCGAACGACGGCGCGACCGCGTCACGCAAGCGAATCGCGAGCGTCGCGAGCAGCATCAGTGCTGACCACCGCACGCTCGATTGCCAGACGTGCGTTGTCCTCATTGCGTAGGCGCATCTTATTGACGAGCGCTTCAAATCGACCGTCGCCAAAGAATCTGTCGCGATAGGTTTCGTATTTTTCGAGTACCTCGCGCGCCGTTTCAACCAGGGCGTCGTATTCGCTCCAGACGATGAAGTCGGCATAAGGAATCGTTTCGCGAAGCGGCACGATTTCGCTTACTACCACCGCGCCGCACAGCAGCGCAGGCAGCACACGAAGCTCTTCAAACGTATGGTGATGTTCGGTTTGGTGCACGTTGACCAGAACGCGGGTGTCGAGATACAGCGATTGCAACTGAGTCGCGTCGTAGATGCCGTGCAAGTTGCGCAAATCCAGACCTGCAGTTTTCGATTTGTCCAAGAAAATGCGCCGCCGAGCTTGCCCGAGATCGGCAAACAATGACACTGCCCCTATATGCCGGTTTCTTTCGATGTTTAAGGCACTATAGATAGTAGGAGCGATGTATATGTTTTTATCGACATAGTCTATATTTAATTCGGCATTTGACACATTTTCTATATTCGGACGACTGTACTCGATCACAATGTCGCGAGTTCGAAGGTATTGCAAGCGCTCAATGCGCACGAGGTAGCAGCCGCTGCCCCGCAGCAATGGCACCGTGCCCGCGTACGCGCCGGCACTATCGCGACCGCCAGGCGCGACAAGCGTGTGCTCGTACTGAATGTCAACCGTGAGTGTTGGCAACGTATTGGCAAAAGACACCGTGTAGTCGCCGATAACGAGATTGACGGCAAGCCGATGACGAGCGAGCTGGGCAGCAAATAGGTCGACACAATAGCGGTAGTACTCGCGAATAAAAACCGGGTGCGCCGGGCAGTACGCTACGAAGCCGACACCGCGTTGCTCGATCACGCAGGCTCTGGCGCGGCTTGCCACCCACTGCCGCCAGCGGCTTGATAGCCGGAGTACAAGCACGCGCATCCATGTAGGCACGTTCACCGCGCTCGCTCCAAAAAGTCTTCGGGCGAATACGTTTTCCCCATGCGCCCGCGGACCGCATCTGCGACCCCCGCAAGCGTCATGCGCGCGCGCGCAGGCGAGACAGCCAGATTCGCCGCCGCTCGAAAGAGCTTCTTTGCAACGACGCAGAGCCAAACGTATCGCGCTCCGTGGCGACGTGTCAGCTCAATTTCGTTGCGTGTGCGGTAGTAGGCAATGCAATTGCCGACACCCGCGTTCGACGCGTGACTTGCGCCGCCAACGTGCCAGACCCGAGAGTGCGGCACGAGGAAGCGCTCAACACCGACCTGTCGCGCACGAAAGCAGTAGTCAATCTCTTCGCAGTACATAAACCACGCAGTATCCATCCAGCCCAACCGGCTCACAAGCGCAATCGGAACAAGCATCGAGCTGCCGACCACCGCGCCAACGCGAAAGGCTTCTCGAACCCTCCATTCCTGGTCGAAGAAAATCGGCCGATCGCGTTCGAACGCGCGCGGCGCGCTAGCTTCGCCAAGAAACTTCGCCGGAAAGTCGATCCTCGCGCATCCTTCATCCGATTCGACGAGCGCAATCCCGCCGTAGAGCGCATCGCCATGCGTGCGCCACGCATTGACCAGCCAATCAAGCGCGTCGATCTCAACGACCGTGTCGCTGTTGAGTAGCCACACGGCTTGCGCTCCTTGCGACTGCGCGTGACGAAGCCCCAGCGCATGCCCCGCAGCAAACCCAAGATTCTCCGTGCTCCGGATCAATGCAGTCAGAGGAAAATTTTCAAGGATTTGAGCGACGGAATCGTCGCGTGAAGCATTGTCGATGACTGCAACCGAAAAATTCGGGTACGTCATCGCGTAAACCGAATGCAAGCATTTAAGCGTCAGCGCGGCGGTGTTCCAATTCACCACGCACACTACAACATGCAGCGCTTGGGCTGAGTTGTTCATCTGCCTACTCCCGGGGGAGCGTGGTCGCGACGATCGTGCCACCACAGCCAAACCGCAGCCAGGCACTGGAGTACACCACAGCCAAACCAGGCGAGCGCAGCTGCATACATTCCGTAGCGCGAAAAAAGTGCTACTAGCAGCGCGACCTGGAGCAGCAGAGTGAGCACCGCGACCGATGTCATCGTGCTGTACCGATGCATGCTCACGAGTAGCGCGTTGATCGGCGAATAAGTCGCCATCAGCGCCACACCGATGAGCATCAATTGCAGCGAATCGGCACCGATCGCGGCGAGCGATTCGTTTCGCAACCAGAGCCTGAGCACAAGTTCCGGTACCAGCGCCATCGCGAGGCACGGCAGGCTCACGACTAAGAGCGTCGTAAACATCATCCCGCGAGCGCGCTTTCGAGGCACGGCGGATGCCGATATCTGCGGCAAGAAGGCACGAAAGATCGGCACTTGCAGACTCAATACCGACAAAACTAATGTGCTGATCAAGAAATATGTGCCGTACTGTTCGCTTGGCAGAAGCAGAGCAAGCAGAACACGATCAATCTGCGACGACAAGGTTACAAGTGCGCCGACGATACCCATGCGTGCGAAGGCACTGAAAAAGCCCGGATTGGCGGGTGGTGTCTCGCCGTCGTTTTGCACACGCAAAGTGAGCACTTCCTGGGCATCGATCTTGCGACGCAGCTCCTGTCGAACCTGTCGCAAATTCACGATCAACTCGATTGCCGACAGAACGGCAAAAGGCAGCAGATATACAACCGCCGTCGCTTCGACAAAGTGCACCGCGAAGAGCGCTAAGCCATGTTTCGCGATAAGAAAAAGTGCAACCCGACGATTGGCGAAGCGCTGACGCTCTCGCCCATGCCAGTAGCCAAGCGCCGCGTTGTTTGTGAATTGACACGCGAACTGAAACAAAAGAATGTGGAGCGCGATAGCGATCGTGCCCGATCCTGCCGACGCGCCGCCATGCAGCGTGCCGCGCCAAATCCAAAACACGATATCGACCGCGACGAGCGCAGCCACGACCACGCCAACATACAAACGAAGGAAACGCAGAACCACGCGGGTGAGTTCGCGGCTGTGCTCAGCGCGCGCGACATCTCGCAACATCATCGGGGCGATTGCAAGATCGATCGAGAAAAGCACGCCTTGCAGCGTCATGCACAACGCGACCGTCGCCCATTCGAAACTCCCCAGTACGCGCACATAGATCGGGGTCACCAAAAGCGTGATCAATGCCATTAGCGCCACATTGCTATAGCCGCTCGCGAGATTGACCAGAGCGCGAACGTTGCTCGTAGCCGCGTTCGTCATCAATGTGGATCCATGGGCGTGGGGATCGGAGCGACCGACGGGAGCATGCGTCCCGCGAGGTCGCAACCGGTTGCTTCCGCAACTATCGCCATCATGCACGCTCGTTATGCATTTGCAGCGCTCGCACTGAGGTCATTGCCTTGGACCGCCCGTTCGTACGCATGCGTGAGCAGAGCCGCCGCCGCATCGCTTCGGTGATGGGCGTCGAGATACGCACGCCCGGCCAAGATCAGCCGTTCGCGCAGCCCCGGCTCTGTCGTCAGTCGTCGCACCGCGATGACGAATTCCTCCGCGTCGTCGGCAACCAGCAGCTCACGATCATCGCGAACATCCAAACCTCGCACGGCCGCCGTTGTCGCAACAACCGGCAGGCCACGCGCCCAGGCCTCCAGGATTCGCATTCGTAAACCGGAAGCCACATGCAGCGGCACGATACAAATGCCGCCGACCGGAAAGGCTTCGATTGAGTCAACTGGCGGCGGATGCCACGATAGCGCGTGACCGCGAACCTCCGCGCCGCCGAACACATGCAGCATCGACATGGGTAGTGCTGCCTTAAGTTTCGGCCAAATTCGTTCAATGAACCACTGGCAGCCGGCCTGATTTGGCCACCAGCCCGCGCTACCGCTCACACAAAGCGCCGGTGATCCGGCGCGAGCGGTACCGCGTTCGAGCAACGTAGGGAATGGCGGCGGCACGCACGTTACGCGACTCGCGTTGATCGCACTCTGCCTCCGCAGCGCCTCTGCGTCGGTCTCGGTCAACGTCACGACCTGCGCGCACTGACGGAGCGCAGCGATCTCCGCGTGCCGCAGCCGTCGCGCTTCGAGCATGAGCGGACGACGATACCAGCTGGTGACGGCTGTCTGCCGCCATAGCTCGGACTCCACGTTTTGCATGCGCAGCACAACCGGTATGCCGCGCTCGAAAGCGGCACTGCAATTTGCGAGCGCCTGAAGCTGCTCGGCATGCACAACATCCGGCAAAAACCGAAGCAGGCAGGAGCGCACGGCTCGTCCCATCTCGATCGATTTGTGTCGTTCGACGCTAAGCGACTCGCCGGTGATCGCCGCCGTGGCCAGATACGCCAATCGCGTTCGAGCTGGCACCGGAACCGATACGAGCGATCCGATCGCCGTTTCCTTCCATTGGATCTTGTGCGCGGTATCCTCGGCTCCGGGCGGGCGCTCCCCGATCGATCGGTCGCACTCAGCCGAGCCGGTGCTCATCCGTGGCGTGCTCGCAGTTCCGGGCTCGCTCTCGATCCTCGTGGCCGGCAACTGTAGGGGCGCGAGCACACACAACGAGTGACCTGCCGCGTGCAGCGCTTGTAGGGTCTGAGCCAGGACAAGACGACCTCCGTCGGTCGGCGGAAACGGGGATTTGGTCGCGACAAACAGGATACGCACAGTGAAAGCCAGTGTAGACGAAGGCCGATCTGGTGTCGCACAGGATCGCCCGGCGTAAGAGTGCCTCGTAAACATAGGCGCGCGGGCGTTCCGGCAATAATGCTCGGGTGCGAGTTCTATTCATCACATCGCGGGTTCCAGGTCGTCACTTTCGCGGCGATCAGCTGCGCGCGTTTCACCATTTAATCGAGCTTGGAAAACGGCACGCAATCACGCTACTCGCGTTCGATCCACTCAACGAGCGCGAGCAAGTTGATTTGCAGCTTCGCCAATCGTGCGAGAAAGTGATCGTGGTGCCGCACTCGCAATCGCGTATGGCCTTGCTCGCGCTGCGGGCGATTGTTTCGGGGCGGCCGTTTCAAGTTGAGGCTTATCGATGCGCCAGCACGCACGTTGCTTTTTTGACACAACTGGCTGGCGCACGGTTCGATCTTGTCCACGTTCAGCTGGTGCGTCTGGGCGCGCTGCTTGAAAGGCATCTAGATGTTCCGGTCGTCATCGATTGGGTCGATGCGCTGTCGATCAACATGAGGCGGCGAAGCACAACCGACCGGTGGCCTCAACGCTGGCTTGCGGCAATTGAAGCATCCCGGTTGGCGCGCTACGAGCGCGCGCTCTCCGCACGCGCGGTCGCCACCTGCACCAGTGCACAGGTGGACATCGCTGCGCTCGAACACGCGGCTCCCTGCCACCCAGTTAACAATGGTGTGGATCTGGCGCGTTTCCCGTTTGTAGAGCGGGGTCGCGCCGAACAGGAAATCGTGTTCGTCGGTAATCTTGGATATTTCCCGAACGTAGACGCGATCAACTGGTTCGTGGGCGAGGTTTTTCCTTCGCTGGTTGAGAAGTTCCCGATGCTGTGTCTACGCCTGGTCGGTGCACGGCCCGTTGCAACGCTCAAAGTGCTCGCCCAACAAAACCCCGCCATCGAACTGGTCGGCGAAGTACCGGATGTGCACCCGTATCTCGCCCGTGCAAGCTTGGCCATCGCACCGCTTCGAGCAGGCTCGGGGCAACAGCTCAAAGTAATCGAAGCGATGGCGAGTGGCACGCCGATCGTTGCATCGGACATCGCGGCGGGCGGAGTTGGTGCCGTCGACAACGAGCACCTGCTCGTCGCCACCGACGCCCGATCGATGGTTGATGCGATTGATCGGCTGCTGCGCGATTCAGAGTTGCGCACCGCGCTTGCGCGCAACGCGAGGACGCTGGTCGAGGCGAATTTCAGCTGGCAACACTCTGCGGCGGCACTCGATCGCGTCTGGGACCGCGCGCGCGGCCGCGGTTAGCGCCAGCACTTCCGCCGATACATGTTTTCGATCGGTTCGGTTGCTACGGAAGCGGCGGCGGAGCAGTGTTAGGCACGCGTGCAAGCTCCGATTCGATCTCGGCCGTTCGAACTAAAAGCTCGTCTCTCAGCCGTTTCGGCAGCGTCGAAAGCGAAGCAGGCGCGATCCACGCGGCACGCAAAAATGCAGCGCGCGCGGCGGTGTCGTTGCCCGTACTTGCGTGAGCACGACCGAGCGCCACGAGAAGTTCCGGACGTTCGGCACGAGCGATCTCCGGAGCAATGAGCTCGATCGCCTCGCGCCCGCGGCCGAGGATCGTCAATGCCGTTGCTTGTGCAAGCAGGCGACGTGCGTCTTGTTGCAATGCGCGTGCCGAGTGCTCCAACAGTGCGACGGCCTCGGTCATCGCGGGCGCGATTGCCGACGGAGCGACGCGCCCACGCAGCGCTTGATCGACGAGCTGCTCGGCGCGCGCGAGCTGCCATTCGGCCGAATAGCGGGTCAATAGCAACGCACCCAAGCTCACCAGTGCGACAACCGTCGCCCATCGAAACAAACGTGTCATCGCTTCTTTCATTGCGGTTGAGGATCTTGAATGGCGCAGATACGCCACGCGCGCCCACAGGCGAGCAACAGCGCGAGAGCCGTGATCGGAATTTGGAGCGGAAACCATGCAAGCGACGCGATTGCCCCTGCGCAAAGCAGGCCGATCAAAACCAGGTTTTCTGGATCGGCGGTACTCTGAGTGGCCTTCAGCAGCGCGACGAAGAGGAGCGCAAACGCGAGCAGTAACGCGGACGCCGCGACGACACCGAGTTCGGCCGCCAGCTGGAGCGGCTCCTGGTGCGCGTACACAAATGTCGCGCCAACCGGTTGGACGAAGCGCGCGCCCAGTCCGATCTCGGCGTCGATACGCCGACGCGACGATTCTTGCGAAAACGCGCCTGGACCATGGCCGAACCACGGGCGCGTCCCAACCATTTCCTGGGCGGCGACCCACGCACCTAACCGATAGGTCGTCACACGTTGGTAGAACGCCGCATCGGCACCCGAGGGCAGACCCCAGGTGTAGGCGCGTAGTGTCGGAGAGGCGGCGCAAAGGGTAGACAGCACAACGACGAACGCGAGCAACGCGACCAGCGCGCGCTGTTGGAACCGCGCGCACAGCACGGCCGCAACAGCCGCCACCAACGCGAGCGCGCTCGTGATCTGCCGGTTCACGATAATCGCGGTGACAGCAAGTAACACTGTGAACGCCGCAATAGCTCGCGTCCGCCTGCTCACGCCGGATGCGATCAGCACTGAAAATCCGCCCACCCCCATCAGCGCGGCCGCTAACGCAACGTAGCCTTCGTTGCCGAGCATGGCACCGCTTTCGTAGCGACCGCCGAGGGATGCGATCTCAAACGGCATGGGCAGACCTGCAACCTGCGAGATTGATAGCACCGCGCTTGCGCCCACCGCCGCCATGAAACACCAAAACACGCGCACCCCGGTCGCGCCGTCGAGCACGCGAGATGCGCCAATCACCAGCCAGAGGCCGCCTAGCCCCATCGCGAGGAGATAGTCCCAGGCAAGCGCACCGTGAACCGAGCGCACTGTCGCGACAATCGCGCAAACGACGGTCAGTAGTACCAAGCCGACGACAAAGCGTGCGTTGCGGCTCCACGCTGCGAAACGCGGCTGCGCGGGCGCGATCAAGAGCGCGCAGACCGCGCAGATCGCGGCAAGCCGCACCAATAGCCACTTCGGCGCATCGAAGGCTGCCGCAGCCCACGGATCGACCAGAAACGCGGCGGCGATTAATGCAAACAAAACCGCAAACCGAGCAACGCGCAGCGCAGGCTCCCGCGCCTCGTGCGAAAGCGCCGATACGGGTGCGGCGCGGTCGGTTATTTCCCCCGCTGCACGCTCAGTTGCGCGAGCCTTCTTCTTTGCCATGCGAACAGTTTAAGGGCATTCGGCGTGAAGCGATTTCGACGCCTCGTTTGGCGGAGTGCATGCGTACCGCCCGCGCACGGTTGTGTTTGACTCACAGACTGCTCGACTGGTCGCGCTCGGTCGGTCGCGGTGGTGGAGACCATGCGAGAGACCGATCGCACCCACTACGCGGCGAGTGCTTTCGCGAGCCTAGATATTCCCGCGTCCAGACGCGCGGTTTCGCTTGCAAAGCACCAGCGAATGAAACCTTCGCCCTCGTCGCCAAAGGCGACACCCGGCGCAAGCCCGAGCCCGTGCTCGGCGACCAGTTTTTTACAGAACGCGAGTGAGTCGTGCATCCCGTCGACGCGGAAAAACGCATACATTGCCCCTGGCGCTGGCGGCGCGGCAATGCCTGCAATCGAGTTCAGCGCCGAGCAGAGATGGTCGCGCGCAGCCCGAAAGCGCGCTTGAGTGCGCGCGATGATCGCGTCGCCGTCGCGCACAGCAACGATGCCGGCACGCTGTACGAAAACCGGTGAACACGAGGTGTTGTATTCAATAATTTTCCCGAGCTGCGCAATCACCGGCGGCGGTGCGGCCAACCAGCCAAGACGCCAACCGGTCATGAGCCAGGATTTTGAAAAGGTGTTGGCGCTGATCAATCGATCGCTGGCATCGGCGAGGTCAAAAAAAGACGGCGCACAACGACTGTTGTTACCGAAAACAAGGCGCTCGTAAGCGTCGTCTGACAAGATCCAAATGCCATGTTTGCGGGAATGCGCGAGGATCGCTAGCTGCTCGTCGCGACTGATCGTCCAACCAGTTGGATTATTCGGCGAGTTGATGATCACGATTTTTGTCCCTGGTACGAGCGCAGCTAGCAGCCGATCACAATCCAGATGCCATCCGGTCTGTGCGTCGAAATCCAAGGCGACGCACTCGACGCGAGCGGAAAGAATTTTCGGTATTTCCACCAAATTCGGCCACAACGGCGTGACGCACACCACGCGATCGCCCGGATCGATCAATGTCTGCGCGGCGAGCGATAGTGCGTTCACGCCAGAGCTCGTCACGGCGAGGTTGGCTTCGCTGAGCGGCAGGTTCGGGTTCGCATGCAGCGCGCCGAGATAGGCGGCGAGCGTTTGGCGCAGCTCGGGCAGCCCCAGGTTGTGCGAATAGAACGTCTCGCCGCGAGCCAGACTTTGCGCCGCCGCATCTCGAATGAATTCCGGAGTGATTTCGTCCGGTTCACCAAACCAGAACGGCAATACATCGTTTCGCCCCATTGCTTGGTTTGCGACTTCACGAATCTTTGAGTCTCGTAAATTAGCAATTGATTTACGAATGTCCCAAAATTCTTGGCGATCGACGCTATTGTTGTTATGCATTTCGTTGTGCGGATTGATTCTCGGCGGCGGTATCGCAATTGTGCCCTGAGCTGGCACGATACCTCGTCACACCTCAACGCGCCGACGTTGTGGCACCATCCAGCGTGTTTACGGTAGCAGCGGTGGCCACGCCGACAATCTGAACCGCGTATGCACGCCCTTCTGGGCACGGCGCGTTCTTACCGTGACGCACTTCGTAAAATCAACGTGATGTCCGCGCCGCAATTTGTTCACCTTCGTCTGCATTCCGAATACTCCATCGTCGATTCGACCTTGCGCATCGACGATGCGATCAAGTTGGCGGCGAAGGACGAACAGCGCGCGCTCGCAATCACCGATCTAGGCAACCTCTTCGGTTTCGTCAAATTTTTCAAAGCGGCGAAAGCAAAAAACATCAAGCCGATTTGCGGCGTCGATGCGTGGATCGATTCGCGCATTCCGGGTGACGCGAGCTCGACCGATGCCGAACCGTTTCGTGTGTTGTTACTCGCCGAATCACATGCCGGCTATTTAAAGATTTGCGATTGGCTCACCCGCGCCTATCGCAAGAATCAGTTGCGTGGTAAAGCGCTCGTCAAACCAGAGTGGTTCGAGAGCGACGATGCGACGCCGGGGGCTGCGACCGAAGGCGTGTTTTGTTTGTCGGGCGGCTGGTTCGGCGATGTCGGTTTAGCGATTCGCTATGGGCAAACTACAAACGCGGAGCGTGCGGCAAAAGCGTGGCAGCGACGCTTCCCGAATCGTTTTGCGATGGAAATTCATCGCGCGGGTTTCAAAGACGAACATCATTTCGTCGGTGGCAGCGTCGCACTCGCCAATCAATTGAAGATTCCAGTCGTTGCGACGCATCCGATTCAATTTGCAACGGCAGAAGATTTTCATTCGCACGATGCACGTGTGTGCATCGCCGAAGGCTACACGCTCGGCGATCCGCGTCGTCCGCGACACTTCACCGAGAAGCAACAATTTCTCACGCAAGCGCAGATGGTCGAGAAGTTCTCCGACTATCCACAGGCGATTGCAAACACGGTCGCCATTGCGACACGCTGCACGCTCAATCTGAAACTCGGCACCAACTATTTGCCGGATTTCCCGCTGCCCGAAGGCGTCACGATAGAGACGCATTTGCGCAACGAGGTGCTCGCCGGATTAGAGACGCGCCTCGCTGTGCGCTACCCGGACGTCATGGAGCGCGAGGCGCAACGCGCCCGCTACGTCGCGCGCTGCGAATTCGAAATCGCGACGATCGTGAAGATGGGGTTCCCAGGCTACTTCTTGATCGTGGCGGATTTCATCGGTTGGGCAAAGAACAACGGCGTACCCGTCGGTCCCGGTCGCGGCTCGGGCGCAGGTTCGCTGGTCGCCTATTCGCTCGGCATCACCGATCTCGACCCGCTGCAATACAACTTGCTGTTCGAGCGCTTCTTGAATCCAGAGCGCGTCTCGATGCCAGACTTCGATATCGATTTCTGCCAGGACGGTCGCGATCGTGTGATCGATTACGTGCGCGAGAAATATGGCGCGCAAAGCGTTGGGCAGATCGCAACCTTCGGCACAATGGCCGCAAAAGCAGCAGTGCGCGATTGCGGCCGTGTGCTCGACATGCCTTACACCTTCGTCGACGGTGTCGCGAAACTCATTCCGTTTCAACCGGGCAAGTGGACAACGCTCGCGCCAATGCCACCTGATCCGAAAGATCGGGCGGCGAATACGATTTATGCGAAGGAAGCGGAGCCGCTCCTCGTTGAGCGCGAGAAAAATGAAGAGGACGTCGCTTCGCTGCTGGCACTTGCAGAACAGCTCGAAGGCTTGCCGCGAAATGTAGGTATGCATGCCGGTGGCGTGCTGATCGCGCCCGGAAAACTCACCGATTTCTGTCCGCTCTACTCGCAAGACGAGAGCGCCGGCATGGTCAGCCAATTCGACAAAGACGATGTCGAAGCCGTCGGTCTGGTGAAGTTCGACTTCTTGGGGCTCACCACGCTCACGATTCTCGATTGGACGATTCGTTTTTGTAAACGACTGGATCCAACGTTTGAAATCGATTTACAAACGCTGCCGCTCGATGACGCGAGTGTGTATCAACTGATTCGCGAACGGCGACCGATTGCGATCTTCCAGTTTGAATCGAGCGGCATGCAAGATTTGATTTTGAAGACGCGACCGAAGCGGCTTGAAGATCTCACCGCGTTGAACGCGCTCTATCGCCCGGGACCGATGGAGCTGATTCCCGATTACATTGCGCGAAAAGACAACAAGCAAGCCGTTGAGTATTACGACGATCGCTTAAAGCCGATGCTCGAAGAGACGCTCGGCATCATGGTCTATCAAGAACAGGTGATGCAAGCAGCGCAGATCATCGGCGGTTATTCGCTTGGTGGCGCGGATTTGTTGCGTCGTGCGATGGGCAAAAAGAAGCCAGAAGAGATGGCGAAGCATCGCATCATCTTCGTTGAAGGTGCGATCAAGAATGGTGTGTCGGAAGAACTCGCGAAGCGCTTGTTCGACGACATGGAAAAGTTCGCGGGTTATGGCTTCAACAAGTCGCACTCGGCGGCTTACGCCTTGCTCGCGTATCAAACGGCGTACTTCAAGAAGCATCACACGGCAGCGTTTTACGCGGCCAACATGAGCGCCGTGATGAGCGACACCGATAAGGTGCGCATCCTGCTCGATGATGGACGCGACTATGGTTTGACGTTTGAAGCACCCGATGTGAACATCGGTGAGTATCGTTTCGTTCCGGTCGATAGAAAGACCGTGCGCTATGGACTGGGTGGCGTCAAAGGCACTGGCGAGGGCGCGGTGATTGAGATTTTGCGCGCACGCGACGAAGGCGGGTTGTTCAAAGATCTCTTCGATTTCTGCAAACGCGTAAATACTCAAACGGTCAATCGCCGCACAGTCGAAGCCCTCATCAAGTGCGGGGCGTTCGATAAGTTGCACCCGAACCGTGCGAGCGCGTTCGCAAGCGTTGGCGCAGCGCTAGGTGAGGCAGAACGCGCTCAAGCGAATGCGTCGCAAAACAGCTTGTTCGGCGATGATTCAAGCGTCAACACGTTCGCGCTAATCGATGCTCGACCCTGGGATTTGCTCGAACAACTTGCGAATGAGAAAGCCGCATTGGGTCTGTATTTGAGCGGACATCCGTACGAGGCGTATCGTAAAGACCTGACGGCAGTGACGACGATGCCGCTCGCGCGCATCGAACCGGCGGATTCGAAGCAGAGGCTCGCAGGAATTGTGAACGCCGTGCGCACGATCAATTCGCGCAACGGACGCATGTGTTTCTTGACGCTCGACGATCGTACGTCGGTGTTCGAAATCATGATTCCGGCCACGCTCTTCGAGGCGCATCGCGCATGGCTTAAAGAAGATATTCCGATTGTGATTGAAGCGAAGGTGTCGCAAGGGCGCGAGGGCATGGGCACGCGCGTCGTCGCCGATCAGCTTTTGAATATCGACCAGGCGCGCACCCAGTTTGCGCGGCGCTTGGTAATCAAGCTCAACGGTGCAACTGCCGCGAACGAAGCAACCGAACTGCTTTCGTTGCTCAAGCCTTTTGTTGGCGGACAGGTACCGGTCAGCGTTTTGCTTCGCAAAACCGGTTACGCGGGTCGCGTCGATCTCGGCGAAGCGTGGCGGGTCACGCCGAAACGCGAGTTACTCGCGAAGATCTCGGCCGAGCTCGAGTTCTAGGGAAACGCTGAATCAGTCCTCGCGAGGCAGCGCGCGAAGGACTTGTTCAGCGCTCCCATAGTCTTTTGCGCGATGGGCGTTCAATCGACCGAACTACGCAGAGTTTGGCTCGGGAGATATCCAGTCGGCAAGTTTGCGCAGGATCGCACGAAGCCCTTTAATGAGGAAGCGGAGCAAAAACACGAGCAGGACGACAAAGACGAACAACAGCGCGAGGAAAATCCACGGGTTTGCGATGGCCAGCGCCAGACCGCCGGCAACCGCCGTGTCCTCGGCGAGCGAGACGGCGATATTGCTAAACGGTTCGGGCGACGTGTTGACCGCCGCGCGGGTGCCGGCTTTGCCAAAGTGCGTTCCTGCAGCCAGCGTACCGCCGATGATTGCGGCCGCCATCGCAACGCCCTCGCCGGAGTCGCCGAGCATTCCGGCGGCCATCGCGGCACCTGCGGGAATTCGCAAGAACGTGTGAACCGCGTCCCAGGCGCTATCGATCCAGGGTATCTTGTCGGCGAAGAATTCGACAAAGGTCATGAAACCGGCGGCACCCAGCACCATTGGATTTGCGATGATTTTCATTGCATCGGGCAAAGGGAGGTAGCCGAATTTTCCGAGCAGACCGACCACGAACACAACGAGGTAGAGGCGAATTCCGGCACCCCAAGCCATCGCCAGCGACATCGCTAGCTCCGCTAAATGATTCTGAAACCAGTCCATCGATCTACTCCTGAAAACCCGCGTTACGCCGAGCCTCGCGCTCCGTGTGTCACCGGATCGAGGCGGGTGTCCCCGATTTGATTATCGGTCAGCCTCGCGCGAGAGCCGTCCGCTAACGCGGGAAAACCCGCGTTGGTGTACAGTATGTACGTTACTAACCAAAAAGGAGGAACGCATCGTATGGACTACATCATTTTTGCCCTGGTCGGACTGGTCGTCGGCGCAATCGCGAAGTTTCTGGTGCCAGGTAAACAAGGCGGCGGCATCATCATGACAGCAATCTTGGGCTGCATCGGATCGCTCGTCGGCACCTACGGCGGTCAGCAGCTAGGAATCGTTTCAGCGAAAGCGGGTACTCACTGGATCGCCTCAATTCTGGGGGCGGTGGTCGTGGTTTTCGTCTACAGCCTGCTCACGAAGAAGAAAGATACTGTCTAGTAGCAGCATATGTCACGAATGCCCAATGAAAAATGACGAATTCCATTGTTTTTCGACATGTTTTCAAATAATTAAAATCACGACGAAATCATATTTAACAGGGCATTCGCGCTGAGAGCTGTAATTCAGCAGGCACAAAAAAGCCGACTCGCGTCGGCTTTTTCTTTTTTGCGCCGAGAAAACGGCGCAAAGGCAGATTTACTCTGGTTTCGCTTCGGTCGTTGCTTCTTCCGCTACGGCTTCTGGGCGATCCATCAAGGAAACAAGCGCCATCGGAGCATTGTCGCCCTGACGGAAACCGTACTTGAGGATTTGCACATAGCCGCCGTTGCGGTTGGCGTAGCGCGGGCCCAATTCGTTGAACACTTTGCCAACGATTTCGCGATCACGGATGCGATCGAATGCGAGGCGGCGGTTAGCGAGCGAAGGCTTTTTGCCAAGCGTGATGAGCGGCTCAACGACGCGACGCAATTCCTTTGCCTTAGGCAGAGTCGTGCGAATCACTTCATAACGAAGCAACGCGGTCGAGAGATTGCGGAGCAGCGCCTGACGATGCGCGCTGGTCCGGTTGAGTTTGCGAAGTCCACTTCCGTGACGCATGATGGTTCTCCTGTGCCTTCCTAGTGACCGCCGCGATCGAGACCGGCCGGAGGCCAGTTATCGAGCTTGGTGCCGAGCGCGAGACCGCGCTGGGAGAGCACTTCTTTGATTTCGTTGAGCGATTTGCGGCCGAGGTTCGGAGTCTTGAGAAGCTCCGTCTCCGAGCGTTGAACCAAATCGCCGATGTAGTGAATGTTTTCCGCTTTGAGGCAGTTGGCCGAGCGAACGGTGAGTTCGAGATCGTCAACAGGCTTCAAGAGAATCGGATCGAACGAGGCCGACGCACGCTCGAGCGCAGGCATGTCGGTGCCTTGCAAATCGGCAAACGACGAGAGTTGATCCACGAGGATGCTCGCTGCGTAACGAACTGCACCTTCAGGCTCAATCGCGCCATTGGTTTCGATGTCGAGCACGAGTTTGTCGAGATCGGTGCGTTGTTCAACGCGTGCCGATTCGACGATGTAGCTCACGCGCTTGACCGGGCTGAACGATGCGTCAAGCAGGATCGAGCCCACTTTACGATTCGCCGTGTGACCCGCTGCGGTACGAACCGTTGCCGGCACGTAGCCACGACCACGCTCCACCTTGATTTCGAGATCGAGCTTGCCGCCTTGCGTCAAGTTCGCGATCACGTGCTCAGGGTTGATGATCTCAACTTCGTGCGACGATTCGATATCAGCCGCCGTCACAGGACCCGCGCCCTCTTTCTTGAGCGAAAGAACGGCCGTGTCGCGGTTGTGCAGCTTGATTACCACGCCCTTGAGGTTGAGCAGCAAATCGACCACGTCTTCCTGCACGCCTTCGAGCGTCGAATACTCATGAACGACGCCAGCGATCGACACTTCGGTCGGTGCGTAGCCAGGCATAGACGACAGCAGAACGCGACGAAGCGCGTTGCCGAGCGTGTGGCCGTAGCCGCGCTCGAACGGCTCCATCACGACGCGAGCGGAGGATGGGCTG
>JAAFJI010000058.1 GCA_013298045.1 Betaproteobacteria bacterium
ACAAGCCGACGAATGCGTATCTCTCGCCGCGCAAACCGGCAGAGGTGGAGGCGACGCTTCCGATCCGTGCTGGACTTAGCGAAAAAGCGCGGGCTTTTGTGAACCGGTTGATTCAGCTATGAACAACGGAGGAACCCGAACCGCTGTCATTCCCGCGAAGGCGGGAACCCAGACCGAGAGGTCGCCATGGAAGCGTTGCATGCAAACATTTCCCGGACTGGATCCCCGCCTTCGCGGGGATGACGAACCATCGTGAAGCCCGCCCTCTCCGTCATCTTCTTTACGGTGTTTTCGGGCGCGGGACTCGGTCTTGCGATCTGGACCTTGATCGCATCTACGATGCAGCATCACATCCGCATGGACATCACGACGTTTCACAAAGCGATTGCGATTGCAGTGGTGTTGACCGCGCTCGGACTCGCTTCTTCAACATTGCATCTTGCGAACCGGAAAAATGCGATCTATGCGCTCACGCGTTGGAAAACGTCGTGGCTTTCGCGCGAGGGCGTGTTCGCCCTGCTCTTCTTCCCCTTAATCGCGATGCACCTCGCGGCGATTCATTTCGGGTACGCGGCCATCGCGCCGTTCACCATGCTGAAAACGATCGCTTGCGCGCTCGCGATTCTGTTTTGTACTGGGATGATCTACGCATGCTTGCCAACCGTTCCGCGCTGGCATACGTGGATGACGCCCGCGAAATACGTGGTATTCGGGTTGATGAGTGGCGCGGTGCTGTTCACGGCGGCACTTTCGCTGCGTCCGGTCGAAGTCGGCCCGCTCGGCAAACCGATGATGGCGCTCTTCTTTTTGGTCGTTGGCTTCGTGCTCTACCTTGCGTACTTGCTGAGACACCCGCGAACACATTCAATCGAAAGTGCGCTTGGCGTCACGCAAGGTCGCGTTCGCATACTCGACGTCGGTCATACGCACGGGACATTTCTCACCAACGAATTCGGTTTTCGGTTGGCGCGCGACAGCGCACGACTGCTGCGTTGGCTTGCGATCCTGTGGGCGTTCGTGATTCCGTTCGTCCTGCTCGCGTGGAGCACGTGGTACTGGGTTGCCACAGTGTTTTGCGTCGCTGGATTGCTGCTTGAACGCTGGCTTTTTTTCGCCGAGGCGGAGCACGTGGTTCGCCTCTACCACGGCCAGCGCAGCGTTTGAGCGCGCTCCACGATGAGCAAACATGTGAAACAGCTCGGATGAAACGGCTGCTGCCTTTTCTGCGGTGGCTGCCGCGACTTCGCGAGCCGGGCGTGCTGCGTGCCGACCTGCTTGCCGGGCTGACCGGGGCGATCGTCGTCTTGCCGCAAGGAATTGCCTTTGCAACTCTGGCTGGTCTTGCCCCAGAATATGGGCTGTATGGCGCGATGATTCCATGTATCGTTGCGGCGCTTTTTGGCTCGTCACGCCTTATGGTATCCGGCCCTGCGAACGCGATTTCGCTGACGGTGCTTGCAATGCTGACGCCGCTTGCGCAGCCCGGCTCGGAGCGCTACGTCGCTCTGGTCATCACGCTCTCGCTCATGGTCGGCGCGTGGCAATTGCTCTTGGGCCTTGCTCGCGCGGGCGCGCTCGTGAAATACGTGTCGCACACCGTCATCGTCGGCTTCACGGCCGGTGCAGCAATTCTCATCATCAATTCCCAGGTGCGCAATTTTTTCGGCATCGACATCGCTCGCGGGACCGACCCGTGGCACACGATCGTTGCGCTTGCGAACCAGCTGCGCGACGTCAACGTGCTCACCACAAGCACCGCGCTGGTCACGCTCATTGCGGCAATTGCCTGGCGTCCGCTCAATCGCTTTGTACCGGCAATGCTGGTTGCGGTGCTCGCCGGTTCAATCTATGCGGCATTCGTGCGCTGGGTCGATCCGAGCTTGACCCAACCGACGGTTGAGGCGCTCCCCGGCGCGCTGCCGCCGCTGTCTGCCCCCGACGTTGGCATCGAAACGCTGAAGTTGCTCTTGATTCCGTCGATTGCGATGACACTGCTCGCACTCACCGAAGCGGTATCGATTGGCCAGGCGCTCGCTCGACGCCGCGGCGAAACGCTGGATGGTTCGCAGGAATTCATCGGTCAGGGCCTTGCCAATATTGCAGGCGCGTTCTCTTCCTGCTACCCATCGAGCGGCTCGTTCAACCGCTCCGGCGTCAATGTGCAAAGCGGCGCGGAAACGCCGTTTTCGGCAATCTGTGCCGCGCTGTTTCTCGTACTCATTTTGCTCTTCGTTGCACCGCTTGCGACGTTTTTGCCGCTCGCGGCCGTCGCAGCGATTCTGTTTCTGGTTGCCTGGGGGCTCATCGATCGGCGTGACATCGCGCGCGTGCTCCGCGAGCGTTTCGAACGGGTCACGTTTGTCGTGACCTTTGTTGCAACACTCGCGCTGCCGCTCGAGTGGGCGGTGCTTACCGGTATCGCGGCTTCGCTCATCGTCGGTCGGTTGAAAAACGCGGCAAAATTGCCATAGCTAAAAAAGCGGCAAAATTGGCTTAGCTAAAAAGGCGGCAAAATTGCCTTAGTGCGCAGCGTCCTGCGCCGTCGTTGTGACCCCCCGCATGCCCGATCTCTACGCCGTTGTCGGCAACCCAATCGCTCAGAGCAAATCCCCGATCATCCACGGCCTCTTCGCTGCTGCCTGCGGGCATGACATCGTCTACGAGCGCGTGCTTGGCACCATCGGCGAATTCGCATCTACGATGGTCGCGTTTCGCGCGCAAGGCGGACGCGGCGTAAACGTGACCGCGCCGTTTAAGTTGGACGCCTTCGCCTACGCGACCCATCCGAGCGATGCCGCGAAGACCGCCGGTGCCGTCAATGCGATCAAGTTTGAAGACGATCGGGTCTACGCGGAGAATTTCGACGGCGTCGGTTTGGTGCGCGACATCACGATCAACTTGGCCACCGCACTTCGCGGCAAGCGGGTACTGGTCTTGGGGGCGGGCGGTGCAACGCGCGGCGCACTGACGCCGCTTCTAGATCAATCGCCCGTTGAGATCGTGGTTGCAAATCGAAATGTCGCCCGTGCAGCGCAAATGGTCGGCGAGGTCGCGGGAACGGCTGCCATCGCAACAGTTGGCTACGACGCGCTTGCAAGAGAGCGCTTCGACGTCGTCCTCAACGCGACCTCCGCGAGCCTCGTGCAGGCATTGCCGCCCGTGCCAGCACACGTGTTCGAAGGTTGCGCGCTTGCCTACGATCTGACTTACGGCAAGGGTTTGACGCCGTTTCTTCGCTTCGCGAAGGACAACGGTGTCGCGCGCTGCGTAGACGGCGTGGGAATGCTTGTGGAGCAGGCCGCCGAAGCGTTTTTGTGGTGGCGCGGGGTGCGCCCGAGCACGCGAGCCGCCATCGAGGCAATCAGCGTGCCGCTCGTTTAACCGCTAGGCGGATGCACTCGCGTCTGTCGAACGCATGCTCGCGGGCGGCATTTTGAGCAAAGCGCACACCTCTCGCGCGATCTTTCGATTTGGCGAAACACGAGCGACGCGCGAGCGATCTACCGGCTGGTCGGGATTCAAATCGTAGTGCGACTTGTCGCGACCGCCTGCGTAGGCGCTCGAACTTGAGGTCGAACTGCCGCCGATATCTCGCGAACGACGCGGCTCTTTAAGGCTTGAGCGAACCTCGCCGTCGTTGCGCGTCTCGCGACGCGGCCCGTAGCGGTCACCGTAGCGAGAGAGATCCGGCATTGGCATCTCGTCGATTTTGCGCTTGATGAGTTTTTCGATTTCGGCGAGAAGTTTTACGTCGTCGGGAGCGACAAACGAAATCGCGGTTCCGCTTGCGCCCGCGCGCCCAGTGCGTCCAATGCGATGCACGTAATCTTCGGCGACGTAGGGCAACTCATAATTCACCACCGTCGGCAGTTGATCGATATCCAGACCGCGCGCGGCGACGTCGGTAGCGACCAGAATACGAATCTCGCCGTTCTTGAACGCGTCCAACGCTTTGATGCGCTCTTCCTGAGTTTTGTCGCCGTGAATGGCGCTCGTCGTAAAACCGTCGCGTTCGAGCGCGCGCGCGAGGCGCGCGGTGTCTAACTTCGAGCGGGAGAATACGAGCACTTGTTTCAGGTCTTGCGAACTCACAAGGTGGCCGAGCAAACGGCGCTTATCGTCGCCGTGGACACGGTAAATCTGTTGTGTCACATTCGCTGCGGATTCGTTGCGGCGCGCGACTTCGATGAGCACCGGCGCTTTGAGCATGCGATCAGCGAGCTTCTTGATCTCTTCCGAGAACGTCGCGGAGAACAGCAAGCTTTGCCGTTGTTGCGGCAGCATGCCGATGATGCGCACGATGTCGGGAATGAAGCCCATGTCGAGCATGCGATCGGCTTCGTCTAGCACGAGCACTTCGACTTGATTGAGCGAGAGATTTTTCTGCTCAATGTGGTCGAGCAAGCGGCCCGGCGTCGCGACCAGAATTTCAACGCCGGCGCGGACGGCTTCTTTCTGTTCTTTAATATCGACGCCGCCGAACACAACAGTCGAGCGCAGTTTCGAATGTTTCGCGTACGTCTCGACGCTCTCTTCGATTTGAATCGCGAGCTCGCGCGTCGGCGCGAGGATCAGCGCGCGAACCGGATGGCGCGCGGGCGACGGCGAAGAGTTCGCATGCTTGATCATGCGATGCAAAATCGGCAGCGTGAATGCTGCGGTCTTCCCGGTGCCGGTTTGTGCGCCGCCCATCACGTCCAAGCCCGCCATCACCACGGGAATGGCCTGCGCTTGGATCGGAGTCGGTGTGAGGTAGCCCTTGTCGATAATCGCGCGCAGAATCGGTTCCGCGAGATTGAGATGGGCAAACGTCAGTTGCGGGTCGGCTTCGGCTGCGATCGGCAGGGCTGTCGTATCAGGGTTTTCCGCAGGTGCGGCGGTAATAGTCGTCTGGTCTTCTTGCATATTGCCCAAATTTTACGCGCTTTTGCTCGCAAAGCCCCAATTTATCGGGCTTTGGAGCGCCTCGTCGGTTTGCGCGATCTTCCCAAAAGCGCCGATTGATCGGTTTTGGCAATCACAGTCACAAACAATCCCCGTCACGCTCGTCACAAAAGAAGCCTACAGTTCGCCCTGACGTGAATTTTGCGCGAGCACGGCTCGCCCAAACTTATGTTGTTTACGTTTGATCGATCAACGTTTTTTCTCAAGGAGTGCACCTATGAATCTCAAAGGCACCAAAACCCACCAAAACCTAAAAGACGCGTTCGCCGGTGAAAGCCAAGCGAATCGTCGCTACCTCTACTTCGCAAACAAAGCCGACGTTGAGGGTCAGAACGACGTTGCAGCACTCTTCCGCAGCACCGCCGAAGGCGAAACCGGTCATGCCCACGGTCACCTCGACTATCTCGCGATGGTCGGCGACCCGGCCACCGGTTTGCCGATTGGTTCGAGCCGCGACAACCTGAAAGCATCGGTTGCAGGCGAAACGCATGAGTACACCGACATGTACCCAGGCATGGCCAAGGCCGCACGCGAAGAAGGCTTCGACGAAATCGCCGACTGGTTCGAGACGCTTGCGAAGGCTGAGCGCTCGCACGCAAATCGTTTCGCAAAAGCGCTCGAAGCACTCGCGGACTAACGTCCGCGAGTGCAGGACGACGCTCGCTCACGCGAGCTAAGACGACGGCGCTTACGCGCCTAGGACGACGCGGCATTCGCCGCTAGGACGCAAAGCTTGTTGCGGGTTGCTTGCAACCCGCACGACGAGAGGACGAATGCCGTCGCTCCCGTGGGTCGCTAAGACGCGAAGCTTTGCGACGTCCGGCGTCCGATACGTTCTGAAATATTTCGCGAGAGCACGTTTGCGACAAGCGATAGACGGGTCGCGAAGCTTTGCGTCATAGCGACTTAGTCGCGTCGTCCTAGCAGCCAAAGCTGCGTCGTCCTAGGCGCGAAGCGCCGACGTCCTTCTAACAACGGAGAGCCCTTCATGCGCGAAGGCAACTTACAAGCCCCCACCCGACACGCCATCGACTGGAAGAATCCTGAATTTTGGAATGAGGATTCGCTCAATAAAGAGTTGGAGCGCGTGTACGACATCTGCCACGGCTGTCGCCGCTGTGTGAGCTTGTGCAATTCGTTTCCGACCCTCTTCGATCTGATTGACGAATCGAAGACGATGGAAGTCGACGGTGTCGACAAAAAAGATTACATGAAAGTCGTCGACCAGTGCTATCTGTGCGACGTGTGCTACATGACCAAATGCCCGTACACGCCGCCGCACGAGTGGAACGTGGATTTCCCGCATTTGATGCTTCGCGCAAAAGCGGTGAAGTACAAGAAAGGCGAAGTGGGCGCGGGCGAAAGATTCCTCGCCTCCACCGATGTACATGGCAAGTTTTCCGGCATTCCGATCGTCGTACAAACCGCAAACGCGGTCAACAAAACCAAGCTTGCTCGCAGCGGTATGAACACGATGCTCGGCGTCCACAAAGACGCATGGCTGCCGGAGCTTGCGACGAAGCGTTTCCGCTCGCAAGCTAAGAGCGCCGAACACACGGCAGCACCGATCAAAAACGGCGAGCGCACACCCGGCAAGGTCGCGATTTTTTCAACCTGCTACATCAATTACAACGAGCCCGGCATCGGCATGGACTTGTTGAAGGTGCTCACCCACAACGATATTCAATTCGAGATCGTTGAAAAAGAAAAATGCTGCGGTATGCCGAAGCTTGAATTGGGCGACTTAGACGGCGTAGCGAAGAACGCCGAATTCAATTTGCCTGTGCTTGCGCGCTACGCACGCGAGGGCTACGCGATCCTCTCGGCGATTCCGTCGTGCACACTGATGTTCAAGCAGGAAATCCCGCTCTTAATGCCCGAGAACGCCGATGCGAAATTGGTGCAAGACGCGATGTGGGATCCGTTCGAATATTTAATCGCTCGCGACAAAGACGGTTTGCTCAAGAAGGATTTCAAAAGCGAACTCGGCGCGGTGAGCTATCACGTTCCCTGTCACTCGCGCGTGCAAAACGTTGGGAAGAAAACCGAAGAGATGTTGAAACTGGTGCCGGGCACATCGGTGAACACCGTCGAGCGTTGCTCCGGTCATGCCGGTACCTACGGCGTGAAAGAGCAGCATCACAAAACCGCGATGAAGATCGGCAAACCGGTGTTCAAAGCAATGGCAACGAACAAACCGAACTACATTTCCTCCGACTGCCAGCTCTCGGGGCATCACATCGAACAAGGAATGCGCGAAGCCGGATTGCTTGGCGAAAAAGCGCCGGAGTTGGCGCATCCATTGACACTCGTTCGCAAAGCCTACGGTCTACTTTAGCGGGCGCGCCTCTCGCCGCCCCTTGAGTCATTCGTCCATCGTCATTCGTCATTCGTTATTCGTTATTGCATTTATGGCACAGCTCAAACCCTCCGACCTCATGTCACTTGAGGCGTATCACAAGTACATCAAAACGGCGAAGCCGCAGATCGTGGCCCATCGCAAATTGCGTACGGTGCACGTTGGCGATCATTTCACCGTGCAATTCGAAGACGAACAAACCATTCGCTATCAAATTCAGGAAATGTTGCGTATCGAAAAAGTGTTCGATGAAGAAGGCATCCAGTCGGAGCTCGACGCGTACAACCCGCTCATTCCCGACGGCACGAATTGGAAAGCGACGATGTTGATCGAATACACAGACGTCAACGAGCGCCAGCGCGAGCTTGCACGTTTGGTCGGCGTCGAGCACCGCATGTTCGTCGATGTCGAAGGCCACGGGCGCGCGTACGCGATCGCGGATGAGGATTTAGAGCGCTCGACGGAGGAGAAAACGTCCGCCGTTCACTTCATGCGCTTCGAATTCACCGAGTCGATGCGCGCGGCGCTACTCGCCGGTGCAGGCGCAAAGATCGGTTGCGATCACAAAAATTATCCGATGCATGTAGAGGTCAATGCGGAGACGCTTGCGAATCTGGTGAAGGATTTGCGGGCCTGAATCGAGCACTGCGGTTGCGGTCGCACGCGGCGCCGATCTCGAACGAGCGTCCACGCACACACGACAATCCTCGCGGGGGAAAGTGGACGTATCGGCCGAATGAGCAGCGCAACCACCTGCGCCGCGTACACTTTCGTTTTCAACATAGCGATGACACTACCATGCAAACCACCGCCTCCGGCCTCACCTATTCTGACGACATCATCGGCTCCGGTGCCGAAGCGACGGCCGGCGCGCACGTGTCGGTGCACTACACCGGTTGGCTCTTCAACAATGGCGTGCAAGGCGGCAAATTCGATTCGAGCAAAGATCGCAACGATCCGTTCGAATTCCCACTTGGCGCGGGGCACGTGATCAAAGGCTGGGACGAAGGCGTGCAGGGCATGAAAGTCGGCGGCAAACGCACGCTTATCATTCCGCCGGAATTGGGCTACGGCGCGCGCGGTGCGGGTGGCGTGATCCCGCCGAACGCGACGCTTAAATTCGAGGTTGAGTTGCTCGGCGTTTGACTCTGACCGCTGCGACTCGCGTTGCAACTTCAAAACGCTTTGCCTCATTAAATAAGAGTTACATACGATAAATTGCGACTAGCGAGAAGCGCCTGATAGCGCAAATTCGTTTTATTTTTATCGGCAAATGGTCGAATAGTTACTTGTTTGTAGGGCGTGCAGCGACGTTTCGGCTCTCGACGGAACGACGATTTGGTAAAAGTCCGTCAGACTTGCAGCACGTGAGACGACGCTTCACTGTCGCGGCGTCAGCCTCGCGAATTGCTCGCCTTTTTTGCACGTGAACGACCACCTCATCGACACCATCTACGAAGCTGCGTTTGTGCCCGAACAATGGGCGCATGCACTGGATGAGGTTGCGGCGAATAGCGGCTGCGCCTCGGGGGTGATTGCAAGCTGGGATCGAGATCGAATTCCGCAGGGCTTTCGAGCGACCGGGTTAATCGAGGCGACCGTAGAGGATCATGTACGCGGCGCTCACGGTCGAGACAGCAGCCGATTCACCGCGCTACACAACGCCCTTGAAGCCGGCTTCATCAGCATCGAATCTCTGCTGTCACGCGAAGCGTTCGACCAGGATCCGATCCAAGCCGGTCTGCGCAAACTTGGGCTCGAATCGCAGGCTGCCACCGCAATCCCGATGCCGAGCGGTGAACTCGTCTGCGTTTCGTTCGAGCGCTACGCGAGCCAGGGTCCATTCGATACCTCCGCCATCGCCGCGCTCAACAATGCCAGACCGCACTTGGCGCGCGCCGGGATGATCGCAGCGAGGCTCGGGCTTGAGCGCGCGCAGTCTACGGTAAGCACCTTGCACAAACTCGGTCTGCCGGCGGCGGTGATGAGCATTTCCGGCCGGGTACTTGCGACCAATGCCCGCTTCGATGCGATGCCGACTACGTTTTTGCCGTCGTCGCACGGCGGTCTCGCCATCGGCGACGTCAACGCCAACCGTTTGTTCCAGGACACGCTCTCTTCCTACAAAGAGGCCGCGGATGCGGTGGTTCGCTCGATCCCGGTGGCGGGGGGTCAAGATCGCAGTGCGGTGGTGGTGCATGTGTTGCCGCTGCGGCGAACGGCGCACGAGATATTCTCCGGCGGCGATTTCCTGGTCGTCGCAACATCGGTGCGGGCGAATGCCTCGATGCCCTCGCCATCGATTCTGATGGGGCTGTTCGATCTCACGCCTGCCGAAGTCAAACTTGCGATTGCGCTCGCAGGCGGTCGAACGTTGCAACAGGCAGCCATCGAAGGCTCGATCCAATTGACCACCGCGCGCACCTATCTCGACCGCATCTTCCGCAAAACCGGAACGCATCAGCAAAGCCAGCTTGTTGCGCTTTTGAAGAGCGCGCACGGCTTCGCGTCATCGTAGCCCAGAGCCCAAGGCTCGCCCTCGACGAAACGACATCGACAGTCAGCAAATGCTGACTATGCGGCGCGCTTACTTTCGTTCACTCTTTCGCCCATTCGTTGAGTCGGTGCGAGTCGCAAAAACAGCCGTAAAACCGTCTGTTGCGCTAAGGGCGCTGCGCGTACTGCATCACGAGGGGCACGATGTTTACAGCACACACGATTTTCAATCGCGCGACGCGAGCCTTGCAACGCGCGAGTTTCGCGCGGGTCATCTTTTCATTTTCGATCCAATGACGATAAGAACTCTCATGCAAACGAACACTATGGACTGGACGCAGGCTTTGCCGATCCGAGCAACCCTTCGACGACTAGCTCTCGTTGCGGTATCGGGTTTGATCGCTTCGCTCGCGTCGGCACAAGTGCCGGGGAGTCTCGACACCACCCCGTTTCCCGGTTTCGCTTCGGGCAACGGGGTTATTCCTGCGCTTCCCATCGGCACGGGAGCCGACCGCGCGTATAGCGTGGCGCTTCAGAGCGACGGCAAGATCGTAATGGCCGGTGGCTGCGCGACGGGGATTGGAACGTCGATGTGCTTCGCTCGGCTCAATGCCGACGGAGCGCTCGACAACACCTTTGACGGGCCTGGCACCACGCCCGGCAATGGGAAATTCACCTTCTTTATCGGCTCGATCTCGAACGAGGTGCGTGCCGTTGCGATTCAGCCCGACCAAAAAATCGTCGCGCTCGGCACCTGCGACAACAAGTTTTGCCTGGCGCGACTCAACCCCGACGGCTCGTTCGACCCGAGTTTTGTTGGGCCCGACGGAAACGGCGCTGGCCGGTTTCGGATCACCATCGGCGCGCTCGACGACGCCGCCGAGGGGATGGCGTTGCAAACCGACGGCAAGCTCGTCGTCGTCGGCTCATGCCAAGCCACCGTGAGCATGAACGTGTACCGGAGGTATTGCGCTGCGCGACTGAATTCCGATGGATCGTTTGATGCGAGCTTTGACGGGCCCGTCGCGGGATCGCCTGCGAACGGCGGATTTTTGTTCGCTGCGATCGGCTCGGACAGCAACCGCGACGAAGTGGCAAACGCGGTCACAGTGCAAAGCGATGGCCGCATTGTGATCGCGGGCACCTGTTACGCGGTGTTCTCGCCAAACGTATGCGTGTTGCGCCTCAACACGAGCGGCACGTTCGATACCAGCTTTGATGGCCCGAGCGGAAGTGGCAACGGAAAAGCAACGATCGAAATTTCGAACTTAGACGAATTCCCGCGCGCGGTGCTGGTACAGCCCGATGGCAAGATCCTGATCGCGGCGAAGAGACAGGGCGCTACCTACTTTGTCGCTCGTCTGAGGGAAAACGGTAGCCTCGATAACGAGTTCGGCAACGGCGCGGCCGCGGATGCTCTCTCCGGGCTCGGGAACGTGGAGGTTTTCTTTGGCGTTTCCGGCACCGCGCTGACGTCCATGGCGCTACAACCCGATGGAAAAATTTTGCTAGGTGGCACCTGCGCGGCGACGAACTTTTGTGTCGCACGTTTGCACAGCGACGGCACGCTCGACACGGCGTTTGACGGGAACATCGCGTCGCCTGCGGATGGCGCGTTACAGCTCACGTTTGGCGTCGGCGTCAATCAGCTCACTAGTATGGCGTTACAGCCTGACGGGAAGATCGTAATCGCAGGCTATTGCAGCAACGGCAGCAACGATGATTTCTGCATCGCGCGACTCAACAGCGGACCGAGCGCCGCGCGTGAATGTTCACTCGATATCGACGGCGATGGGCAAATCACGGCCACCGTTGATTCGCTAATCCACGCGCGCCTCGCGCTCGGCATCACCGGCAATGCTGTGATCGCGGGCATCACGTTTCCTGCGAACGCAAAGCGCAACGTATGGGGCGGTAGTGGCGACAACAGCATTCGCAAATACCTCATCACGCAATGTGGGATGAGCATTCCTTAGAAAGCACGCACCGTGAGCGTGGCGGTTTCGTTTCGTTCGGCGTCATACGTTCAACGATCAACGTTTTAGACGTTTGCCTCTTTAAACATAGCGTTATGGCAAGTTGAATAAGGTCTCAATAAAAATGCTTTCATACACTAAATTATTAATTGACGGGGCATTCCGCGTTTTTGCTGAGTGTCGGAAACACGTTGCGTCGCTTCGGATCCGGCGCTGTATTCCAGGTGTGAGCGCGCGAGCCGCCGCCGCTGCACTTGCGCTGCCGGCGAGCGGCGTGATGTACGCGGCACCGGGCGATCTCGACATTTCCGGTTTCGGCAACAACGGGAATCTTGGCTACGCGGTTCATTTTCTGACGACTACAGGCAATCACGCAGCCGCCGCCATGGCGCAACAACCCGACGGGCGAATCATTCTGGTTGGCGGCTGCGGCGGACCGATTGCAGGCAAGAAGTACTTTTGCGTCATGAGAATGTCGACCAACGGCGAACGCGATAACAGCTTCGTGGTGGGCTCCGGTGTTGCGGTCACGTCAATCACGTCACTCGACGATGAAGCCGAAGCGGTCGTAATCCAACCGGATGGAAAGATTCTGGTCGCGGGCACCTGCGGCAACGATTTCTGCATTGCTCGCTACAACCCAAACGGCACGCTTGACACCTCGTTCAATGTTGTGGGCACCCGTGTATTGAGCGTGACTGGCGGCAGCGACGAAGGACGTGCGCTCGCGTTGCAACCTGACGGAAAAATTCTCGTCGCGGGGACCTGTGAGTTCGTACAAATTCCGTCCTCGCGTAGAGATTTTTGCGTCGCGCGAATTAACGCCGACGGCACCAACGACAATTCGTTTGGCTCACTCGGTCGCGTGACCACGCAAGTCGGCAGCGGCAACGCACGTGCGCATTCGATGGCGGTCTACCCAAGCGGAAAGATACTCCTCGCAGGCGAATGCGAGGGAGCAGCCAATTTGGATTTCTGCCTTGTTCGCTACACCGTAACCGGCGCACTCGACGATTCGAGCCAGCCTGGGATCAACTTCGGTAGCACCGGCAAGCGTATCCACCCGATCGGCGCGGTCGATGATCGAGCGCGAAGCGTCGTTCTTCAACCGGACAACCAAATTTTGGTCGCCGGATACTGCGACAACGCAACCGGGAACGACAATTTCTGCATCGCGCGTCTCGGCGTAAGTGGCTCGCTCGACTCGACGTTTAGCTCGAACGGCTCAACCATTACCAACGTGAGCAATCCCGAGGGTAGAGCCAGTGCGATGACGATGCAACCGGATGGCAAGATCGTTGTCGTTGGCTACTGCAACTCAACGATGGCCGCAAACGAAGCTTGTATCACTCGATACGAGCCGGACGGAGGCGTCGATGCGACGTTCGTAGGCAACGCGGTGCCCGTGCTTGGGAAAACACCGCGTGATCGCTTCAATGCGGTACTCGTCCAGTCCGACGGCAAGATCGTTGCTGCTGGGTCGTGCGAGTACACCTTTGACGGCGACGTCAACCTTGCGTTCTGCGCTGCCCGCTACGAAAGCGGTCCGTTCGCCTATCGACAGTGCTCGCTCGACGTTGACGGCGATGGGCTCATTACGGCAACGGTCGATGCTTTGATCCTCACGCGCGTCATGCTCGGCTTGCGCGGCAATGCGGTGATCGGCGGCATTGTGTTTCCGGCAAACGCGCTTCGCAGAGTCTGGGGCGGCGGCGCGCCGAACGACGTTCGCCAATACCTCGTCACGCATTGCGGGATGAATCTGTGATGCGTACGTCGATCAAACCTCACCCGCTTTCGCGCCGTATCGCCATCGTCACTCGCGGCTTCGTCGTGCTGGGTCTCTGGGCGAGCGTTACCACAACCCACGCCGCCCCCGGCAGCCTCGACCTAACGTTCGGCTCCGGCAACGGCAAAGTCATTCAGCCGATCAGCACTAACGCAGACGACAACGCGCACGCGATGGTCATACAACCCGACGGCAAGATCGTAGTGGTCGGCGCGTGCGGCACAACGACTTCGCGCGATTTCTGTGTTGCTCGATTTGAACCAAGCGGCGCACTCGACGATACGTTTTCAGGCGACGGCAAAGTCATCACTCAAGTCGGCACCGGTAACTCGGACGCCTATGCAGTGGCCATTCAAGCCGACGGGAAAATCGTTGTAGCCGGCCAGTGTGGCAATGTTGGAACTCGTGATTTTTGTTTGGTGCGCTACAACCCAAACGGCACAGTCAACGCCAATTTCGGCGACAACGGTCAAGTCATTACCGCCGTCGGCAGCGGAGACGATGCCGCAGAGTCGATGGCGATTCAAAGCGACGGCAAAATCGTCGTCGCGGGCACCTGTCGCTTGGGAAGCAACGATGCATTTTGTGTTGCACGCTACAACCCGGACGGCAGCCTCGACGACACGTTTTCAAGCAATGGCACCGTGCTTACCAGCGTAACGGCCGATGACGATGTCGGCCGCGCCGTTGCGATTCAGTCCGACGGAAAAATCGTCGTCGCCGGGTATTGCGGTGACACATCGGTCAGCGTGGCGTATTGCGCGGCACGCTACCTGAGCAACGGCGACCTTGACGATTCATTCGACTTCGATGGAAAAGTCACCGCCTCCATCGGCAATTTTCTGGATGTCGCAAGTGCGATCGCATTGCAAGCCGACGGCAAGATGCTGATCGCGGGCACGACAACGCTCACCACGGGCGATCCGGCGTTTAGCGCGATTCGCGTCAATCCCTTTGGTTCGCTCGACACCAGTTTTTCGGCGAATGGAAGACTGTCGTTCAGTATCGGTGCGGGCGACGACCTCGGAAAGAGCGTTGCCATTCAGCCCGACGGAAAAGTCGTGATCGCGGGCACCTGCGCAGTTGCGAGCAGTTTCGATTTTTGCGTCGCGCGACTCAACAGTGACGGCACGCTCGACAACACCTTCTCTGTCAACGGAAGCACCATCACGCCGATCAGCGCAAACGCAGAAGATCGCGTCGCAGGCATGGCGTTGGACGGAGACGGCAACATCGTCGTCTCCGGCAGTTGCGGCGCAGCGCCCAATCGCGATTTCTGCGTCGCGCGCTATGAAGGCGGCCCGTACGGCGCGCGCAATTGCTCGCTCGATATCGATGGCGACGGACAAGTCACAGCGAACGTCGATTCGCTCATTCACGCACGTATCGCGCTCGGTCTCACTGGTAACGCCGTGATTGGCGGAATCATGTTTCCCGCAAACGCAAAACGCAACGTGTGGGGCGGCAGCAGCGACAACAGCATTCGCAAGTACCTCATCACGCAGTGCGGAATGACCTTACCGTGAATATCCGAGCTAGAGCTACTGATTCTTTGGGCTAATGATTGCGCGGCGCAGATCGTGAAGACATTTCTCATCATCGTTTTTTGCGTCCTGCCATTGTGTGGCTTGATCCATGTGCTGCGCACGTACCTCTTCGCGCGCGATGTAGTGCGCACGAGCGCAAAGATCATTGGCTACGACGAAGTACAGGGCGAAGAAAGTCTTCTGCACCAATACAGTTTCGGCTACAGAGCTCGGGTCTATCGCTACCCCATCATCCGCTTCAAAACCCAAGCGGGCACCACTCATACCGTGACCTTGCAGGACGAACGCCCCAGAGGTGATCGCACCAATACAAATGAAGTTACCGTCGTCTATCCACGAGAGAATCCCGCTCGGGCGCGCATTGCGCACTGGCATGCTCGCTACGTGCTACCTCTCTTTTGGTTCGCGCCCGCATTGGCGATCCTGGTTGTTTTGCTTCTCTTCACACTGCTCGCCCTAGGCAACATGCATCTTCCGGAATTTTTTAATTGGTAGGGTGGGTAACCCCCGCCCACCACAGTCTTCGCCTATGCAACCAACGCCAATTCGCGTGACAAATGGGCGGGCACAAGGCGCCCACGCTGCGGCTCTAAGTTGGAACGAACATGCGACGCTCTGCTCTACCGAATCACTCTGTCACCACTAAGGAACACAATATGAAATCGACACGCGACGGCTGCTACGCTCTATTGATCGCTACCCTCACGACCATGTCTAGCGCTGTCGCACAAACGCACGAAGCCGCGTGCAACAAGCTACTACCCGCCGAGAAGTTGAAAGCGGCGGCGGGTGCGGGTTTTGTCGAAGCAGAGTCACGAATCGCTCATTCAGGCGAATTACTCTGCGCCTGGATGCGGCGAGGTGCAGGTGGGTTCGCAACCGTCGCGGTGCAGTACTACGACAAGAAAAACATCGCTGGACCGGAAAAGAAAGGCACCGCCGACGAGCTCTACGAAAACATCATTAAGCCACTCGAAGAACAGAGCAAAGCCAAACGCGAACCGATCGCAGGCGTCGGCAAGCGCGCAGCGCTCGTGCATGCCGAACCACAGCGACTCGTTGCGATTCAACACGACGACGCTGTGCTGCGTATTGTGATGAACGGATTGAACAAAACACAGGCAATTGCTATCGCGAAAGCTGTTGCGACACCGTAGGGTGTGTACCCCGTGCCCACCATGACTATCGCTTTCACAACGACGCGGGATAACACGCAACAAGTTGGTGGGCACGGGGTGCCTACCCTACGGTTCGAAAGGCTGGCTGTTGCGAAGTCTCGTCTTAAGAGTAATTGCTTGCGACCACGTCATCCGCTACCTACCCAAAACGCGAAAAGGCTCGATCCATGAAACTAATGCAAGGTAATACGCTTTTGCGATGGCTTGCCCTCGTTGCGCTTGCTGTTCTCTCAACAATCGTTTCGATTTCCAACGCACAAAACATCGTGAAAGGCAGCATCACCGTCAACGGAAAAAAGACCGAGTTTCAGAACGCGTACGCATACGTGCGACCCGCAGGCGTGAAGGACATGGTGAAAACGACTTTGATCCTTACCGATAAACCGTTGCCCGCCGCAGCGGTGACCGATTCGATGGAGCGATCCACTGCACGAAAGCTCGGTGACATAAAAATGTTAGTCGTGGGCTTCAATGACGAGAAAGACATCGTGAGCTTTTTTCCCGATGTGGACGCGCTATCAGGGAGCCGGATTAGCTCTGCACACAAGGCGACGATTGAAACTTTCAGCGATCAAGCGCTAAAGGGTCGCGTCTACACCGCGAGCGAACAGCAGATCAGAAATGCGCCGGGCACCTACAGTTTTGACGTGCAGTTCAACGTCGCGATGACCGCGCCGCGTGTGCCCGATGCCACGGGAAAGAAGGCCTGGGACACGCCACAAGGCAAGGTGATGGCCGACTATCTTCGCGCTGCGCGTGCGAGCGACAAAGCTGCGCTCAAGCGCTTGATCTTGCCCGAGTACGTGAAAGAGTTGGAAGGGCCGAAAGCGGCAGAAGGTTTGAATTTTTTGAAAATGATGTCACCTGATCCAAAGACGGCTGAGTTCCAAAGCCTGATCGTTGAAGGCAATGTCGCGAAGATAAAGATCGTGGTACGCGATAAAGGCATGACTGAGACGACG
>JAAFJI010000059.1 GCA_013298045.1 Betaproteobacteria bacterium
GGAACAGCGCCAGCACCGAGGCTTGCCTACCGGCGATGCGCCCTTCGTCAATGGCGATTCCAGCAAGCATGCCAGCAACGGTTTTTGTGGCAGAGCGGGTGTTGCGCGGCGCGTTCGCGCCGTCGGCATCGAAATAGCGCTCATAGACGATCTTGCCGGACTTGGCGACTAAGACGCTCGTAATGTTTTCAAACTTCTTTGCCTCAATGGCTTTCGTGATCTCATCGAATCGCACCTGCGATAAGCCGACGGATGCAACATCCACCGATGTCCATTGCTCGGACCAAGCGAGCGTAGACAACACCCCATTCAGAAGCAAAACTGCAACGGTACGATTCACAATTGATCTCTTTTCCTGTGTTGTTTCGACTACGAGGAGGATCTTAGGGATCGCACATTCACGCGTCTTGTACGCAAGCAACATTCGCTACGAACTCGGGGCGCGAAATCCGCTATTCGTCGCCCCCGCGATGCTGCCGCCGATATCCCGCTGCAAAATCCGACCATGCACCATCAATTGCTTGGCAAGGCTTCACACTCGGTGCGCGCGCAAGGCGCGGAAATATCGGTCATGACTCCGACCGTGCCCGCGCACGAGGTCGAGTCGCACGTACATGTTGACGCACATTGGGTCTACGTCGTGCGCGGCGTCTACGACACGACTGCGATCGGCGCATGCGGCGCGCTTGGCCACGGAAGCCTGATATTCAATCCGCCCGGAACCGCGCATCGAGACTGTTTTTCGAGTGAGTGTTCGCTTCCGGAAGCACGCTTCGTATCGATCGAGTTTGACGCGACGGTGTGGACTGATTGGTGTGACCAAGCGGCGCTTCCGACGCATGCAATCGCCTTTGAAGTGCACGAAAGGACCTTGAATGCCCGCCTCGCCTCTGCTTTCGCAGCTGCAAGCGATTCGACGATCAGCGTCGAGGACACCTGCTTCGACGTATTTGACTTCACCGCTTCACGCTACCGAGAAGATATTCGGCATGCCCCCACTTGGCTCACGCGTGCTCGCGCAATTTTGGACGACGCCGCGTACAGCGGGGAGCGCGTGTCGGTCGCCTCGATCGCCCCGAAATGTGGCGTCCACAGCGTCCATTTAGCCAGAGCATTTCGTCGCTTTTACCGCGCCTCTCCGGGCGATTACCTACGCCAGCGGCGCTTACAAAACGCGCTGCAACTTCTAAAAAGATCGCCGCATTCGATAGCGTCTATCGCAGCAGAAATGGGCTATACCGATCAAGCGCATTTCACGCGGCGGTTCTCCATTTCTATGGGCATAACACCGCAAAGTTATCGCAAACTCAGTCGCTCTTAGCGCGTTTGCATCTCTATTCGACAGTGACCGATTTCGCAAGATTGCGTGGCTTGTAGCTTCGGCCGTCGCTTCGCGACTTAACTTCGCATCGCGAAGTTAGCCTTCGCTGAAAATCGAGAAGTTTCGACGGTGTCGAAACCGCCGCATTGCGGCGATCTCGCAGCAATCCGTAACGGTCATTCGACCGTGACGGATTTTGCGAGATTTCTCGGTTTGTGGTCTCCCCGTAACCTCGCTGCGCGACGTTAGTGTCGCCCCAAGCAACGCAGTTTTTGCTTCACAAAAACCGAACCTTCGGTTCGATCTTGCGAAGCAACTGTCATTCGACAGTGACCGATTTCGCAAGATTGCGTGGCTTATCCACATCCGTGCCGCGTGCGATCGCGGTGTGATACGCGAGCAATTGCAGCGGCACCACGTGCAAGATCGGCGAGAGTACGCCGTAGTGCTCCGGCATACGAATCACGTGCACGCCTTCGCTTGAGCCGATTGCGGAGTCGCCGTCGGCGAATACAAAAAGCTCGCCGCCGCGCGCCCGTACCTCCTGCATATTGCTCTTGAGTTTTTCGATCAGCGTGTCGTTGGGTGCGACCACCACCACCGGCATTTCCGAGGTCACGAGCGCGAGCGGTCCGTGCTTGAGTTCACCCGCCGGATACGCCTCGGCGTGGATGTAGCTAATTTCCTTCAACTTGAGTGCGCCTTCGAGGGCAATCGGGTAATGCAGACCGCGGCCGAGAAACAGTGCGTTTTCTTTGCGCGCAAACTCCTCGGCCCAGGCGATGACCTGCGGCTCCAGCGCAAGAATGGCTTGCAGCGCGGTCGGAATGTGACGCAGCGCTTTGAGATGCGCGGCCTCCTGCGCTTCGTCGAGTTTGCCGCGCTGCTTGGCGAGCGTGAGCGTGAGCAGGAACAAGCCAACCAGTTGCGTCGTGAACGCTTTCGTCGACGCAACCCCGATTTCGACGCCCGCACGCGTGATGTAGGCGAGCGCGCATTCGCGCACCATCGCGCTGGTTGCGACGTTACAAATCGTGAGCGTGTGCTTCATGCCAAGCGATTGCGCGTGGCGCAGCGCGGCGAGGGTGTCGGCGGTTTCGCCAGATTGCGTGATCGTGACGACCAGAGTATTCGGGTTGGGCACGCTTTCACGGTAGCGATACTCACTCGCGACTTCGACGTTGCACGGGATTTTGGCGATGCTTTCGAGCCAATATTTCGCGGTCACGCCGGAGTAGTAGCTCGTGCCACAGGCGAGAATCAAGACGCTGTCGACTTCTTGGAACGTGGTCTGCGCTTTTTCGCCGAAGAGCGAAGCGTTAATTTGCTCTACGCCTTGGAGCGTATCGCCGAGCGCCCGCGGCTGCTCGAAAATCTCTTTTTGCATGTAATGGCGATACGGTCCGAGCTCGACCGCGCCGGAGTGTGCGTGTACCGTTTTCACCGGTCGCTCGGCGGCTGTCATCTCCCTCCCGTCGCGATCAACGATCCATACCCGATCGCGCTGTACGTCGATCACATCGCCCTCTTCGACGTAAATGATCTGGTCGGTCACGCCCGCAAGCGCCATCGCATCGCTCGCAAGAAAATTCTCGCCTTTGCCAATGCCAACAATCATTGGCGAACCGGCGCGCGCACCGACGACACGATGCGGTTCGTCGCGGCAAAACACGGCGATGGCGTAGGCTCCGTGCAGCCGCTTCACTGCGGTTTTGACCGCTTCGAACAGATCGCCTTGGTAGAGATGATCGACCAGATGCGCGATTACCTCGGTGTCGGTTTGGCTTTCAAAGACGTAGCCGCGCGCTTTCAATTCACCGCGAAGCTCATCGTGGTTTTCGATGATGCCATTGTGAACAAGGGCGATTCGCTCGCGCGAAAAATGTGGATGTGCATTGGCAACAGCGGGCGCACCGTGCGTGGCCCAGCGGGTGTGTGCGATTCCGGTGAAACCGGCGAGCTTCGATTGCGCGACCTCGCGGTCAAGCTCCGCGACGCGACTCACGGTGCGGGCGCGCTTGAGCCCGCCGTCGGCATGCACCGCCACGCCGCAGGAGTCGTAGCCACGGTATTCGAGTCGTTTGAGTCCTTCAACAAGGACGGGAGTGATGTCGCGCGAAGCGACGGCGCCAACGATGCCACACATGATGATTACCTCCGGTTGTTGTAGTCAATGGCGCAATCGTAGAGAAAACAGTTAGAAATATGTAATCTGCTTTCATCTAATTTCGCAATTTTCTTTCATGAGAAAATTCAATTGCAATATAATTTTGCAATTGCTAGTTTTTTGCAGTTTATGGACGAAATCGATCTTCGCATCCTAGCGGTTTTGCAACGCGATGCGTCATGCTCAAACCAAGAACTGGCGGCACAGGTGTTTGTTTCGCCCGCAACCACGTTGCGGCGCGTGCGCGTCATGGTGGAAAGCGGTGTGATCGAGCGAACCGTCGCGATCGTGTCGCCAGCGGCACTTGGTTCTGGCGTGATGCATGCCTTCGCCGAGGTCACGCTCGACGAGCAAAACGCGGAGGCGTTTGACGCGTTCGAGGCGCTGCTGCAACACACAGACGCCGTGGTTCAGTGCTACCGGACATCGCCAGGCGTTGATTTCACGCTGCTCCTGTGTGTGCGGGACATGGCGCACTACCAAACGCTCTCGCAGTCGTTGTTCAGCGCCGTCAACAACGTTCGCAATGTGCGGACTCGATTCGTAACGAAGCGCGCGAAATTCTCGACGCAGCTACCACTGTGATGGTTCTACACGAAACTTCTTCTAACAACGCCGCTCAAAATAACAATCTGTGGCAGTTTAAATGCTTTGTAGACATCCACCAGAAATTCATCAAAATTCAATATTCATGGGGCATTAGCCTAAAAAGCCGAATTTGACTATCGAAAAATCGGTCAGCAGGCAATGCTTCAGCGCAATGTCACCTCGATATTGTCGAGCAATCGCGGCGTGCCGAGTCGCGCGGCGGCAACGATCACGAGCTCGCGATCGCTATCGCTCGGCGGAAGCAGATCTTCGCGGCGGCGCACGGTAACGTAATCAGGCTGCCAGCCATGGCGCGCCAGATCCGTAGTCGCTTCAGCCTCTAAGATGGCGTACGAGTGGGTGCCGTGTTCAAGCGCGTCTTTCAATTCGCAAAGCTCACGATACAGTCGCGGTGCCTCCGCGCGCTCGGACACCGAGAGATACTGGTTGCGCGACGATAGCGCGAGCCCATCGTCGGCTCTCACCGTTTCGGCCAGAATGATTTCCACCGGTAGCGCGAGCTGGCGCACCATATTTTTGAGCACCAGGCACTGTTGGTAGTCCTTTTTGCCGAATACTGCGGCGCGCGGTTGCACCATATTGAACAATTTCAAGACCACCGTCGCAACGCCTCGAAAATGACCGGGGCGCACTGCGCCTTCGAGAATGTTTTCAATCGACCCGGGATAGATCGCGTATTGCTGCGGCTCAGGGTAGAGCTCTTTTTCGTCCGGTGCGAACACGACGTCGCAGCCAATCGATTCAAGCTTCTTGCAATCGTCGTCAAGCGTTCGCGGGTAGCGGTCGAAATCCTCTTTCGGACCAAACTGCATCCGGTTCACAAAGATGCTGACCACCGTGCATGCGCCACGAGGCGCGGCCTCTTCGACCAACTTCACGTGTCCCTCATGCAGGTTACCCATGGTCGGCACAAAAACATTATTGGGCACACTTTGCAGGTATTTGCGAAGCTCGGCAACGGTATGGATAACTTCCATGACTCTCTCCGTGTTCGCTCAGGCGAACGATTGAATGCTGTGCTGCAACTCTGAGGGGTGATTGATGATCTGCGAAGCACCCGCCGATTGCAACTCGTCCTGATCGCCAAACCCCCACAATACGCCAAGGGAGTGCGTGCCGGCAAAACGCGCGGCCTGGATGTCTTTGTCGCGATCGCCAATCATCACCGCCTGCTCAGGCGATACCTTGTAATGACCAATCAGGTGAGCGAGCAACTCAGTCTTTTTATCGAACCGACCGTCAAACTCCGGTCCATGCACACCGTCAAAAAAACGTCCAAGATCGAAGTGCGCGATGATTTTTTCGGCAAACACGCGCGGCTTGCTTGTGCACAACGCAATGGTGTAGCCCTGCAAGTGAAGTCGCCTGACCGCCTCTGCGATACCGTCGTAGAGTTCGTTTTCTAGCCATCCCGTGGTGTCATAGCGCTCACGATAGAGGCGAAGCGCCATTTCGACATCGATGTCGGGGTAGAGCTTAGGCAAAGACTCACGAAAGGGTGGGCCTACAAGCGGATGCACCTGCTCGGCCGTTAATCTTGGCAAGCCCATGCGCGCGAGTCCGAAATTCAGGCAACGCTGAATGCCAACAAAGTTGTTGGAAATCGTACCATCGAGATCAAAAAAAAGCGTTGTAATGGGCACGTAGAATGCTCGTGTCGTCGCGGAAAGGCGGGTATGTCGCAGAAGTTTATCGAAGGTCGAATCGTTGGTCGCAAAGATCACACGGAAACGCTGTTTTCTCTGCAATTCGACGCACCACTGGAATCGTTCGTAGCGGGGCAATTCTGTCGCGTCGGATTGCAACTCAAGACCGAGAAGGGCGACGAAATCGTGATGCGCCCGTATTCGCTGGTCAATGCGCAGCATGAGCGACCATTCGAGATTATTCTGATTAAGGTTGATCGCGAATCGGGTGGCGTACTCACGCCTGCGCTGCACGACATCAAAATCGGCGATCCGCTTTATGTTGCCCCGCGCGCCAACGGGTTCTTTTCGATGCCAGAAGTGCCACACGCCGATGTGCTTTGGGGACTCTCAACCGGAACCGCAATCGGACCGTACTTGAGTTTTATGAAGGGTGACGAAGCCTGGAAAAAATTCAAGAAGATCGTCTTCGTGCACGCCGTGCGCACGAGCGCGGAGCTCACTTATCGCGCACAAATCGACGCGATCGCAAGAGCGCATCCCGATCAATTTCAATACATCCCATTCGTTTCGCGCGAAGATCATCCTGGCGCGATTCGCGGGCGCATTCCGAATGCGATCGCCGATGGGGCTTTAGAGGCACGTGCGGGTATCAAACTCACAGCAGAAACTGCGCATTGCATGCTCTGCGGCAATCCCGATATGGTGACCGACACTACAGCGATTCTCGAAGCGCGTGGCTTGCGCAAACATAAGCGCAAAGAGCCCGGGCATATCACCACAGAAGCATACTGGTAAAAAACTGTAGGAGAGTCCAGGGTCGCCCCTACGAGTTTACGATTCGCCTAAGAAACCGCCGCTCTGATGCTCCCAAAGCCGTGAGTACAGACCGCCACTCACGAGCAACTGCTGGTGCGTTCCTTCTTCGACGATTCGCCCTTCATCAAGTACGATCAAACGATCCATCGCGGCAATCGTTGAGAGCCGATGTGCAATCGCAACGACCGTCTTGCCTTCCATCAATTTGTAGAGACTCTGCTGAATCGCGGCTTCGACTTCGGAATCGAGCGCGCTCGTTGCTTCGTCCAACAACAGAATCGGCGCATCTTTGAGCATTACACGCGCAATCGCGATGCGTTGCCGCTGACCGCCTGAGAGTTTCACACCGCGCTCGCCCACGTGTGCATCGTAGGCGGTTCGATTTTTCGGATCCGTGAGCGTCTGAATGAAATCGTGCGCTTCGGCTTTCTTCGCCGCCGCAAGCATGTCTTCATCGCTTGCATCCGGGCGGCCATAGACGATGTTCTCGCGCACCGAGCGGTGCAGGAGCGATGTATCTTGGGTGACCATGCCGATCTGTGCGCGAAGTGTGTCTTGAGTCACCTTCGAAATGTCTTGCCCATCAATCAAGATGCGACCATTTGACGTATCGTAAAAACGAAGCAGCAGATTCACAATCGTCGACTTGCCTGCACCCGAGCGACCGACCAAGCCGATCTTCTCGCCAGGACGAATCGTGAACGAGAGATCATGCAGCACTTGTTTCGTTTGCCCGTACCCGAAGTTCACTCCCTCGAAGCTCACTTCGCCACGTTTCACGGAAAGCGGCTTCGCATCACCTGCGTCGACGATGTTTTGCTGCTTCGATAACGTGGCAATGCCGTCTTTCACAGTGCCGATGTGTTCGAAGAGTGAGGCGAATTCCCACATGATCCAGTGCGACATACCGTTCAGACGTACGGCCATCGCAGTTGACGCAGCGACCGCACCAACGCCCACTTCGCCACGCATCCAGAGCCACAACGACACGCCCGCTGTCGACAGAATCAACAACACGATCATTGTTTGATTGACAATCTCGAAACTCGTGATGAGTCGCCACTGGAAATGAACAGTCTTCAGGAAATCCTGCATCGCCGAACGAACGTAACCTGATTCGCGCTGTGAGTGCGAAAAAAGTTTGACGGTCGTGATGTTCGTGTAAGCATCGGTCACACGACCGGTCATGAGCGAGCGCGCGTCGGCTTGTTCCTGCGCAACGCTTGCAAGGCGCGGAACGAAGTAAATCAGCGCGAAGGTGTAGAGCACGAGCCATCCCAGGAACGGCAAAATCATGCGCAAATCGAACGAGCCATTGACGAGCAACATCGTGCCGAAGAAGAGCAAGACATAAACCAAAATATCGGCCACGATCATCCACACATCGCGCACCGCGAGCGCGGTTTGCATGACCTTCGTCGCCACGCGACCCGCGAACTCGTCTTGATAAAAGCTCATGCTCTGCGCAAGCATTGTGCGGTGGAAATTCCAGCGCAGTCTCATAGGAAAGTTACCCATGATCGACTGATGCTTGAGCGTTGCCTGGAACGCCACCAAGATCGGACTCGCCGCAATGATCGCCGCAAGCAAGAAGATGCCTTCCTTGCGCTCAGCCCAAAGCTGCGGCGGTTGCACCTGCGCAAGCCAATCGACCACGCGCGCGATCGCGCCGAACAGCGCCGCCTCAAACGCGCCCACGAGCGCGGTCAGGAACGTAAGCGTGAAGATGTATTTGCGCGTACCGTCGGTCATCTGCCAGATAAAAGCAAAGAACGATTTCGGCGGCGGTTGAATTTTCTTCTCGTCGATTTCGGGATACGGATCAACGAGTTTTTCGAAATAGCTGTACATAGTTTTCTTTGAAAATTTATTCTGCGGGTTTCGGCAGCGCGCGTGTATTCATAAGGAGGAGATTGCGCGAGGCGATGAGCGTGAGCACGAGCGCGCCGCCACCCGCGAGTGCGAGCGACGCACGCAGACCCACGTGCTCGCCGACGTAGCCACCTATCAACGCGCCCGGGCCGGCACCGATCAAGATGAGCCAGCGCATCGTGCTGGTCATGCGACCGAGTAACCATTCCGGCGTCACCGATTGCCGCAACGACAAAAAGTTCACGAAGAGCACCGTCGCGCCTGCTGAGAAGCACGTGAGCATGAAGCCAAAGAGCAACATGCCAAACGTGTTCGCGGGTGCGAGCGACAACGCGAGCCAACCGATGCCCGACACGCCGAAGCCAACGACCAAGGTCGGCCCCGGTCCGAAACGTTCGCTCACACGCTTGCCATAAACACTTGCGGCAATTGTCCCGACACCCATGCCAACATAGCAAAGCCCAATCGTTTGCGCACTCATGCCAAGTTCGCGCGATGCGACCAGAATCTGCACGACCGCGGCCATGTGATGAAACATTTGCCAGAGCCCGACGAACAGTGCCATCGTCCACAAGAGCTTCGTGCGCGCGACAAAGCGTACGCCGTCTTTGAGCTGCGACCAGAAGTTCGCATTGCCTCGCGGCGCAATCGTCTCCTCAACGCGAATGCCCCTTAGCAACACAACTGCGCCGAAAATCAGAATCGCGTCGAAGGCAATCGCAATTGGTGCCCCCATGATTTTGATGAGCGCGCCCGCGATGCCGGGACCCGCGATTTCGGAGCCCGAGACGGCAAGCGCGTTCTTGCTGTGCGCTTCAACCAAACGCTCGCGCGAGACAATTTGCGTGAGCACGATTTGCGCGGCGGAACCGGCAACCACGTGCACTGTGCCCAAAATAAAACCGATGACGTATAGCCACGTCATTGAAAGCACGTTTGTCCAGGCCGCGATCGGCACGGTGAGGAGCGCGACGGCGAACACGAGTTCGCCGGCCACGTACACCGGCAACTTCTTCACTCGATCGAGCCACACACCCGCCGGCAGGGAGAGCAACACGAACGGCGCAATCTCGAACGCCATCAGAAAACCCATTTGCGTGGGCGTTGCGTTAAGTACGGTCACCGCCGTGAGCGGCAGTGCGAGCATCGTAATCTGCGCACCGAAGTGCGTGATCACGACTGAGGCGAAGATGCGTCGATAGTTCTGATCGCGCAACAAATCGTTCGCGGGCAACGAAGGCAAGCGTGCCCGCATCACATTTCGTATTCGTTCAAACCAAGATAGGGCGAGTTGCATCGGAGTCATCCAAAAAGCTATTGGCGAGGCGTTCGCGACGAAAGCCAGCTGAAAAATGGGAAGCGCAAGCGCAAACCGATGGCGGTTCGAGCGCGCGGACGCGTAACGGAGGTTGACGGGTACCGGTTAAGGGGCGTTCTTCGAGCGACTCACGCAGTGAGTTGGGAAGAAGGAACCGATGACTTTGTCAACGCGGGCGTTTTGGAAAGGCGGTCATTCCAGGAACGCGTCCGAGTGGTGCGACCGCCGCTGCGATGCCGTAGGCGCAAGATGCGACAGAGGTATAGCTGATGTGCGTGATCTTCATCGGGGGTTCCTTTCTGGCGCTGGAGGTGCTAAATCGATTGTGTCGATTCGCGAGGCGCAGACGTAAAGATAACCGAAGTTCGTTCGCTGCGGTGAAACGCGAACGCGATCGTGGGTCTCGAACGCTTGATGTGTGGCGTGTTTGCGAAAGTGCGAAGCGAGCCGCTACCGCAAAATCTATCGAAATTCTTTTAGCTTATCGCGCTTTTGCCGCAATGCATAGCGCGTTTTAAGCATTTTATCGTAATGTCGAATAACTCTTTTATTCGAAATATGAATAATTTTCATTGGGCGATAGGGGGAGAAGCTGACACATGGACTCAGTCGAGCGTGCAGTTTTGCCCGCAGCGCACGCTATGTGAGGGTTGACAGCGCCCGCTGTTGCGCTTCGGTCGTTTCGCTGCGACGCTTCGCGAGATCGGCAAACTGATCGTCGCCGAGTTTTCCAACAGTGAAGTATTGCGACGCCGGATGCGAAAAATAAAAACCGCTCACACTCGCCGCTGGCGTCATCGCGAACGATTCGGTCAAACGCATACCGATGCTCTCCGCATTCAAGACGCGGAAAAGATCGACTTTCTCGCGATGATCCGGACAAGCTGGGTAGCCTGGCGCAGGACGAGTGCCGCGATATTTTTCTTTTACGAGTTCCTCGTTCGAGAGTTTTTCCTCGGGCGCATAGCCCCAGAATTCCTTGCGCACGCGCTCGTGCAAGTGTTCTGCGAACGCTTCCGCAAGACGATCGGCGAGCGCTTTGAACATGATTGCGTTGTAATCGTCGCCACTGTCTTCAAAGGCTTTCAGGCGCGCATCGCCCGGTTCGCAGCCGACGCCCGTGGTCACCGCAAAGAGGCCAAGGTAATCCCCCTCGCCCTTTGGGAGCGGGTGCCCGTCGGGGCGGGTGCGGGACTGCGGCATCACAAAATCTGCAAGCGCGAAGTTAGGTCTACCAATTTCCTTGGCGTTCTGCTGGCGCAGCGTATGGAACCGCATCGCTTCGGTGCTACGCGACGCTTCGTTGTAAATCACGATGTCATCACCATCGCTCGCTGCGGGCAACAAACCGTATGCTGCGTTCGCGCTTAACCACTTCTCGCTCACGATTCGCTGCAACATCGCTTTGCCGTCGCGGAATACGCGCTTCGCTTCGTCGCCAACGATTTCGTCATCGAGAATCTTTGGATAATTGCCCGCGAGATCCCACACGAGGAAGAATGGTGTCCAATCGATATAGGGCACCAGCGCCGAAAGCGGGTAATCGCGCAAATGCTGAACGCCGACTTGCCCGGGCTTTGGGGGAGTGTAGTTCGCGTACTCGCCGTCGAAACCATTGAAACGATTGGCTCGGGCAATTTCGAGTTCGACGAGTGGTTGCGCTTTTTTATTGGCGTGACGTTCGCGAATCAACGCGTAATCCTCGACCATTTCTTTGACGAAATTCGGCTTCATCTCATCGGAGAGCAAATGCGTTGCGACGCCGACTGCGCGCGATGCATCGACCACGTGAACGACGGGTTCCGAATAATTCGGAGCGATCTTTACGGCCGTATGCGTACGCGACGTCGTCGCGCCACCGATCATGAGCGGCACTTTGAAACCCGTGCGCTCCATCTCCTTTGCAACATACGCCATCTCTTCAAGCGACGGCGTGATGAGTCCCGAGAGGCCGATGATGTTCGCGTTCGATTCTTTTGCTGCCGCAAGAATTTTTTCGCACGGCACCATTACACCGAGATCGATCACTTCGTAGTTATTGCACTGGAGCACGACGCCGACGATGTTCTTGCCAATGTCGTGTACGTCACCTTTGACAGTCGCGAGTACGATCCGCCCTTTCGTTTTCGCTTCCGTTCCAAGCAAGCGCTTTTCCTCTTCAATAAAAGGCACCAGATGCGCGACGGCCTGCTTCATGACCCGAGCCGATTTCACGACCTGCGGTAAGAACATTTTTCCCTGCCCAAAGAGATCGCCTACGACGTTCATGCCTTCCATGAGCGGACCTTCGATCACTTGCAGTGGTCGCTCGAACCCTTGGCGCGCCTCCTCGGTGTCTTCAACGATGAACGTGTTGATGCCTTTCACGAGCGCATGCTTCAATCGCTCGTTCACGGGCATCTCGCGCCACGACAAATCTTCGACCTTCGCCTTGCCGCCGCCTTTGACTTTCTCGGCGAGTGCGAGCATGCGCTCGGTCGAGTCTTGACGACGATTCAGGATCACGTCTTCGCAATGCTCGCGTAGCTCGGCATCAATCTGATCGTAGATACCGATCTGCCCTGCGTTCACGATGCCCATCGTGAGTCCGGCTTTAATCGCGTGATACAGAAACACCGTGTGCATCGCTTCGCGCACATGATCGTTACCACGGAAACTGAAACTCAAATTCGAGATGCCTCCCGAGGTTTTGGCGCCCGGCAAATTCCTTTTGATCCATGCGACGGCATTAATGAAATCCACGCCGTAGTTATTGTGCTCTTCAAGGCCGGTCGCAAGTGCGAACACATTCGGATCGAAGATGATGTCGGCAGGATCGAACCCGACTTTATCGACGAGCAATTTGTACGCACGCTCGCAAATTTCGATCTTGCGCTGATACGTGTCAGCTTGACCTTTCTCATCGAACGCCATCACGACCGTTGCCGCGCCGTAACGCTTCAACTTGCGCGCTTGTTCGAGAAACGGGGCTTCACCTTCCTTGAGCGAAATCGAATTGACAACGCACTTGCCTTGGATGCACTTGAGCCCCGCCTCGATCACGTCCCACTTCGACGAATCGATCATGATCGGCACACGCGCAATGTCCGGCTCGGTCGCGATGATGTTCAGGAACTTCATCATCGCGGCTTTGCTATCGAGCATCGCCTCATCCATGTTCACATCGATGATCTGCGCGCCGCTCGCCACTTGTTGCCGTGCGACTTCTACCGCGCTCACGTAATCGTCGTTCAAGATGAGCTTCGCGAACGCGCGCGAGCCAGTGACGTTCGTGCGCTCGCCGACGTTGACGAAAAGCGAATTCGAATCAATCGCGAGCGGCTCCAGCCCCGAAAGGTGCATCGTGTAATGGTTCATGTTCTCTAACTTACGCGATGACGGCACGTGGCTCGACTTTTTCTACGGAATCTGCAATCGCTTTGATGTGCGCAGGCGTCGTGCCACAGCAACCGCCAACGATATTGACGAGTCCGCTTTGCGCGAACTCTTTCAAGAAGCCGGAAGTCATCGCGGGTGTCTCGTCGTAGCCGGTGTCCGATAGAGGGTTTGGAAGGCCCGCATTCGGATACACGCTCACGAATGTTTCTGGCGCAACCTTCGCAAGCGTTTCCACGTGCGGGCGCATCGCGACCGCGCCGAGCGCGCAGTTGACACCGACCGAGAGTGGTCTCGCGTGGCGAACGCTGTTCCAAAAAGCTTCGATGGTTTGTCCTGAAAGTGTGCGACCCGAGGCGTCGGTGATCGTGCCCGAAATCATGAGCGGCAGCGGATCGGGATCGTTCTCGAAAACTTCGAGATACGCGTAGATTGCGGCTTTAGCGTTCAATGTGTCGAAAATCGTTTCGATCAAAATGAGATCGACACCACCTTCGACCAACGCGTCAATTTGCTCCCTGTACGCGGCGTGAAGTTGATCGAAGGTCACGTTGCGTTTTGACGCATCGTTCACATCGGGTGAAATGCTGGCGGTGCGGCTCATCGGGCCAAGCGCTCCCGCGACGAAGCGCGGTTTGTTTGGAGCTCTGCTCGTGAATTCGTCGCAGAGTTCGCGCGCGATCTTCGCGGCCGCTTTGTTCATCGCGCGAACCATGTGTTCGAGGTGATAGTCGGACATTCCGATTGACGTCGCACTGAACGTATCGGTCTCGATGATGTCGGCACCTGCTTCGAGATACTCGCGCTGAATCTGCCGAACGACTTCGGGTTTCGTGAGCACCAGCAAGTCGTTATTGCCCTTCAGATCGCATTTGTGGTCGCGACACAAATGGCCGCGATAGTCAGCTTCACCCAATTTGTATTGCTGCACCATCGTACCCATACCGCCATCTAGGATCATGATCCGTTCGCGGAGGATGCTTGCGATGCGTTGACGTTTGGACATTTGGAGACTCAAGGGCGAATTGCGTGGGACGAATGTGACAAAGCTGGACGAGCGCCAACTTGCGTCCGTATTTTCTCATTGCTTCGCGCGTTTGCTTATAACGAAGGCGTAGGTTACTTATTCGTGTGCAAAGGGTTGCAATGCAGCTCAAGCACGCGATACTGGCAAAGATTGCAGCCCCCTGCTCGCCACCGCACTCTAGAAAATGAATCACCTTACTCCCAAAGAAGCCTTTACTTTTATTCATACGAATCCTGACGCTGTGTTTGTAGACGTACGCTCCGAGATCGAGTTTTTCTATGTGGGTCACCCGACCGGTGCGGAACATGTTGCGTGGCAGGAGCCGCCGGATTGGGACGTGCAACCTGAATTCACTTCGCACGTAAAAGCGCTGGTCGCAGGCGTGAAGACGCGACCGGTCGTGTTAATTTGCCGCAGCGGAAAACGCTCGGTCGATGCGGGGAAGGTGTTGGAGGGTTCCGGATTCACCAACGTCTTCAACGTACTGCACGGTTTCGAGGGCGATCTCGACGAAACGTTTCATCGCGGCAAAAAAAACGGTTGGCGGTTCGAGGGATTGCCTTGGGCGCAGATGTAGGCGCACGCGCGGGGAGACGATTTCTGCAGGTGTGTATTTATGCAAACAGCTTTTTCATGTATCGCCCCATAAACCGTGGTGCATATAGATTTTTTTGCTGTACATCATTAACGTAATAATAATTACATAACCTCATTTTCATGCGGCTAAAGGCTGCGTTTTTATAGGTAGAGTTCATTCGAAATGGGGTCGCGCCTCGGGTTCGCCACGCTTGGCGCTGAGAGCGACGTGCGACCCGCACTCGGCGATAATTTGACGTTCTCTCCGCCGTTTTCTCCTTCATGGGACTACACGTCCCACAATTCGCTTCGCATGACCGCCGCCTCCCACTCTCAAAATCAAACCGCCGCGAACGCGATTCGCATGTTGGCGGTCGACGCCGTCGCCGCCGCTAAATCGGGTCACCAAGGCATGCCAATGGGCATGGCCGAAATCGCAGTCGCACTCTGGCGAACGAACTCGCCGAATGGGCCGCATCTGCGCCACAACCCGGCCAATCCCGCGTGGCCCAATCGCGATCGATTCGTTGTCTCCAACGGTCACGGCTCGATGCTGCCCTACGCGCTCTTGCATTTGAGCGGCTACGACCTGCCGATGTCGGAGATCAAAAATTTCCGTCAATTGCACAGCAAAACGCCGGGGCATCCGGAGGTCGGCATCACGCCGGGCATCGAAACGACGACCGGTCCGCTCGGGCAAGGCATTGCCAACGCGGTCGGAATGGCGCTTGCCGAGAAGATGCTCGCAAAGCAATTTGGCGAGCTGATCGATCATCGCACGTACGTCTTCATGGGCGACGGTTGCATGATGGAGGGTGTCTCCCACGAGGCCTGCTCGCTCGCGGGCGTGCTCGGTTTGAACAAGTTGATTGCGTTCTATGACGACAACGGTATCTCGATCGACGGCAAAGTTGAGGGTTGGTTCAAAGACGATACAAAGAAGCGTTTTGAAGCGTACGGCTGGAATGTGATCGGCGCAATCGACGGCCATTCCATCGACGCCGTCGATGCGGCCATCGTTGCCGCCAAAACGGAAACGTCGCGCCCAACGCTCATCATTTGCAAGACACACATTGGCCATGGTTCGCCAAACAAACACGACACCGCAGACGCGCACGGCACGGCGGTCATGGGTGACGAAATCGCGGCAACCCGCGCGCATATCGGTTGGACATTCCCTCCGTACGAAATGCCGGCAGATGCCTACGCCGCGCTCGACGCCAAAGCCAGTGGTGCCGCGCTAGAGCGCGCGTGGAATGCGGCGTTCGCAAACGCCGATCCGGAGCTCCGGCGTCGACTCAACGGCGAATTGCCCGCGAATTACGCGGAGATTTTGAAGAAAGCGCTTGATGCCGCAATTGCCAACGACAAGGAAGTCGCAACCCGCAAAGCGGCGCAAAACGCACTCGAAGTCTTCGGTCCCGCGCTGCCGGAGATGGTCGGCGGCTCGGCAGACTTGACCGGCTCGAACCTCACCAATTACAAAACCTCGACGCCTGTGAAGGCCGACGGCTCTGGGCAGCACATCGGCTACGGCGTTCGCGAATTTGGCATGTGCGCAATTGCCAACGGCATGGCGCTTCACGGCGGCGTGATTCCGTATGTCGGCACCTTTCTCGTGTTCAGCGACTACGCGAGGAACGCTGTGCGCATGGCTGCATTGATGAAGCAGCGTGTGCTCTACATCTTTACACACGATTCGATTGGCGTTGGCGAAGACGGGCCTACACATCAACCAGTTGAGCATGTGGCATCGCTTCGCATGATTCCCGGTTTGCATGTGTGGCGTCCGGCTGACTCGTTGGAATCCGCAGTCGCCTATGCGAGTGGCATTGAACGCAAAGACGGTCCGACCATGCTTTGTCTGTCGCGTCAGAACACTGCAGTGCTCCCGCGCGACGCATCGCACGAAGCGCTGATTCGTCGCGGTGGCTACATCGTTGCCGATGCACAAAATCCGAAAGTTGTGTTGCTCGCAACCGGCTCGGAGCTCGGACTCGCGATGGGCGCGTATAAACAACTCACCGCCGACGGCATTGCCGCGCGTGTGGTTTCGATGCCGTGTACGCAGCTCTTTGACGTGCAATCGGTGGATTACAAGCGTGCGGTATTGCCGCACGATGTTCCGACGTTAGCCATTGAAGCCGGTGTGCCGGACGGATGGTGGAAATACGTCGGTCACCATGGCGACGTGATCGGGATGACGACGTTCGGCGAGTCGGCACCG
>JAAFJI010000006.1 GCA_013298045.1 Betaproteobacteria bacterium
TTTTCACATCCAGAGTTGATTCGAAATACAGCTCCATGCAGTATCGCCCAATTAAACTGGGCATATGGCGAAAATAATATTCAGAAAGTGTCAGAGCAAATACAGCCGCTAGCCCAAAAATTATCGGGCGATATGAGAAAAAGCTGGAAAACAACGAGAATGACTGGCTCCGGAAGCGCTTACTTCGCTCGAACCCCCGATTTTTCGAGTGCTGCGGCGGGCGCGCAAGCACTTCGGGGCGCTGGCTACGACGCCTGGGCAGTCCACTCTAGCGAACACCATCCGCTGCAATCGTTCGCGAAAAATTGCTAGAATTTAGGGCTTCGCTGCGAAAACACGTTCTTTCGGGAATGTAAATTCAAGGTGTAGCGGTTCGGCGATGAGTCGATACCGTGTGTAGGGGAGTCGCCAAGTGGTAAGGCACCGGATTTTGATTCCGGTATGCGTAGGTTCGATCCCTTCCTCCCCTGCCAAAACGAACTACTCGCCCAAAGGGCCTTCGCCCAAAGGGTAACTTCTACCGAGAAAGCGGTCTTGCAGACAAATCAAGACCGCTTTTTTTTCGATGAACTCCGCTCCGCATTAGAGATCGCACCATGAGCTTTCACGACATGATGGTTTTCACCGGCAACGCGAACGTGAAGCTCGCGCAATCGGTGGCGGAACATCTGAACCTGCGGCTCGGCAAGGCGAAAGTCTCTGCGTTTTCCGACGGCGAATGCGACATCGAGATTCTCGAAAACGTGCGCGGCAAAGACGTGTTTGTGTTGCAATCGACCTGCGCGCCGACCAATCAAAACTTGATGGAATTGGTGATCATGGTCGACGCGTTGAAACGCGCGTCCGCCGGTCGGATCACCGCCGCGATGCCGTATTTCGGTTACGCACGTCAGGACCGTCGCCCGCGTTCCGCACGCGTGCCGATCTCGGCGAAAGTGGTGGCCGACATGCTCTCCGCCGTTGGCGTCGATCGCGTGCTTACGATGGACTTGCATGCCGATCAGATTCAGGGTTTTTTCAATATTCCGGTTGACAATATTTACGCGACGCCGATTTTGCTCGCGGATATTTGGAAGCAGAAATACGAAAACCTCCTGGTCGTATCGCCCGACGTCGGCGGCGTCGTGCGCGCGCGAGCGGTTGCGAAACGTTTGGATACCGATCTTGCGATCATCGACAAGCGTCGCCCGAAAGCGAACGTCTCGGAAGTGATGAACATCATCGGCGATGTTGCGGGTCGAACCTGTTTGATCATGGACGACATCGTTGATACCGCGAACACACTTTGCAAAGCCGCGCAAGCGCTCAAAGACAACGGCGCTGTGAAAGTCATTGCGTATTGCACGCACGCGGTGCTCTCGGGTGAGGCGGTGGCGCGTATCGCGGGTCCGTCGCTTGATTCGTTGGTAGTCACCGACACGATTCCGCTTTCAAACGCAGCGGGCGATCTGCTCAAAACCGGCAAGATTCGCCAGATTTCAAGCGCGCAATTGATCGCAGAGACGATGCAGAGGATTTCGAACGAGGATTCTGTTTCGTCCTTGTTCACAGAATAGCGTCATCCCGGCGGAGGTCCGGGATCCATGATGGCAAAGAGCGAGATACTGAATTGAAAGTCGCTACATGCAAGGATGGATTCCCGTCTTCGCGGGAATGACAAGAAAAGAATTTTTCGCCTCGCAGGTTGCGAGACGATTTTGATGCCGCAGTGGTCGCGCTGCCGCAACAAAACTAATCGGGGTGCCGCGTTTCGCTACGTGACCGCCCCATGAACTGGAGATACTGAAATGGCAACTGAATTTACCGCGTTCGCGCGGACGCTACAGGGCACCGGAGCGAGCCGCCGCCTGCGTCACGCTGCGAAAGTCCCCGGCATCGTCTACGGAGGCGAAGCCAAACCCGAAATGATCGAACTCGATCACAACGCGCTCTGGCACGCACTCAAGAAAGAAGAGTTTCACAGCTCGATTCTTTCCATGACCCTTGATAGCGCGAAGACGCAGGTGCTTTTGCGCGATGTGCAATACCACCCGTTTAAGCAACAAATTACCCACATCGACTTCCAGCGCGTTCAAGCCGACAAGAAACTGCACATGAAAGTGCCGGTGCACTTCGTCAACCAGGACGTTTCGCCCGCCGTAAAGCTCTCGGCAGCCATCGTCAACCACGTGCTCTCTGAAGTCGAAATTACCTGCTTGCCGAAAGACCTCCCGCGCTTTATCGAGGTCGATCTCAAAGACCTCAAAGCTGGCGAATCGGTGCACGCAAAAGATGTAACGCTGCCCGCAGGCGTTGCGCTCGTGTTCCACGGCCGCAATAAAGATGCCGTATTTGCGACCGCGTCGATGGTCAAGGAAGAAGCGGCTTCGGCAGATGGTGCCCCAGTCGCAGCCGCCGAAGTTGCGGCATCGAAACAAAAAGCGCCTGCTGCGCCTGCTGCTGCTCCAAGCAAAGAGAAGCAAGGCGTCAAAGACGGCAAGAAGTAAGCACTTCGCTGCCAAAAAAAAACCCGCAGCTGCGGGCTTTTTTATTAACGGGTCAGTGACTAACGAGCCAGCGCGCTCATTCCGGTTGCGCCAGGCGACGCTTTTGAACGTCGCTTGCGAGTTGCCGCAGCACGCTCTCGGTAGCCGCCCAATCGATACAGGCGTCGGTGATCGACACGCCGTATTCCAGCGCCTTTCCTGGCGTCAAATCCTGTCGGCCACCGTTTAAGTGCGATTCGATCATCACGCCAAAAATGCGCTCGTCGCCCGCAGCCATCTGACGGCCGACGTCGGCGGACACTTCGATCTGTTTCTCGTGCTGCTTGCTTGAATTGGCGTGGGAGAAATCGATCATGATGCGCTGCGGCAGCGCCGCTTTGGCGAGTTCAGAAGCAGAGGATTGCACGCTGGCCGCGTCGTAGTTTGGCGCTTTGCCGCCACGCAAAATCACGTGACAATCCTCGTTGCCGTTGGTGGAGATGATTGCGCTGTGCCCGCCCTTGGTCACCGAGAGAAAGAAGTGCGGCGCGGCGGCTGCTTTGATTGCGTCCACAGCGATTTTGATGTTACCGTCGGTGCCATTTTTGAAACCCATCGGGCAGCTCATGCCGCTTGCGAGTTGTCGATGCACCTGACTCTCGGTCGTGCGCGCGCCGATTGCACCCCAGGAAATCAAGTCGGCGTAGTACTGAGGCGTGAGGGTGTCGAGAAACTCGGTCGCCGCCGGGACGCCAAGCGCATTGATTTCCAGAAGCAGGTCGCGCGCAAGACGGAGACCTTCGTTGATCTTGAAGCTGCCGTCCAGGAGGGGGTCGTTGATAAGCCCTTTCCAGCCGACCGTCGTGCGTGGCTTTTCAAAGTACACGCGCATCACGACCACCAGATCGTGCGCCAGCTCATCGCGCAGCGCCTTGAGCCGCGTTGCGTACTCAAGCGCCGAGCGTTTGTCGTGCATCGAGCAGGGCCCCACAACTACAACCAGACGGTCGTCGGCACCGTGCAGGACCTTGTGGATGTCGCGCCGCGTGTCATAGACGAGTTGCTCGACTGCGTCGCTCGGTTTGAACTCCCGCAATAAATGAGATGGCGGCGCGAGCTCAAAAATGTCGCGGATGCGAACGTCGTCGACTTGTCGATTTAAGGCGTTTGGCATAAGAACCGGTATTGTTGCAATGCCGCAATTGTACTTTATGCAGGAAAATTGCGTTTACATTTGATTGAGGCTATACATTTGGCAGAAAATGCCTAAATCAAGATCGAAGTTTGATGAAAATTGCGGCATCACGCATTTTTTGCACAACAAATAAAGGTAATGCCCCATAAAAAATACTTTTGGCGTATTAATTTAACAATTCGAGATTAAATGAAAAATTACTACAAATCATATTTGATGGGGCATAAATAGTAAGTGCTGGACGTCGAGCCTCATGCGATGTTCGTTCGACCGTGCGGGCAAAAAAAACCCGCGCGAGGCGGGTTGGAGGGACTTTGCATGAATTCCGTGGAGGAAGTCGAAACACATGCGCGCGGCCAGTTATCGAAACAACGGCAGACGCGTGCCGACTTGGAGGAGGTCGGCGCGGCGACGCTCGGTTGAACGTCCCCATGAACCATGAGTCGCGCAGGCGCGCAGCGAGGTTCACTGATAAAGACGCAGACGGTGCGCAAATTACGACAGGCGTATGTGTTTTTTTAGCGCGGGTTTTCCGCGTCACATAAAGTAGAACCCGGGCAATGGATCGAGCAGGCGCGTGGCGTCCGGGTGTCCGAGCGCGCGCGCAAGCGCGTTGCGTGCCTGTCGCCGCGCCACCACGCTAGACGCGGGGTCGATCAACATCGCGACGTACTCGACCAGCGCGCGTGCGTAGTGGGTGTCCGGGAGGCCCGGCGGCAGCGACCTTCGCGCAGTTTCTACTGCAACTTTCGCCGTCGCAGGCTCGGTGCCGGCAACTGCGAGCGCATATTCAAGATAACTGCCCACTACGCGTTGCGAGAAGCCGCCGCTTTGCGCCCTCGCTAAGCGATCGAGCGAGCTTTTGAGTGCCTCAGTGACATCGCGACCGCCCAGCCGCCGATCCATACTCGCCTCTGTGCGCTCAATGCGCCGCCGCCACGGTCCGTCGGGCAGCGCAATCGCGAGTGCAATTGCACGTGCAGAAGCGAGAAGCTCACGCGCTGCTTCGGCGTCGCCGCAGGCATCGAGTATGACCGCGAGTCGGGTCTGAAGCCACACGCCGCGATCGCTCTGCGAGCGATCGAGCGCTGCAATTTGCGACGAAACCGCTTTCGCACTGGCCGCGTTGTCGGCAAGTGAGCGGCGGCCGAAGAACAACTGAATTTCGATTAAATCGATCTCGGTGCTCAGTTTGCGCAGCGGCTCGAAGTCCGGGAGCTGCTCTTGCAATGCGCGCAGTTCGGTGTAGGCGAGCTCCGCCTTCGCGCCTTCCCCCAAGCGGTAGTAGAGATAGCCCAGGTCGTTGAGCGCGTCGAACACCTGCGCGCTGCGCGAGCCGGCCAATCGTTGCCACGCTGCCCGCACTGCCAGCAGCCGCGCCTCCGCACCTTCGTAGCGACCGAGTACCGATTGCGCGCTCGCAATCGATTGTCGATTGTGCAGGGCCACTTTCTCCTGCCCGGGCGGCGGGGCGTTGTATAGCGCTTCGTTCTTCGACAGGATCGCGAAGGCGTCACCCCAGCGCCCCTGCGAGGTGAGGGCGCGGGCATAGTCGCCATCGGCTACGGCGCGCGCCCAACGATCGCTCGGTGCGTCCCCAAGCGCGGTGAAATAGGCCTGGAAAGCGCGCTCGCTCTCGTCGTGTTCCAGAAGTCTTGCGAGCGTATTGGCGTATCCCAGCTGTGCTGCACGCAGTCGGCCGTCGCCTGCTGCAAGCCGAGTGACGAGCGTAGGCAGCGCGAGCTCGTAGTTTGCGAGCGCCTCTCGTTCGCGCTCCAGCCAATAGAGCGTTTCGGCGAGCACCGCGCGCGCAAGCGCCGTTTCAATCGCGTTCGCGCCGTTGATGCGCTCCGAAATCTCAACCGCCCGCTGTGCGACCGGAAGCGCTTCGGTGTCCCTGGAAAGTGAACGAAAAGTTGATGCGAGCAACGAGGAGAGTCGAGCCTCGGTCGCTGGATCGTCGCGAAAACGGATGCCGACATCGGCCTTCGCCTGTTCGAGCAAACGCAGCGCCGTAGGCCAATCGCCGCCATGCAGATCGGGGTCTGCGTTCGCAAGCAGTTCGACCAGATAATCGGCGGTTTTGTTGGCGCGGCTTGCCTCAATTCTGGCGCGCTCGGCCTGCCAGATTGAAACACCGAGACCGCTGGTTAACGCGAGTACAAGTGTCGCGCCGAGAGTCGATGCAAGCCAATTGCGTCGCAACCATAGCCGCGCGCGGTAAGCGCGGTCCGTGCGTCGCGCAGCAATCGGGCGGCGCTCTGCGTAGCGCCGCAAGTCCGCCAGAAATTCGTCAACCGTGCGGTAGCGAGCCGTCGGATCGCGCCGCATCGCGCAGGCAAAGATCGCGTCTAAGTCGCCACCGATGCGCAGGGCGTCGCTCGGCGCTGCGAAATTGTCGACGGCCGCGACCTTCGACGGCGTACGCGCGGCCTCGGAAAGGCGCGCCGGATCCGTATGCAAAACGGCGTGTTCCAGCGCTGCTCGTCCTGCTTTTTCCGGAAGGTGTGCACGGTGTCCTGAAAGTAGATGGTAGCCGAGTGCGCCCAGCGAATAGACGTCGCTTGCAACGCCGGTTGCCTCACCTGTAATCTGCTCCGGCGCGGCGTATTCGATGGTCAATCCGCGTCCCGCAAGGCGCGTGGCAGCAGACTCGGTGGTCTCGTCTCGGTTTTCGCCGCCCAACAAACCGGCCACGCCAAAATCTAGCAATTTGACCTGTCCACTCTTCGTCACGAGCACGTTCGAGGGCTTCAGATCGCGGTGCACAACCAGCTGAGTGTGCGCGTAAGACACCGCCTCGACAATCGATCGGAAAACGGTGAGTCGCGCATCCAGTGTGGGTGCGTGACCCACAAGATACTCGAGCAGCGGCATGCCTTCGACGTATTCCAACACCAAAAACGGATGTCCGAATTGCCGACCCGCGTCCAGCAGTCGCGCAATGCCCGGATGGTTGAGTCGGGCAAGAAGTAGCCGCTCCTGGGCGAATCGCGCCTCGAATGCATCCATGTTCGAGTCCGGGCGCAGGAACTTAACCGCCGCCTGAGCGCTATACAGACCGTCGGCGCGCTCGGCTAACCAAACCTCGCCCATACCACCTGTACCAATCACGCTTTTCAGTCGCCAAGCGCCGCAAAGCTCGCCTTGATAGCGCGCGCTCTTCAGCGCAGTGCGTTCCGCACGCAACGCACGTTGCAGCAGACCATCGAAGCCGCGCTCGGCCAGGGGCGTGCCGGGTTTGAAGACGGTTGCAAGTTCGGTGGTGAGTCCGCCGGCGTCCCGTCTTTCAGCGGTCGCACGATCGGGCGGCAGCGTGAGGTTGTCAGGAAGTCGCGTCAGCAGGCGTCTTACCTCGTCGCCGAGCGGCTCGCTCTCATCGGCGAGCGCGCTGAGAAACGCGACACGGTCGGCACCGTCGAGTTCGAGCGCTTGATCGAGCGCGTCGTTAACGCGTCGCCAATGTGCGGCATCGAAAGCCGTGTTGTTCGCCGGGATCATCGGAAAGAAAGACGCTATCCGTTGAGAAAGAGCGACACCGTCGAATTCACGCCGTGCCGAGTTCCAACCATTCGCCCAATAGTGCCCGAGCTTTGAGAATTTCGCGATTGACCGTGCGCGCCGACACCCCGCGCGCATCGGCCGTCTCTTCAATCGTCATCCCGCAGAAAAAATGCAATTCCGCCGTCTGGTACATCCCTTCGTCGATCTGTCTGAGCTGGGTCACGGCACGATCGAGCGCAATCACATCCACGGCCGGGATTGACGCATCGGCGGTTGCATCGGCATGCGAGAGTGTGAGCAAGGTCGCGCCGCCCCCGCGTTTCTCGGAATCACGTGCACGCACAAAGTCGATCACAATTGAGCGCAAGACTTTCCCGATATAGGCAAAAAACTGAACTCGCGTGTTGCCCTGCAATCCCTCGCGGTCGGCCATTCGCATGAATCCCTCGTGAACCAGCGCAGTCGCATTTAGCCCAGTGACACCGCCGGCTTGCGCAAGCCGCGCTCGCGCCACACGCTTGATTTCCGGATAAAGCAGCGCATAGAGCTCGCTCATTGCGCCGTCATCGCCTGCCGATGCGCGAGCGATCAATTCGGTTGCACCGATGCCCCTGGCGGCCGGTGCGCCCGAATTATTCGCCGGTTGATCGACCATGTTCGCTTTTCCCCCAAAGTCCCGCGAGTTTATCCGTGCTGCGGCAGTTGTGCTCGCAGCGAGCCTCGCCCCTGGCGATCTTTCATTCGACGACAGAGCGCTGCCGGACTTCGCTTCCTACCGGTCGCGACACGCTTGCGTGACCGAACACCGGTCCGAGACCGACCCCGCGCAGCCGCTCGCGCAACACCCAGAGAATGAAAAGCCGCTCCATGAAATAACCCACGGCTCGTGCCTTGTTGTCGCGTGGACCTTTGGGTGACGGCAAGTCGAGGTAAGGATGGCTCATCAGAAGCGATCGCGAGACCAGCGGCCACGACCAATTCATGTATCGCACAAAGTGCTCGGTGCTCATCACCCAGTAGTTTGCGTAGGGTACAAAACGCTCAAGATAAAAGCGCGATGAAACCTCGATCCCTGCCTCGGTCAGCACATCAACGATGAAATCGTGGATACCCGGATGATTTGCTTCCGAGTGACCGGCAAGTCCGGTGAGCCCACCGTAGTTCACACCTGCAAGATCCCAGACGTACCACGACAAGTAGTCGCCGCCCGCGAGCAGGCGTTCGACCTCGGCGACGCCCGAAAACACGACAGGCGTTTTCTCAAGCTGGCGGTATGACGTAAAGCCAATCCACGGCTCGGTGTGGCGATCCGGGTTGCGCCAGATGTGCAGCATCGCCCCGTACTCTGCAAGTGCCATTCGAACCCGAGGATCCGCGAGCTCGGGGCAGTTCCGCGTCAGCTGCGCATTGACTTCCGGCTCAAGTCCGAAACCGACATAGGGCGCATGACTGAACAATCGTGATCGATGCGCCGCATCAAAATAGCATTGGTAAATCACACACGCAGAAGACCGATCCCGTGGTCGGCGTTCCTAAAGTTGCTCGGAGATGTATTTTCCCACTTCGACGGTCGTCGCGGTGCCGCCGAGATCAGCGGTTTTTGGTCCGATTGCCGTCGATTGCTCAATCGCGCGCAGAATCGCGTCGTGCGCCGTTTTGTGCCCTAACCATTCGAGCATCATCGCGCCACACCAGATTTGACCGATCGGATTGCAGACGCCTTTGCCAGCGATGTCCGGCGCGCTGCCGTGAACGGGTTCGAAGAGGGAGGGGAATTTGCGTTCGGGATTGATGTTCGCCGATGGCGCGATGCCGATGGTGCCGGTGCACGCGGGACCTAAGTCGGAGAGGATGTCGCCGAAGAGATTACTCGCCACAACGACGTCGAAAAACGATGGACGTTGCACGAAATGCGCCGTCAAGATATCAATGTGAAATTTGTCAACGTTGAGCCTGGGATATTTCGTTTGAATCTCGGCGACTCGCTCGTCCCAGTACGGCATCGAGATCGAGATGCCGTTTGATTTCGTTGCACTCGTCAGATGCTTTTTCGGACGCGATTGCGCGAGATCGAATGCGAATTTCAGAATGCGATCTACGCCAGTGCGCGTGAAGACGGATTCCTGCAGGACGAATTCGCGATCGGTGCCACCAAACATGCGACCACCGACCGAGGAATATTCGCCTTCGGTGTTCTCGCGAACAATGTAGAAATCAATTTCGCCGGGTTTGTAAGGCGAACCATCCTTTTTGACAACAGGTGCGACTACGCCCGGCATTAACCGTGCTGGCCGCAAGTTCACGTATTGATCGAACTCGCGACGAAACAAAATCAACGAGCCCCAGAGCGAAATATGGTCCGGAATTTTCTCGGGCCAACCGACAGCACCGAAATAGATCGCATCGTGTCCACCGATATGCGCTTTCCAGTCGTCGGGCATCATCTTGCCGTGTTTCTCGTAGTAGTCCCACGATGCAAAATCGAAGTGATCGAAGTGCAGTGGAATGTTGAACTTTTTGGCAGCGGCTTCGAGAACGCGAATGCCCTCCGGCACGGTTTCTTTGCCGATGCCGTCGCCGGCGATAACTGCGATTCGTTTGGTCATGGTGTGTTATGTCAAAAAATGAGAAGAGGGTAGGATGGGTATCGCTTCGCTCCACCCATCCTACGAATCGACCAAAAACGGTAGCGCTGCCTGCAATAGCGCCTCGGGATTTTCCTCGGGAATGTAGTGCCCGCAAGATACCGGTTGTCCGCGCACATCGGTCGCCACACGGTTCCATTCGTCGATCGGTTTGAAGCATTTCTCGATCACGCCATTCGCGCCCCAGATCACTTGTAGCGGCTGCGACACTTTGCGCCCTGCATCGCGATCGGCTCGATCATGTTCGAGATCGATCGTCGCTGCGGCGCGATAGTCTTCGCAAATCGCGTGCGCAATGCCCGGCAATTGAATACAGCGCCGATATTCCGCGAGCGCTTCGGGCGCAAACGCCGAGAGCCCGGCGTGTCGATTTGCCATCATTCGCTCGATAAAAAACACAGGGTCACGCTCGATAAGCGCTTCTGGGAACGGTTCGCGTTGAATGAGAAAGAACCAGTGAAAATACGCCTTCGCAAACTCCATATTGGTTTGCTCATACATTGCAAGCGTCGGCGCGATATCCAAGAGCGTCGCGCGTTCGACCGCATGCGGATGATCCATCATCATGCGATGTGTCACCCGCGCGCCGCGATCGTGCGCGAGCACTTTGAATTTAGTGAAACCGAACGACGCCATGAGTTCCACCATGTCTTTCGCCATCTCGCGTTTGCTGTAAGGCGCGTGATTTAGGCTCGCGTCGGACACTGGCTTATCGCTGTCGCCGTAGCCTCGCAAATCGGGCGCGACCAGCGTGAAGTGCTTCGCAAGCGCAAGCGCGACTTTGTGCCAAATGACGTGGGTTTGCGGATGACCGTGCAGCAACAGCAGCGGCGGTTTGCCGCGCTCGTCGCTCACGCGCACGTTGAGCGCGATGCCGTTGGCGCGAATGCGATGCAGACTTGTGTGTTCGAACATGGCGCGGCGATGAAGTGGGATTTACGATCGTTGACGATGTTAAGAGCTTTCACGCAAATGCTCCGCTTGTCGATCTCGATTTTTGGCGGAACGATGCGCTGGACACTCGACCAAACTGTAACTGAGCCAGCGTGCAAAGTGGTTAAACTCATTTAACTTTTCAATTCAATTCGGCTTAATATGAGTACGATGCGCGAAACCGACGATCCGCGCTTTTTTCTCTGTATCTTTCGCGAAGGATCGCTCGCCGCGGCTGCGCGAGCGCTCAACGTCACCGCCTCGGCGGTGACGCAGCGATTGCAAGCGCTCGAAGCGAAACTCGGACTTCGTCTCATCGATCGCGCGGCGCGCAAATTCCAATTGACCGACGAGGGCGAACTCTATGTCGCGGAAGCGGAGAAAATCGTCGCGCAGTACGATGCGTTGATCGATGCATTGCACGCGCGGCGGTCGCTGGTACGCGGGCACTTGCGGGTGCGCGCAACATTTGGGTTCGGACGCAAATACTTAGCGCCCGCAGTCGCGGAGTTTCAGAAACTGCATCCGCAGATCAAAGCGAGTTTGAATCTCAGCGATCGTTGGACAGAGACTGAAGAGACGAGCTACGACGTGCTTGTTCATATCGGTGGCTTGACCGATTCATCGCGCGTCGCTTTTCCGATTGCACGGAACGGGCGCTTTATGCTCGCAGCGCCGTCGTACTTAAGGCGTCGGGGTACGCCGAAATCGCCGGATGAACTCGCGAGGCATTCTTGCCTGCTTTTGCAAGAGAATGACGAAGATGTTGGACTCTGGCGGTTGCGTAATGCACGTGGTCGGGAAGAGGCGATCCGCGTGCAAGCGAGTTTGCTCTCGAACGATGGCGATGCCATCAAACAATGGGCACTAGCCGGATGCGGGATCATGCTGCGTTCTGAATGGGATACGGCGGCTGAAATCGCAAGCGGAAAGCTCGCGCGCGTGTTGCCAGAATGGACATTACCGGAAGCAAACATCTACGCGCTGGTGCCGCAGCGCAAGGGACTCTCAACGCGCGCACGCGCCTTCATCGATTTTTTGTCGGCTCGTTTTCAGCCTGAACCGCCCTGGCAGCAGTCCAGGCGGAAGCCGAAATAGCACTGCAAATATTTGCCCCATCAAAGCTTTGAATAAACACCGAAAACACTTATAACGATATAGCGCAAAAGCGGGTTATGTTTCTTATTTGACGGGGCAATGGATTAAAGCGTTGATCATGCGTTTCTCAGCGGATCAATCAGATCGAGTCAGAACGATTTGATTTGGAGTGTGTTCATGGTTCGATCCATCGGCGGACTCTGGACGAGCTGAGTTCAACATGCTCGGCACCGGGTGCTGAGTGCACAAGCCTTGCAGATCGCGATCAGCTCCGAAGTTTCGCTACACAAACCCCAAACCATTCGCGCCGTTCGGAAACCGCAACCGATTCGGCAGGATTGTCGAGAGTGCATTTGTATCGGTGACCCCAAACCAGCGCGCGAGCGTGACCCCGAATTCGTCCACCGAGGTTGTTGGAATTAAGCGACCGTTGCCGGCGTCCGTTGGAGTGTTGAACGCAATCGTTGGAAAGCTGCCGTATATCCGATTGCCTTGTACGGCACCGCCGAAGACGAACTGATGACCGCCCCAACCATGGTCGCTGCCGCGGCCGTTGTGCCGCAGCGCGCGACCGAATTCGGAGGCGGTGAACGTTGTCACCGAGGAAGAAACATTGAGCGTATTCATCGCAGCGTTGAATGCGCCCAGTGCGGCATCCAATTCGCCCAGCCGCGCATTTTGATCGGCCACTAAGTCGTCATGAAAATCGTAGCCGCCCTGTTGTACGAAGAACACTTGCCGACGCTGGCTGAGGTTTGTGCGTGCCGAGATCATGCGCGCAACCATTTGCAACTGGCGGCCAATGGAGGTCGCAGGAAACACGGTCGTAACTGCGGGCGCGTTCGCCAAGGAGGTGGTGACGATGTTTTCGGTATCCACAGCGCGTTTGCCGATCTTTGACCACTCGCGCTCCATCATTCCCGCGCGCGAGTCGGTCAACAAGCGGCGCAGCGCCTGCGCGCCCGCAGTCGATCCGTACAGTCCACCGTTGCCGAGGGTAAGCGCGTTCACGGCAATCGCACCTTGCGGCGTGATCTGATATTGGATCGTATCCTCGCCCGCTTGAATCATGTTGTTGCCACCGATCGACATGCAAATGGATACACCGCTATTGGGGTTGTATAGCGGTGCGGTGACGTCGCCCAGACGTCCCAGCCAGCCGGTGGGTGAACTGCGATCGGGCAGCCCAGTTTGCCACTGCGCTTGCTGATCGGAATGCGAAAAGAGTTGAGCCGGCACCTCAACCAGGGAGTCGCCGCCGTTCCATTGCGCGAGCGTGATCGGATTGGTGAGTGTGCCCAAGTTGGCGAGCACCGCAGCACGACCGCTCGCGATCATCGACTGCATGTTTGCCATCGCCGGATGTAGACCGAGCGGCGCTCCCGTGTATCCAGTCGGGCTGATCGAGCGCAGGCTCGCCTGCGAAATGGCGAGCGTCGGTCGCGCGTTCATGTAGTCGGTATAGGCTTGACCCGTGCGCGGCACAATCAAGTTCGCGTGATCGTTGCCACCGAACAGAAACACGCAAACGAGGGCTTTGTAGTCGCTGCCCGCCTGCGCACTCGCAGCGCCGATGGTTGCGAGATTGGCCGCAAACGGCGTGCCCGCCAGCGCCGAGAGTGAGCCGAACTGTTGCAAGAAGCGACGACGAGCCGCGTGGCGTGAAACGTAGGCCATGACTTGATCTCCGCTTATCGTTGAATGAGGAATTCGGGTGCGAGCATCGTGAGCGCAACTGCCGTATAAACGCGCCGAGCCTGCCAGTTGAATTCCGTCGTCGCGATGGCGTTGATTGCGTCGAGGATGATTTGCTGCGTCTGCGTCGTGAGCTGTCCGTAGGCGAGCAGCGCATTTAAATCGGCAATCATCGCCGTCGGATTACTTACATTCGCGAGATAGCGCGCGTAGTTGGGCGCAATTTCATCGTTATTGCCGCCGTATCCTCGCTCGATCACAGAGAGCATGAAATTGGTGTACGCCGTCGTGGTAGTTTCATGGGTAATCTGGAATTCCGGTGCACTCGCACGTCGATTCAATATGGCCCCAGGCGGCGCGTACTCCGGTCGATAGAAGTTGAACACCGACGGCGAGCGCATTGGGTTTTGCCCCAGCGCATCGGCTGGATCCTCAAGATTCCAGATACGGTAGCGACCGGAAGCGGGTCGTGCAGTGAACGCGCGCATCCACGCACCGAACCGAAGCACGGGCTCACGAAGTTTGCCGAAGCTCTCATCGGCTAATTTCTGCTCGTCGCGCGCCTCTGGGTCCATGAGCACCGCGCGGATGACCGCCTTCATATCGCCGCGTATGTTTGATCCGTTGTTGTTGAATTTTTCCGCAACGCGTTGCACATACGCGGGTGATGGATTACTTGTCACCAAGCGCTTAATGAGTTGCTTGCTAATAAACGGTCCAACGTTTGAATGGTTGAAGATTCGATCGAGCGCAGTGGCGAGCGATTGGTTTGCTTGCGCTTGCGTGATCGTGCCGCTCATCGCCGGAATGGTGATGCCGAGAAACGTTTTCGCGGATGTTGAATGTCCGCTCGGATACATCTGCATCGGATATTTCCACGAGCCGCCACCCCAGCGGAAATTGTCGTCCGTGGGCGCGGGCGACGGATCGTCGCCCCACGCGAGTCCGGTGAACACCTTCGCCAAACCGATGATGTCGTTTTGGTTGTAGGTTGGAATGTCCTTGCCGCTTAGATCCTTCTTACGCGTGCCGTCGATGTTGAGTTCCCACAGACCGATTGAAAACAGCTGCAGGACTTCACGGGCATAGTTTTCGTCGGGCGTACGACCTGTTGCCGGATCTTCTTTCTCATTGCGAAAGTGTGAGAGATAGATTCCCATGGTTGGATGACGCGTGACGTCTTCGAGCAGCGTGCGGAAATTGCCGAACGCATTGCGCGCAGTCATATCTAGAAAGCTCGCATGTGCATCGGCCTGGATATCGACACCGCTATTGACGGTCGAAACGACGAATATTTGTTGTAGTGCAAAGGCGACGCGTTGCCGGAGCTGATCGGGGCCCTGCATCGCTTGCAGCCAAAACGTTTCCATCGTTCCGTTGATGAAATTCGAATCGCAGCCAACCGTGTCGGTTGCGCAGCCAATCGGACCTTTGCGTGCGACGTAGTCCCAGTGCGGTTCAATTGAAGCGGTATTGAACTGCGCAGTGATCCACGCGTTAAAGGCTGTATCGTTTGCGCCCGCTTGAACAAGCGCATCGATCTCGCTCCAGGTTGGTCCCCACGTCGCTTGCGTGAGGAAGCGCGCCGCGCGCTCCTGAGCCGTCATCGCTCTCCCGGGGCAGTTTTGCGCGATGTAGGCTTCGATCAGCGCGGGCGTTAAGCGTGCGGCGTACGCGCCGCCGCCGCCGAGCGAGCTGCCCCGAAAACCGAGCAGGTAGCGCTGAATGATGCGCGCGTCGTCGTGATCGAAGACGCCATTTCCATCGAGGTCAAAACGGCGCAATCGCGACGCAGCGGTTGCCTCCGCGGTTGACGCCAGAGACGTTGCGTTATCAAGCGCTGGGCTACCGCGCTGACCAAGCGCGTAGCGCATCAGATAGAGCCCGTCCGTCGTCGCGCTCGCGGTGCCAGCGTCGAGCGAGAACGGGCAGCCGCTTTGTGCGAACGTGAGGCACGGAAGCGCAAGCAAAAGTGCGAGTCCTTTTGCCAGCGAAAGGGATGCGCGAAAAAACATATGCGGAGGCTCCAAAAGATACGTGGAGCCCGAGTCGTTTCGGTGCGACGTACGCCGCGTAGTGGGTACGTTTCATCGCGAACGATCCTGCGCACACTGTTGCGTCGGTGGAGCGTTCGATCAGTACTTGGCTCTCGTTCAGGGATTATGCCATTGGCATGATTTCTGTCTTCTTTGTCTAGAGCAAATTTCGAACCGACGTCACTTCAATGCGATCATCGTCATAGATGATCTTCCAACAACTTTTTACTGGAAAGCCGCAATAAATAATCCGCTAAAAAGAAATAAATATCTTACAGAAAAGCAAACAAATTCGCCCATAACTACAATTTAACGGGGCGATACGGACGAAAACTATAGTCGATATCGCACTACTGCGCGAGCTTCGACCGCAGTAAGGACGCGACCTCAGAAATCGGCACTTTCGCCGCGACCGTATCGCGCCGCGCCTGATACTCAACGACGCCCTCTTTCAAACCGCGATCGCCGACGGTGATGCGATGCGGAATACCGATCAATTCAAGTTCGGCGAACATGACGCCTGGGCGTTCGCCGCGATCGTCTAGCACGACATCGACGCCGGTCGCTGCGAGTTCCGCGTAGAGTTTGTCGGCAGCGGCTTTCACCTCCGCGCTGCGGTCGTAGCCAAGCGCCGCAATCGCCACCGTGAACGGTGCCATCGCTTCGGGCCACACGATACCGCGCTCGTCATGGTTCTGCTCAATTGCAGCGGCGACCACGCGTGTGACGCCGATACCGTAGCAGCCCATCCACATGACTTTTTCGGTTTGATCTTGCGCCAGGTAGTTGGCTTTGAGCGCGTCAGAATATTTAGTGCCGAGGGCGAACACATGACCGACTTCGATACCGCGACGCATCTTCAACACGCCCTTGCCATCGGGCGACGGATCGCCTTCGAGGACGTTGCGAATGTCTGCAACCACATCGGGCTCTGCGCAATCGCGTCCCCAGTTGCCACCGGTGACGTGGTAGCCCGATTCGTTTGCGCCGCAAACGAAATCGCTCATCGCAGCCGCTGTCCGATCGGCGATCACGATCACTTTTCCGGGGTGCGCCTTGCCGTGGCGTGGGATCGGCCCGCAATAGCCCGGTTCAACGCCCAAATGTGCTTCGATTTCTTCCGGCGTTGCAGGACGCGAATTGGCAAGCTCTTTCAATTTGCCGAGTTTGACTTCGTTCACCATGTGATCGGCGCGCAGCATGCAAAGCACGAAGCCCGCGTCGCTCATGTACATCATCGCCTTAAGCTGCTTTTCGAGCGGCAACTTAAGGAAGTTGCCCACGTCCTCGCAGGTCTTTTGCCCAGGCGTGTGAACGAGCTCGAGCGACTTTGTGGCTGCTGCGCGAGGCGATGCTGGTGCGACCGCTTCCGATAGCTCGATATTCGCCGCGTAGTCAGAGTCGGGGCAATACGCAATCACATCCTCGCCGCTCTCTGCGAGCACTTGAAATTCGTGCGACGCGAAGCCGCCGATGTTGCCGGTGTCAGCGGCAACGGGGCGGAATTCCAATCCGAGGCGTTCGAAAATTTTCACGTAAGCGTCGTACATGACTTGATAGCTCTTGGTGAGCCCGCCTTTATCGACGTCAAACGAATACGCATCTTTCATGATGAATTCACGCGAACGCATCACACCGAAACGCGGGCGACGCTCGTCGCGAAACTTCGTCTGGAGGTGATAGAAGTTGCGCGGCAATTGACGCCATGAGCGAAGCTCTTGCCGTGCGATATCGGTGATGACTTCTTCGGAGGTAGGCTGCACGATGAAATCGCGATCATGGCGATCTTTGATCCGCATCATCTCCGGGCCCATCTTGTCCCAGCGGCCTGATTCTTGCCACAGCTCTGCCGGCTGAATCACCGGCATCAAAAGCTCAATCGCGCCCGCACGATTCATCTCCTCGCGAATCACGTTTTCCACCTTGCGCAAAACACGCACGCCCAGCGGCATCCACGAATAAATGCCAGCGCCCAGTTTTTTGAGCATGCCAGCGCGCATCATCAGCTGGTGCGAGATGATTTCCGCTTCAGCGGGGGCTTCTTTGGTTGTAGAAAGGAAGAAGTTGCTTAATTTCATTTGATGATGCGGACGAATAACAGGTGCAAAAGACGAATGCGCTCCGCGCTAGACGAATGACGAGTGACGCAATGCAGAGGTAAGTTGACTCCCCGACCCAAGTATTTCGTCATTCGTCATTGGTCTTTTCGACCTGTCGCGAAGCGACAAACAACATTTTCCCCTATTCTTGACTCATGCTCGATTTCAATCCGGTTCGTGTACTTCTGCCGCCATCAGGCATCGTGGCGATGCCGCTGGTGCTTGACTCGCCGCACAGTGGGGTTCAATACCCGAAGGACTTTCACTACGCCTGCGATTTCGCGCGGCTTCGCAAGGCCGAGGATACCGACGTTGACGATCTATATGCTCCGGCTACAGAGCTCGGCGCGACGCTGGTCTGCGCCGAATTTCCAAGAAGCTATATCGACCCGAATCGTCGCGTCGAGGATGTCGATACATCGATGATCGACGGTCATTGGCCACACGTGGTTGATCATTCGCCAAAGACGAAATCCGGCATTGGGCTCATCTGGCGCTTGCTTGATATCGATGTGCCGATTTACTCGCGAAAGCTCTCGGTCGCAGAGATCGAATCGCGCATCGCAAATTGTCATGCGCCTTACTGGCAATCGGTTCGCGGTGCGATTGAGAAAGCATTCGCGCAGCACAGGCGCGTGTTTCACATTAATTGCCACTCGATGCCCGAAGAGGCGGGCGGTTTGTCGTGGGTGAAAAAGGGGACGAAGTTTCCCGATATCGTGCTTGGGGATCGTGACGGATCGACCTGCTCGTCGGGATTCACTGCAATGCTGCACGACGCGTTTCGCGGCGAAGGGATGAGCGTCGCGATCAACGATCCGTACAAGGGCGTTGAGATCGTCAAGCAATTCGGACGACCGTTTGAGGATCGACACAGCGTTCAAATCGAGATCAATAGGCGGCTATACATGAATGAGGCGACCCGCGAACGCAATGCAAACTACGAGACTTTGAAGCGCTCTCTGCAGCGAGTGCTGAGCGCCACACGCGCATTCATTGTGAACTCGCAAGTGCGACCCTGACCGAAACCAATTTTTTTAGGCGATTTCGACGAGTGTCGCTCCTACAATTGCATGATGCAGTTTTCCATCCCCGACCCGCGCGCTTTTCCTATCTACGAAGCAAGCGCGAGCAACGTGCTCATTGATCAATCGCTCGCTTCTCTCGGCGCTGAAGTTGCGGTCATCGCCGAGAAAGAGGAAACCGAACTTCGCGAACGAATGCGCGCTTCGCTGCTCGCCGGCGACGTCGGTGAAATCGGCGATGCAGTCGCGCGCGCGCCATCGCTTGCGGTGCTGCGCATGCTCTTGCGTGTGCTCGCCAGCGCGCACGTAGAGGCCGGGCGCTTGCGGGCAGGCGAGACGGCGCTTCCGACGACGGTGTTCGCAATGCCGATCGTCATTGTTGCGGCGAACGCATCGCCGATCCAAATTCCTGGCGCGCTACCAAACATCGCGGAATTCATCGAGGTGATGAAAGCCAACGGCGCATTGCGCGGCAATCAGACGTTTACGATGTCCAACGCTCTTGCGTCAACGAACGCGTTTTCATTGGAGAAATTGCCGAGTACGCTCGCTTGGTGGCAACTTGAGAAGCAATCGCAAATTGCCGTTGAGAAAGCATCGATGCAGTTGCCGGCAAATCAGGAAAGTGTTTTTCTACGCTTTCTCGTCGGCACTGCGCTTGCTGGCCCCGGTGTTGATTTGCTCAATGAAAAAGACACAGGCAAATGGGGGATGCCGTTGACGCAAGCGTTTTCGAAGCAACTCGGCGGCGGTTCGATGTCGTTACTTGCGCTGCCACGGCCACCGCGCACGCCGCTCGCGGCGCTCTTTCAGGGGCGTGCCGCGCAGCGCGAAGTCTCGTTGCAGCTCTTTGCCACGAACGCGATTCGAAAGTTTCGTTCGAGTGTTGGCGAGCCAGAAGCTGTCATCTCTGCGCACAGAACAACTGACGGCGGCGAAGTTCGCCTCTCGCTATCGAATGCACTCGATGAAAAAGGTGCTGAAGGTTTTCGCGCTGCGCTTTTCCCCACCGATCGTGCGCAAGACATCGTGACTGCAATGCAAGATTTGCTGCGCGAATGCAACGTGGAGAACGTCACAGTGCTCGCCGATGTTTTCCCCGATCACGATCCGGAGACGAATCTACCGTGGTTCTTTCGTGCCGATGTGTTGGAAGAGAATGTGGCAAGAGCGTTGCGCTCGACCTTGCACTAATTCAGATCGGTCACCCATAGAATATTCCGCTTGTGCCGCATTAAACATGAGTTTAGCGAGCATTTTTGCGCATAGCATAAACGGTATTTTAGTCAACTTTGGATCGCTTAAATAGGGCATAGGCAGGAAGTGCCATATCCCGCCACGGAAATCACGGTTGTGGCGCGAAACAGGAACTACGTAGACGTTTTGGGCTCCAAATTCCCTTGCTTGATGAGCCCAAGCAGCATTCAACTCATCTCTCTCGCCACCCGGTGACCACTGTGGTGTAGCACTAGCGCCCCGCACCTAGAATCTTCTTCCATGAACCCGCTCAATCTGTTTCCTTCGCGCCGCACCGCCTACGCCTTCGGCTTCGCCGTCTGCGCCGCGTTGATGGCCTACGCCTACTACCTTCAGTACGTGAAAGCGCTTGAGCCCTGCCCGATGTGCTGGTTTCAGCGCGGCGCTTTGCTTTTGATGGCGATCGTGTTTTTAATTGGCGCGATCGTGAAAACCGAGCAACGCGGCGCCCGCGTGCTCGCGCTCGGAACCCTGCTCACCGGCGGTCTTGGTGTCGGTCTCGCGGCGCGTCATCTGTACATCCAGTCGCTGCCAGCCGACCAATTGCCGAGCTGCGGAATGGGCATTACCTACATGCTTGAGTCGCTACCGTTCCTCGACGTGTTTTCGCGCGCCCTCAAAGGTTCGGTCGAATGCAACAAAATCGATTTGATCTTGGGGCTGCCAATTCCCGCGTGGAATTTGATCTTCTTCGCGCTCGCCGTGATCGCAGCGTTTCTACTGATCGGTCACAAGGCACGCAGATCATGATTTACGCCAGATTAGAGAAATGACTTCTTGTGCGTAAGCCCAATAAAACGGAGCCGAAAGTCAAAATACATATTACACAAATATCGCGATAAGTGGCGAAAAATACCATATTCTTCGAGGCATTGATACGTGAATATGTAAATACTAAAATAGTAGCGACCGTAGCCAATCGCACGGAAAGTCGAAAAACCTTTTATAATCACTAGCTTACTTCGAAAACCATATCGCCTTATCGGGGTGTTTTGAGCAATCAAAAACTCTCTCCGTTTGGCGGCTAAAAGAGAAAGAGAAATCACTATGGCACTCACGCCAGCACAAACCGCCGAGATCATCAAAACGCACGGTCGCGGCGCCAACGACACCGGCTCCACCGAAGTGCAAGTGGCACTGTTGACTGCAAACATCAATGGTCTGTCGGATCACTTCAAGAGCCATGCCAAAGATCACCACAGCCGTCGCGGTCTGCTCAAGATGGTTAACAACCGTCGCGCATTGCTCGCGTACCTGAAAAACACCGATCGCGCGCGCTACCAAGCGCTCATCGAAAAACTCGGACTGCGCAAGTAAATTTGCGCGAATGCATGAGGCCGCAATCTTCTTAGAAGATGCGGCCTTTTTGTTTTTGCGCCGCGCAAATTTAGGACGTCGCTACGCTAGGACGACGCGCTACGCGCTAAGACGTCGCTTCGGCAAGACGGAACAAAAGCCTCTGAAATTTCACGAGAGAGTTATGGATAAAGCAGAACAACGATTGCACAGCTTTGCGTCCTAGCACGCAGTGCGTCGTCCTAGCGCGAAGCGCGTCGTCTTAGCGAAGCGACGTCCTAGTGCGCGAGTCTCCGATCCAAATCAAGATTTCTTCACTGTCGTAACAACCCGCGCAAGACGCGCACTAAAAAGAAAGGTACCAGCCGATGCTGACCGCAATTAAAAAGTCCATTCAATATGGCGCACACACACTCACATTAGAAACCGGCGAAATCGGCCGCCAAGCCGACGCCGCCGTCATGGTGAGCTTGGATGACACCGTGGTGCTTGTCACCGCCGTGGCAAAAACGAGCGTGAAAGAAGGGCAAGATTTCTTCCCGCTCACCGTCGACTATCAAGAGAAGTTCTACGCTGCCGGAAAAATTCCAGGCGGCTTCTTCAAGCGCGAAGGTCGTCCGACCGAAAAAGAAACGCTCACCTCGCGTTTGATCGACCGTCCGATTCGCCCGCTGTTCCCGGACGGTTTCTACAACGAAATTCAAATCATCGCGACCGTGATGTCGATGGATCCGGAAATCGATCCGGATATTCCTGCGATCATCGGCGCGTCGGCTGCGCTCGCACTCTCTGGCGTGCCGTTCGCTTCGCCAATTGGCGCAGCACGCGTCGGTTACGCGAATGGTCAATACATCCTGAACCCGACCGCAACGCAACTCAAAACTTCCGAGATGGATCTTGTCGTTGCCGCCACCGAAACCGCTGTGATGATGGTGGAATCGGAAGCGCAGGAACTCGCCGAAGACGTTATGCTCGGCGCGATCTGGTGGGGCCACGCGCAACAGCAAGCCGTGATTGACACGATTCACGCGCTCGTTGAAGAAGCTGGCAAACCCGCTTGGGATTGGCAACCACCGGCGAAAGATCCAGCGCTCGTTGCCAAGTGCGTCGAAGTCGCGGGCCTAGGCTTCGATGAAGCCTACAAAATCAAATCGAAGAGCGCGCGCAGCGCGAAGCTCAAAGAGGTGTACGCAGCCGCTTACGAAGCACTGGTGCCAGCCGATGCGGAGTCAGGCTTGAAAAACGTGGTCGCGGGCGAACTCTTTGCCATCGAAGCAAAAACCGTTCGCGAACAAATCCTTCGAGGCGAGCCACGCATCGATGGTCGCAACACGCGCACCGTGCGTCCGATCGCTGTGCGCACTGGTGTGCTTCCACGCACCCACGGCTCGGCACTCTTCACACGCGGCGAAACGCAAGCGCTCGTGGTCGCCACACTCGGCACCAAGCAAGACGAGCAAATCATCGACGCGCTCGGCGGCGAATACCGCGATCGCTTCATGCTTCACTACAACATGCCGCCATACGCGACCGGCGAAACGGGTCGAGTAGGATCGCCCAAGCGCCGCGAAATCGGTCACGGTCGTCTTGCGAAGCGTGCGTTGATTGCTGTGTTGCCGCCCGAGAAAGATTTCTCATACTCAATGCGTGTCGTCTCCGAGATCACCGAATCGAATGGCTCGTCCTCGATGGCTTCCGTCTGCGGCGGCTCGCTCGCGCTGATGGACGCAGGCGTTCCGCTCAAAGCACCGGTTGCGGGTATCGCGATGGGTCTCATCAAGGATGGTGGACGTTTCGCGGTACTCACCGACATCTTGGGTGACGAAGATCACTTGGGCGACATGGATTTCAAAGTGGCAGGCACCGATCGCGGCGTCACCGCGTTGCAAATGGATATCAAAATCCAGGGCATCACCAAAGAAATCATGGGCGTTGCGCTCGCGCAAGCGAACGAAGCGCGTTTGCACATTCTGAAGATCATGCACGACGCGCTGCCGCATGAGCGCACCGAGATGAGCGCTTACGCGCCGCGCATGGTGACCTTCAAGATCAATCCAGAGAAGATTCGCGATGTGATCGGCAAAGGTGGCGCAGTCATTCGCCAGTTGACCGAAGAAACCCGTTGCCAAATCGATATTCAAGACGACGGCACAATCACGATTGCTTCGCCGAACGCAGACGATCTCGCCGAGTGCAAAAAGCGCATCGATGCGATTACCGCTGAGGTTGAAGTCGGCAAGGTCTACGAAGGTCCGATCATCCGCATCATGGACTTCGGTGCCGTGATTCAGCTGCTCCCAGGTCGCGACGGTTTGCTGCACATTTCGCAAATCGCCAACGAGCGCGTGAACGCGGTGACGGACTACCTCAAAGAAGGTCAAGTCGTCAAAGTCAAAGTGCTTGGTTTCGACGACAAAGGCAGAGTGAAGCTTTCGATGAAAGTGCTGCTCGCCGAACAGGCCGAAGCCGACAACGCCGCAGTCCAGCAAGGTCAGCAGCAACAGTAATTAGAAGAAGAACGGGGGATGCGCGCGACGGTGAGCCTAAAACCCAGTTAGCGCGCCACTAGCAACGCCTGCTTTCGGTAACGAATGCAGGCGTTTTTTCTTTGCCACTAAAATCCCCAACCCTGCGACTGCACCCGTTTCGAGCCGCTGCGTACTGCGTCGGTCACTTCATCGAACTTCGCGCCGTTCCATTCAAAAAAGCGGGCGTCGGGGAGTTTTGCCAGATCGTCAGCGATAAGTCGATACCGATAGCGCACCCCGCCCCAGGCGTAGTCCGGTTTCGGTGTGCCTTTGCTGTCGAGCGGGATCGTTGGTAAATTGATCTCGGCAAGCGGCGCGTTTTCAGGCGAAATGAAAATCCACGGCGTGGTCTCGCTGAGAACCTGGCAGCGCCAGGTTCTCAGTGGCTCACGGGCGAGCGCTTTCACGGTCACGTCGGCGAATTGTCGAAACCAGGGGTGGTTGACTTGCGTTCCGAGCATGACCACGACACATTGCGAACTCTTTGCGTCCAACGCGACACGCTCGACGATGTCGGTCGCCGCGATCGATACTGGGCGAATTTCGCTACGCGTCCAGCTTGCGAAACTCTCGCTCAGATCGCGCACTTGCAACCCGAGTGCGCATGCACAGAAAAAGACAATCGCGCTCGAACTACGCCGAAATCGTGCGCGCGCAAGAAGCAAACCGGCAAGCACGGCGAATGCCGCCGTAGGCAGGTAATAGAAGCGCGAAAAAGTCACTGCGCCGAACGCGCCACCGTCCAACATCGGCGCGAAGATATGTGCAAGTGGCCACTGGGTGAAGGCGCTCGCAAGTGCCACCATGCCCGCGACGAGCAAGAGCCCGTACGGTACACGCGCTTTGCGCTCAGCGTTCGCCGCATAGAGCGCGGTGATAATCGTCAGCGTGCCGATCCCGAGAAGCAGGATTGTGAGGAACCGCACCCACGCGTCCGCCCCGACCGAGTGACCGAACAGTACCGGTATCGAGGACCACCACGCACTCGCGCCATTTTGTAGCGCAGTAGAAATATCGCTGCTGGCAGCCGCGTACGGGAGCGGCAACATCCAATGCCTCCAGACAAACGCGAACGCGATGAGCGTGCCGAGCAGAGCGAAGAGGATGGCCCGACGTTGCCAGGCGACCGAACGCGCGAAGAGTACGGCGCAGGCCAATACGGTCGCCACCGGAAAGGAAAGCTCTTTGCTCCAGCATGCCGCGAGCGCTGCGACACCCGCAGCGATCCACAACTCGGGCTTCCCATCGCGCAAGAATCGCACCGCAGTGTGAGCGGCGCACAGCAAGAAAAACGTAGCCAGAAGATCGAACCGATTCGATGGCCACAACGTCGCGGCAAGGGAGAATGGCAGCAGCGCAAATAGCGCGGCAGATGCAAGAGCCGCAGACGTACGTTCGGTGAGCAGGCGAACGAGTAGTGCGAGTAGCGCAACGTTCGCCATATGCAGAAAAAGATTGATCGCGCTATGAGCAGCGTAGTTCGAATCGAGCACGCGCGCTGCGATCCACCATAGTGCGACGCCGATTGGTCGAAAGTAAACCGGTTCGTAGAAATGGTTCTTCCAAAATGCCTCCCAAGGCGCATCGATCATCCGCGACTGCGCGAGGAACACATAGTCGTCGATGACGAAATCGCCACGTGTTACGGGCCAAAAACACAAGGCGAGCGCAAGCGACAAGAGAAAAACAGCAAATCGAAACATGAATATCAGCCGCGTCCCTAGGTGGCACCCGCGTCGTAGCGGCGAGTCATCCGGTCAATCGTATGCATTTATAAAATTACTTGCTATTAGCCTCATAAAATATGTGCAAAATAATATAAAGCGGATATCTCGATGATGCGTACATTTGCGTTGAAAAGCAGAGTACAAAGGGCAAACGTTACGAAAGTTGTTATCGAGAAATAAGCCCAGCGTTTGGCGCTGAACTTCATTCTACGGAGGCATCCGATCGGGATGCCAGCGCGAGGTTGGCTTGACCCACTGTGCTCAAATGCTCGGACGCATGAGTTTCGATCTTGCAGTTGCCCCGCCGTCAACCACTGCCACACCGCCGCGCGGTTTTGTGTTGTGGCTTTCGCTCGCACAGCTCATCAGTTGGGGCACCTTGTTCTACATGTTCTCGTTGCTGCTGGAACATTTCGAACGCGATCTCTCGCTCACGCGCGTCGATGCTTCGCTCGCGTTTTCGCTCGCGCTGTTGTGCGAAGGCGTGCTCGCTTTTCTCGTCGGTCGCTTGATCGATCAAGGCAAAGCCCGCGCCGTCATGTGCACAGGCTCTGTGCTCGGTGGCACGGCATTCCTGGCTATGGCCTTCGTGCAGAACCAGTGGCAGCTCTATGCGGCATGGACGGCGGTCGGCATCGCCATGTCGGGCACCCTGTATCAACCCGCGTTTTCAGTTTTGATTCGTCGCTACCCACACGAATTTCGACGCGCGATCATTACGCTCACGTTTCTCGGTGGACTTGCGAGCACAGTGTTCATCCCGCTGGGCGCATGGCTCATCGCCAACTTAGGTTGGCGCGGCGCGCTTCTCGCACTCGCGTCGCTGCATCTTTGTATTTGCCTCCCGATTCACGCCTATTGGTTGCGTGGGGAACAGCCCGCACAACCGCATACACATGAGGCGGCGCAGTCGATTCGCTATTTCACGAAACAATTTCCGTTCTGGGGACTCGCGGCATTTTTCGTTCTATTCTCGGGAATTACGACGAGCGTCGGCGCGCATTTGGTGTCGATTCTGCGCGAGAGAAATTTGCCAGCCGGTTGGGTGATTGCGATCCCGGCGTCAATTGGTGTGCTGCAAGTGGCGGGTCGGCTCGTGCTGTATTTCACGGAAAAGCGCATTGATGTACATAAGGCAAATCGCTGGATTCCGACGTTTCTGCCCGCCGCGCTCTTCGTGCTTGCGCTCGGGCTTGCCTCGCCCTATGTTGCAATTGTCTTCGCACTGCTCTACGGTATGGCCAACGGCATGATCACGATCGTAAAGGCGACCGCCATGGCGCAATACGTCTCGCGCGAACGCGCCGCCTCGCTCAACGGTTTGCTCGGATTGCCAACCGCGATCATGCGCGCGGTTGCGCCCTCGCTGCTCGCGGTGCTTTGGACGATCACCGGGAACTATTTGCTCGGGCTCGCTTTACTCACGGCGACTGGCGCGGTGGCGGTCATCGCGTTTTGGATCGCACAACAGCGCGCTCTCCTTAATCGGTAAAAGCAATCCCGGTCGCTAACTATTTTTGCACTCAGTTTCGCGACTTGATTTGAATTGATCGAGAAGAGCGTCGCTCCTACCTTTTCTTGAGCGCGGCGAACGCATCGGCCATGGCACCCTGCGGTTTCTGCCCGCGCGGCGGTTGCCATGCGCGATTGCCGCTGCCGCCGCGACGATCATCATGCTGACTTGGATCGCGAACGGGCGTAGGTGCGTCTAGCCGCATGGTGAGTGCAATCCGCTTGCGGACGATGTCTACCTCGACGACTTTCACCTTCACGATTTGCCCAGTCTTCACGACCTCTTTCGGGTCTTTCACAAATTTGTTGGCAAGCTGCGAGACATGCACCAAACCGTCTTGATGCGCGCCGACATCGACGAACGCACCAAACGCCGCGACGTTGGTCACGGTGCCTTCAAGCACCATGCCTTCGCGCAGGTCTGCAATGCCGTTCACGCCGTCGTTGAAGCGTGCGACTTTGAATTCAGGACGCGGATCGCGACCCGGTTTTTCGAGCTCTGCAAGCACATCTTTCACCGTTAGCTCGCCAACGCCTTCAGCAGCGAACGTATTGATCGGAATGCTTTTTAGTGCAACGCTGTTGCCAAGAATTTCGGCGAGCGGTCGCTTCGCGCGCGCAATGATCTGCTCGACAAGCGGATAGCTTTCCGGATGCACCGCGCTCGCATCAAGCGGATTCGTGCCGCCTTGAATGCGCAAGAACCCAGCGCATTGTTCGAACGTCTTCGGGCCGATGCCCGGGACTTTGCGAATCGACTCGCGATCAGCAAACGCACCTTCGCGTTCGCGATGTGCAACGATTGACCGCGCGTTACTAGCAGACAGACCCGCGACGCGCGCGAGCAACGGCGCGCTCGCGAGGTTGACATCGACACCGACCGAGTTCACGCAATCTTCGACGACTGCATCGAGTTTTTTTGCGAGCAGCGTTTGATTCACATCGTGTTGATATTGCCCCACACCAATCGATTTCGGATCGATCTTCACCAGTTCCGCCAGCGGATCCTGCAAACGGCGCGCAATGCTCACCGCGCCGCGCAAACTGACGTCGAGATCGGGTAGTTCTTGTGATGCATATTCGCTTGCCGAATACACCGATGCGCCTGCTTCGGAGACGACGACTTTCGTCACGCCGCCACCGAGTTGCTTGATCAAATCCGCCGCGAGTTGATCGGTTTCACGACTCGCGGTACCGTTGCCAATCGCAATCAATTGCACGTTGTGAGCGTCGCAAATTTTGCGCAAAGTGTTGAGCGATCCGTCCCAATCCTTGCGCGGTTCGTGCGGATACACCGTGTTCGTTGCGACGACCTTTCCGGTTGAATCGACGACAGCGACTTTGACGCCCGTGCGAATGCCCGGGTCAAGTCCCATCACCACTTTGTTGCCCGCAGGTGCGGCGAGCATCAAGTCGCGTACGTTGTCGCCGAAGACCTTGATCGCAACTTCTTCCGCACTTTCGCGCAGTTTCGCGAAAAGATCGCGTTCCAGCGACGGCGCGAGCTTTACTTTCCACGTCCAACTCACCACGCGTTTGAGCCAATCGTCGGCCGCGCGAGACTGATACGACCATTTCAAGTGCGAAGCGATCATGCCTTCACAGGGATTGAACGCGCTCACTTTCCTTGTCACGTCGGAGGTATCGGTAAGCTCGGGCAACGCCAGTTTAATTGTGAGCATCTCCGCCATCCAACCTCGAAACACGGCGAGTGCCCGATGCGATGGCACCTTGCCGATTGGTTCGGCATAGTCGAAATAGTCGCGAAATTTTTCACCGTCTTTTTCTTTGCCTTCGACCAGTTTGCTCTCGAACAAGCCGTTCGCCCAAAGCCATTCGCGTACCTTGCCAACGAGCGCCGCGTCCTCTGCCCAGCGCTCGCTCAAGATGTCGCGCGCGCCATCAAGGCAGCTTGCGGCGTCGCTGAAACCCGCATCCGTATTGACGAATTTCGTAGCCTCGTCGAGCGGCACCAAGCTCGGCGTCGTGCACAACAGGTCGGCCAACGGCTGCAACCCAGCTTCGCGGGCAATTTGCGCCTTGGTGCGGCGCTTCTGTTTGTACGGTGCGTACAAATCTTCAATCTCTTGCTTCGTGTTGGCGCGATCGATTGCGACCGCGAGTTCATCGGTGAGCTTACCTTGCTCTTTGATCGATGAAAGCACCGCATCGCGACGCTCGTCGAGCTCGCGCAAGTACACAAGCCGTTCGTCGAGCAAGCGAAGTTGAACATCGTCCAGACCTTGCGTGGCTTCTTTGCGATAGCGTGCAATGAACGGAACGGTCGCACCGCCGTCGAGCAATTCGACGGCTGACTGTGCTTGTTGTGGGGAAATCGCGACTTCGCGCGAGAGACGTGCAATCAGTGACTCAGGCATGAAACAGTTTTATCTAGAACGCGGGACACATTCGAGCGCCTGCGAGCCGCTCGAAAAACGAAGGCGCGAGTGTAGCCGCTATAGCGGTTACACCTGCTGCGGGAGCAGTTGAAAAACGCGCTGGGATTGTGCTAAGCGAACGCCGCTTTGTCGAAAGGCGGCGAGCAAAGCCGTGTGGATGCTCGAGCGCAGCGCGAGCTGCCCGTTCTCCGGATCGGCGATCCAGCACACCACCGTGAACTCGATGCCGTCAATGACGATCTCGGATACCAGTACGCCGGGTGCGGGATCTTTCAAAACACGAGTTTCGGCTGCCAGCACTGCGGAAATGAGTCCGCGTGCGAGCTCGACGTCGGTGCCGTGTTCGACGACAAGCTTGGTCGTTACCGCAACGCTTTTGTCGGACAGAGAGAAATGTTCGACGCGTTGCGTAATGAAGGTATCGTTCGGAATCACCGATTCGCGACCGTTCGCGGCGAGTACCACGGTATAGCGGGTATTGATCTGTGTGATTTTCCCCTCGAATCCGTCGAGCTTTACGTAGTCGCCTACACGAAAGCTCCCCTCAACCAGCATCGCAAAACCGCTGACATAGTTCGCCGCAATTTTTTGCAAACCCAGACCCAAGCCAACACCCAGCGCCCCGCCGAAAACCGACAGCACGGTGAGGTCGATGCCTACTGCCGCGAGCGATAGCAGCAGCGCAAGAACGAACAAGCCCGCGCGCACCAGCCGCGAAAGCAAAAGGCGCATGCTCACGTCAATGCGCGAGGCCATCAATCGAGCCTCGATCATGGTCGACACCCAGAGCGCACCAAGTAGCGTCACGGCAATCAGCGCGAGCCCTTGCAAAAGCGCGAGCACCGTGATCCGCGCTTTACCAATCGGCAACTCGGTTTGTTCCAGTTCGTGCGCGATGACCGGCCACAGGTCCGTGAGGTGTAGCACGAGCCCAATCCAGACCAGCACACTGGTGACGTTAATCAACAGTTGCGCAGGCGCAGAAGCTGGAAACATGGCACGCAGAACGCGCGCCACCGCTCGAATCGCAGTGAGCGAAGCGAACACCGGGACGGCCATTTTGAGAATTGCTCCCGTGCTTGCGCCGCCGATCGGCAGCACGCGACAGAGCCAGAGCAGGGCGCAGGTTACGAGCGGGAAGCTCACCCCGTAGAGCAGTGCCTGCGCGAGTGCATGTTTGCGCGAGACGCCAGGCTTGCGTCTGCGGGCGACCAAAAACCCGACGATGATGCCGAGCACGATGGTCGCGGCAAGAAGAGCGATTTGTTGGCTCGCATGCGCATCGAAACGCGCGAGTTCGTCTAGGAGCTGCTGAAACGGCGAGTTCATGCCGACATTATCCAACGCATAGAATCGGAGGCATACCGTCGTATGGATATCTCCCTCTCGCCATGTCGATTCAGCCCTTTCATCTCGCCTTCCCCACCCACGACCTCAACGCGAGCCGCGCGTTCTATCTGGATTTGCTCGGCTGCACGGAAGGTCGTGCCAGCGACCATTGGGTTGACTTCGATTTCTATGGTCATCAAATCGTGGCGCATCTCGCACCCGAGGAGTGTTCGATGGCAAAGACCAGCGATGTTGACGGCGACAATGTGCCGTGCCGTCATTTCGGTGTGGTGCTCAACATGGAGCAATGGCACCAGCTCGCCGATCGGCTCAAAGCGGCAAAGACTGAATTCATTATCGAGCCGCACATTCGTTTCAAGGGCGAGCCTGGGGAACAGGCGACGATGTTCTTTCTTGACCCCTCTGGAAACGCAATTGAGTTCAAGGCGTTCGAAAACATGAGCAGCCTCTTTGCGAAGTAGACGCATGTTGATCTTGCGCGAACTCGCTTTCCGTCGCTACGCCTCTCATGCTTGAGTTCGCAGAGGTACAAGCCGCCGCTCGGCGCATTGCCGGTCATGCGCATCGAACGCCCATTCTCACGAGCCAGACGCTCAACGAGCGCCTTGGCTGTGAGGTGTTTTTGAAGGCAGAGAATTTCCAGCGCATGGGCGCGTTTAAGTTTCGCGGCGGGTACAACGCAATCGCTGCGCTATCGCCCGAGGTTCGCGCCAGAGGTGTGGTCGCGTTTTCTTCGGGCAATCATGCGCAGGCTGTCGCACTGGCTGCGCGCTTGCATGGCATTGCCGCGACCATCGTTATGCCAAACGATGCGCCCGTACTCAAGATTGATGCGACCCGGGGCTACGGCGCAAGTGTCGTGCTCTTTGATCGCTACACCGAGGATCGGGTCGCGATCGGCACGCGAATCGCGAGCGAAAAAGGCGCGACACTGATTCCGCCGTTCGACTATTTGCCGGTCATGGCCGGTCAAGGTACGTGCGGGCTCGAAATTGCCGAAGAGCTGCCCAATCTCGATGCGCTGATCGTGTGTACCGGTGGCGGCGGTTTTCTCTCCGGCTGCACGGTTGCGATGAAAGCTCTGCAGCCGAATGTGAAGTGTTACGGTGCGGAGCCGCAAGCGGGCAACGATGTGCAGCAGTCGTTGGAGAAGGGTGAAATCGTCTCGATCGCGGTGCCGAAAACGATTTGCGACGGACAGCAAACACAAGCCGTTGGCGTACATCCGTTTGCTGTGATTCGCTCCCAGGTCGCAGGCGTGCTCACCGCTAGCGATGCGGCGGTGCTGGATGCGATGCGATTTGCGTTCGAGCGGATGAAGATTGTGCTCGAACCATCGGGCGCGTGCGCATTGGCCGCGCTCACCGTCAATCGCGAAGCGTTTGTTGGCAAGCGCGTCGCGGTGACCCTCTCCGGAGGCAACATCGATCTCGCGCGCTTTGTGGCGCTCACCCAGCACACGTCGCAGCACTGACCGAGGATTCCACCGACAGTTGCAGGCAAACAGCTTTTCGCCGTTTTGCCCGATAAAATAATGTGTATGTGTGATTTTAGTGAATACGCAATAAAATTTTAAAAATCAAAACTAAACATATTGAATGCGGCGATTGCTTGATAAGTTTATTGGTTGGTTCTTGCTGCGACGGTAAAACGCCGATGCTTCGTTGAGTGGATGCAGGCCGCGGTTGGCGGCACCGAGATCAGTGCGCCGCGCCCGCTCGTTTGTTGCAATTCGCGTAGCTGCAACAGGCGTAAACCGAATTTCATCGTCGATTGAGGCTGCCGCGAGAAACTCGCCAACAAACGCTAGTATTGATAGTCGCCGCGCGGCAAGCCCGCCGGGGCATTTGGCGGCGAGTGAGTGACGAAGTGCGCCGAGCGTACGGGCAGTTCCGCCGTAAGGCTTTGAAGTGAAAACGAAGTAAGGTGATTGATTCGATGGCGCAGCACTCCTCGGTCTATGACGAAGGCTACGATTCGCTCGACGTCAGCACGCGCGCGGCAATGGCCTACGTGCAGCAGCATCGACCGCGCTCAGAGCCGGCGAGGCTTGCGGAGCTTGCGCCGAAGATACCGCCCGAAGTGGCTCGAACGCTCATCGTTGCCGACACAGCGTGCGATTTGCCACAGGCATGGCTGGATCAACATTCGGTGTCGATCCTGCCGCGCAGCGTCCGCGTCGAAGGGCGCGAATTTCTCGAAACTCGTGCCAATACCAATGTGGTGAAGCTGCTCGATCATTTCGCACGGGGCGGTGAAGCACCGTCGCAGAGCTTGCCGCTAGCCGCCGCTGCGATGCGCAACGAAATGCATCAGTGGCTCGGCGTCAATACCGACTCGGTGCTTCTGCTTTGCCTGTCCGCGCGGCGCAGCCGGATGTACGTCAACGCACTTGCGGCCACCCAATCGCTCGTGCTCATTCACAACAAAGTACGTCGCCTCGCCGGAAATCGCGCACCGCTGACCGCGTGGGTGATCGACTCTGCAAACGCCCTCGGGGGTGTCGGCGTTTTGCTGTCGCACGCCGTGCGCTTGCGCGAATCCGGCATGATGCCGGCGAATATCGCGGTGACGCTTAATACCTTTCGCAACAGCGTTCACACCCTGGTTGCGCCACATGACATGGCATTCGTCGCACGTAGCGCACGCAGCATCGAGCACCGACCGATCGCGGGCTGGAAGGTCAGCCTGGCGACGCTGCTCGATTTCAAGCCGATTTTGCATTTCAATGCGGATCGGGTGGCTGCCATTGCTCGGGTTCGAGGGCAGCTACGTGCGGTGGAGGACGTTCTGACGCGATTGATGCATGTCGTCGAGGCTGGCGCGCTTGCCACGCCTTTCATAGCGCTGAGCTATGCCGGAAAACTCGAAGACATTGAAAGTCTGCAGAGCTACAAAGTGCTGCGTGCCTGGTGTAATCGTCATCAAATTGCGATGTCGCTCACCATGATGAGCGCCACTGGCGTGCTGATGTTGGGTCCGCGCGCGCTTGCCGCAAGCTTTGCGAGCCAGCAATTCCGCGGCGAGTAAATCGCACCGGTGAATTGGTTGCGCACTAGAATTTGCCGATGAACGCACACCCGCCCATTCGCCTAATTGGCGCACCGACCGACATTGGCGCGGGCTCGCGCGGCGCTTCAATGGGCCCCGAGGCGATGCGCGTCGCGGGTATCGCCGCAGCGCTTGAAGCGCGCGGTTTGACGGTCTACGACGACGGTAATCTGGTCGGTCCGCCCAATCCGTGGCTACCGCCCGCCGATGGCTATCGGCATTTGCCGGAAGTGCTCGCCTGGAACGCGGCGGTGCGCGACGCGGTGCGCGATGCACTGCGTGCCAAAGAGTTCCCGATGCTGCTCGGTGGCGACCATTGTCTTGCGATCGGCTCGATCACCGCTGTTGCCGCGCATTGTCGCGAGCAGAAGAAAAATTTGCGAATCTTGTGGCTCGACGCCCACGCCGATTTCAATACCAGCGCAATTACGCCGTCCGGCAACATTCACGGGATGCCGGTGGCGACGTTATGCGGCTTCGGTGCTGCGGCGCTTGTGAATCTTGCAAATCCGGCGCCTGCGATTCGACCGAGCGAAATTTCGCAGATCGGCATTCGCAGCGTCGACGAACATGAAAAGCGCTTCGTCAACGAGCAAGGGCTTGAAGTGTTCGACATGCGCTCGATCGACGAGCTCGGCATGCGAACGGTGATGCAAGACGCACTACATGACATTGACGATAACACCCATCTACATGTGAGCTTCGATGTCGATTTTCTCGACCCCGATATTGCGCCAGGGGTTGGCACAACAGTGCGCGGTGGGCCGAACTACCGCGAAGCGCAGCTCTGTATGGAAATGATTGCCGACACGGGGCGGCTTGCGTCGCTCGATTTGATGGAGCTCAATCCAGCACTAGACGAGAAAAATCGCACGGCCGAACTGGCGCTCGACCTCATCGAGAGCCTATTCGGCAAATCGACGCTGATGCGCGAACGCTGAGCGGGTGGGTCGGTTCTCGCCGCGCCCAGCGCGCGGTACGGGTGTTGCGTGAAGTTAGACATTTGTGGGCGGTGATTAAGTCGCGAGGGCGCGTTTTTGACACGTGACGCAAATTACTGCTGCCGCCGCAGTAACTTCATAAAGCTTTGCCCCTATAAATAAGGTGCCCAATAAGAGAAAAATCAATTAAACTGGTCAATTAAACTTTCAAAAAGTTATATTTAATGGGGCATACACTGTAAAAGCTGTTGTTGCGCAAAGGCTGTTTATAATCACAGTATGCGTGATGCCTCGTCCTCGTCTCCGCCGCCGCACAACGCATCCTTCGTTCAGAAAGGACGCGGCGCAACGCTCAACATGCCCGGTCGCTTCGAATCGCGTGAGGTGGAATCGATCTACGATGGTTGGTACAGCGCAGCGCCTGGGGCCGAAAACTCGGCGCACGAAACGCGGGCAAAGACCGTGATTCACATCGAGAATGCGCGATCGATCATCTCGAAGAACGATTCGCCAGATATCCGATTCGACCAGTCGTTAAACCCGTATCGCGGTTGCGAACATGGTTGCATTTATTGCTATGCGCGGCCGTCTCATGGGTACGTCAATCTCTCGCCCGGCATCGATTTCGAAACGCAACTCTTTGCCAAACGAAACGCCGCCGAACTGCTACGCAAGGAAATTTCGAAGAAAAACTACGTGCCTTCGCCGATCAATTTCGGGGCCAATACCGATCCGTATCAACCGATCGAGCGCGTCGAGAAAATAACGCGTGCCTGCCTCGAGGTGTTGCTCGAAGCGAATCACCCGCTCACCATCGTGACTAAAAGCGCACTTGTCACGCGAGATATCGATCTGCTCGCCGCGTTTGCCGAGAAGCGGCTGGTCAACGTCTTTGTTTCGATCTCGCAACTCGATAACGAACTCACGCGTATCCTCGAGCCGCGTGCAAGCACACCCGCGCGTCGTTTGCACGCGGTGCAAGCGCTCGCCGCTGTCGGCGTGCCAACCTGCGTGTTGGTCGCGCCGATCATTCCGTTCATCAACGACGAATATCTGGAGCGCGTGCTCGAGGCGTCGAAGGAGGCCGGCGCAGTCGCCGCGAGCTACACGATTCTGCGCCTACCCTACGAGGTAAAAACGCTGTTCAAGGATTGGCTCGCGCAGCACTTTCCCGATCGCGCTGAGCACGTCATGAATCGCGTCCGCGATATGAAAAATGGTCGCGACAACGTGTCCGAGTTCGGTCTCCGGATGCGCGGCAGTGGCGTGTACGCCGACTTGATTCGCCAACGATTTCGCAAAACCTGTGCGCGTCTCGATCTGCGTGCTGAAAACCTGGTCAAGCTCGATGTCGCGGCGTTCCGCGCGCCGCGCACCGACGCCTGCGATCCCGCGCAAGCCTCGCTGTTTTGAGCGGACTGTCACGGTTGACCGCGCGGGCGCGACTCGAACGGCTCGCGCGTGACGCCCGCACGCGTCGCGAAGGACAATTTCGCATTGTGACGAAATAACGATTCGTGCATTCGTTTATTCCAAAACAGAATGATAGTGAGCGAGTGATCGATTTCACAATGCTCGCATGTATCAGTACACCGATTTCGATCAAACGATCGTGGACGAGCGGGTCGCGCAGTTTCGCAACCAGACAGAGCGCTTTCTTTCGGGCGCGCTCTCGGAAGACGAGTTCCGTCCGCTTCGCCTGCAAAATGGGCTCTACGTGCAAAAGCACGCGCCGATGCTGCGCGTCGCAATTCCGTACGGCCTGCTCAACACGAAGCAGCTGCGAATGTTCGCGCACATCGCGCGCACTTACGACCGCTGCTACGCGCACTTCACCACGCGCCAGAACATTCAGTACAACTGGCCGGCGCTCGCCCGCGTGCCCGACATCTTGGCCGATCTCGCGAGCGTACAAATGCACGCGATTCAAACAAGCGGCAACTGCATTCGCAACACGACGACCGATCAGTTTGCGGGCGTCGCACCGGATGAAGTCGTCAATCCCCTCATCTGGGCCGAGATCATCCGGCAGTGGAGCACGATTCATCCGGAGTTTGCGTACTTGCCGCGCAAATTCAAAATCGCCATCAGCGGCTCCCGCGAAGATCGCGCGGCGATTCTGGTGCATGACATCGGCCTGCAAGCAACGCGGGACGCAAACGGACAGATCGGCTTTCGCGTCGCAGTCGGCGGCGGTCTCGGGCGCACGCCGGTGGTGGGTGTCGTCATCAAGGAATTCCTGCCGTGGCAGCACCTGATCACCTACCTTGAGGCGATCCTGCGTGTGTACAACTTGACCGGTCGTCGCGACAACAAGTACAAAGCGCGCATCAAGATCACGGTGAAAGAAACCGGTGTCGCCGAGTTCGCCAAGCGCGTGGACGCCGAGTTCGCGAGAAACGAAAACGGTGCCACACGACTCAGCGACGTCCAGGTCGATGAAGTCGCCGCGCGTTTCAGCGCAGCCACCTATCTCGACTTACCGCAGGACGATGCAATCGTCGTTACGCTTGCCGCGAGCAACAATGCCTTCGCTCGCTGGCTCAAACGCAATACCCATCCCCACCGTGTTGCGGGATACGCCGCTGTCAGCCTGTCGCTCAAGCGAAAGGGCGTACCGCCGGGCGATGTGACCGCCAACGAAATGGAGGCGATCGCCGCGCTCGCGGATCGCTACGCGCAGGGCGAGCTTCGCGTCACGCACGAACAGAACCTGGTGTTCGCCGATGTCGAACAGCGGGCGCTGCCCGAGCTCTGGCGCGAGCTTGACGCACTGGGTTTTGCGACGGCGAACATCGGACTCATCGGCAACATCATCGCCTGTCCAGGCGGCGATTTCTGTTCGCTTGCCAACGCCGTGAGCATCCCTGTTGCCCAGGCGATTCACGAACGCTTCGAGTCCCTCGACTATCAGTTCGACATTGGCGAACTTGACTTAAACATTTCGGGCTGTATCAACGCCTGCGGTCATCATCACGTCGGCCACATCGGCATTCTCGGCGTCGATAAGAACGGCGAAGAGTGGTATCAGGTCACCATCGGCGGCGCGCAGAGCATCGCGCAGGGCGGTGCCGACAGTGGTTTAGCCGCAAGCGAAGCTCTCTCGCAGCGCACCGCGCGCATCGGAAAAATCATCGGACCATCGTTTGCGCGGGCCGACGTGCCCGAGGTGGTCGAAAAACTCATTCAAACCTATCTCGGAGCGCGCGAGCGCGACGACGAACGCTTCGTCGACGTGGTCGCGCGGATTGGAATCGAGCCATTTAAGGAAAACGTATATGCCGAAACTCATTGACTCACACGGCGTACGCCTGAACGATCCCTGGCTCACCTATGCCGGAGATGCCCACGCGATCGCTGCGGGCAGCTGCGTGATTCTGCCGCTCACCGAATTTCGCGAATTTGCCGGTACGTGGAAGAACCATGCCAAGGCAATTGGCGTCTTGCTGTCACCGTCGGACGACCCGGCGGCCATCGCGGGCGATTTCGATAAGTTGCGTGTGATTGCGATCGACTTTCCGAGCTTTACCGACGGACGCGGCTATTCGCTCGCGCATCAGCTTCGCGAACGCCACGGCTGGACCGGCGAGCTTCGCGCGGTCGGCGACATTCAGCGCGACCAAATCGATCTGCTCTCGCGTGCGGGATTCGACACGTTCGGCTTGCGAGACGACCAGGATGCGGCGATTGCACTCACCGGGTTGAAGGATTTTTCGATTGCCTACCAATACAGTGCCGGTCGTCGCACGCCGCGTGTCGCACTGAACGGGCAGCTCACGCGCTGAATTGGCGGCGATCTCGTAGCTTTGTGCAAAAATGCCTCATAAAATAATATTTATGTGGAATAAATCTTAGCTATTGAGAAGTCGCAAAATACATGTTCAGAGCTTTATCCGATGCGGCTAAGCGCAAGCAAGCTACATCTCATAGCGTCCGATCACACGTGTAGCCCTTTGTAGACCGTGTTGTGATGCTCAGGCGCGCCATCGGCGGGGCGCGCGGCCGTGTAGTAATACATCGCGAGCGACGTGCGCCACTCAGCTTTCGGCGAGACGATCGGGTCGGGGTGACCGTGAAAGGTATCCGAGCGCGAATTAAACACAACCAACCGATTAAACAATGGCGCGTAGCTCGCCACTGCCGCGCCGTGCGGACCGTCCCACAGCTCGAGCTCGCCGCGCCATTCGGGTCGCCAGCGGGGATTGAGATACAAAAATACGTTGACCCGGCGGTAGGCGTCCAAACGTTTTGAGTAGTTGAAGTCGGCGTGAATCTGCAACACGCCGCCACTGGGCACCAGGTGCAGACCGGCTCCTTCGAGGTGCGGGTCGGGCAGCAAATGATCGATCCCAGTCAGCGTTTCGAGAAAGCCGATGAACCGGCTCGCATTCATCTCTGCGACCAGTCGATTGAGCGGCGTCGGCAGCGACGCCTCGTCGGAGATCGCCCACTTGTCCTCAAAGCCCTGCGCGAAATAGCGATCCCACTTTCCAGGGCTGCCCGGCGAAGGCAGCGATTCGACCAGCGCCTCGGCGCTGTCTCTCGGCAGGAAATCCTCGATCATGCTGTGCGGATAGGGCGCACGGCTCCGATGCGAAGCGGCGTGTTTCGCAGCCAGCGTCGATAGTGTCGCGAAGGGAAGGATTTCAGTCGGGTTCGTTTCGACCGGACGTCGAAACAAGGATTGCAACAGTGATTTCATGTCGCAATTCTCCCATTCCGCCGCCCAGCCCAGCTTTGCGCTAGGTCAAAGGCAATCGCAGCCGAAAGGTCGACCCAACCCCGGCATCGCTTTCGATTTCGAGCGTGCCGCGATGGCGCTGCGCCACGTGCTTGACGATCGCAAGCCCGAGCCCAGTGCCGCCGGTCTCGCGAGAGCGCGATCGGTCAACCCGGTAGAAGCGTTCGGTCAGTCGCGGGATGTGTTCGCGCGCAATACCGACCCCCGCGTCGGTAATTTCGATGATCGCATCTTCGCCATCGGTCCGAACCGACAGCGCGATGCGGCCGCCGTCGGGCGTATAGCGCACTGCGTTTGACAGCAGGTTTGAAATCGCCGAACGGAGCTCCGCGCCGCTGCCGTTGAACGTCACCTCACCGAGCTCGCTGTCGAGCGGATGGCGACCATTGGAAAGCGCACTGGCATCGGCGAGTGCCTCGGCTGCAATCGTGTGCAGTGACACCGGTGCCGCATCTACCGGCACCTGGTCGTTTTCAAGCCGCGCCAGCGTGAGTAAATCCTCGACCAGGCGGCGCATGTTCTCGGTTTGT
>JAAFJI010000060.1 GCA_013298045.1 Betaproteobacteria bacterium
GTCGCGGATAACGCATCTTTGTAGTTCACGGTCGAATACTCAGTGCGAATCACCACCTCGCCCGGATCGAGTTGATCGATCGACATATTGACGAGTTCGGTTATGACCGATTTGCCTTCTTGGGAGGTGAGGTAGGCTTTGAAGCTCATGGGGTCGGACTTCGTGGGTATTGAATTAAGTGCACATTATCGAGCGTATGCCACCGCGTTTAGCGTTGATCAAGCAGACTTAAAAACGAATAATTGTCCCCAAATTTGGGGTACAATTATTTCGTTGACCCAAAGGGTCGTTTTTAGTGCAGAGAAAAAGTGCACACATTTAGCATCCGCGAACTACGTGATCGATCGGGCGAATTGAGTCATGAAGCCGAATCCGGCAACGTTTCGCTCATTACTAAGCACGGCCAACCACTCATGGTCAGCGTGCCGTTTGATCGTGCCGTCGTGGAAACAGGCGTTCATGTCGCACTCGCCATCAACCTCTACAAATCGAAAGACTTGTCGATCGGCATGGCCGCGCGCGTCGCGCGTATGGCACGTTTGGAATTCGCTGAATTGTTGGGGCGTCTCAATGTGCCGCTCGTCGATTATCCTGCGGGCGAATTGGCCGACGAGCTATCGCAATTCAAGCGTTAAACAACGATGAGGTCGCTGATCGTTGCGGACGCGGGGCCGCTGATCGCACTCGCCAAAATCGAACAATTGTCGCTACTAACGGCGCTTTTCGCGGAAATTCACATACCAGCTCACGTGTTGCACGAAGCAACCGACAACGTCGCGCTCGGTGGCGCTACAGCTGTGTACGATTTTGCTCAGATCCATGCACACGTAGATGAAGATCGAAGTGACGAACTCGTGCAGAGACTACGAATCGAAATCGATGAAGGCGAAGCGCAGGCGGTTGCGCTCGCCAAGTATCTTGGTTGCGGCGTACTAATGGATGACCTGCTCGGTCGTGAGGTAGCAAAACGCCTCGGCATAGCCGTCGTCGGGGTGCCCGGTATCTTATTGCTCGCGAAGCGCGAGGGACTAATTGAGCGAGTGCAGCCCTGTCTAGCCGCACTCACGCATGTGAAATATCATTTGTCGCGGTCGTTGGTTGCGGAAGTGTTGCGACTAGCCGCAGAGTAGTCGGCGCGAGAGTCACTCAACCCGCAACCGCCCCGCCCCTGCCTCAACACGCCCCACCACGGCCGCGCGATCAAACCCTTCTTGTTTGAAAAGCGCAATCACTTCATCCGCAATCGCGGGATCGCAGGAAACGAGTAACCCGCCGCTCGTTTGCGGGTCGGTGAGTAACGCTTGATTGAGGTCGCCGAAGCTCGCCGGTAGATCAACGTCTTTGCCGTAACCCGCCCAATTGCGACCGGATGCGCCGGTGATGAAACCTTGCGCGGCCAGATCGGCAACCCCGTCGATCAATGGCACTTTGCTCCATTCGATCACGCAGGTGTGCTTCGCGCCGCGTGCGAGTTCGAGCGTGTGTCCCGCGAGGCCGAAACCGGTGATGTCGGTGAGCGCGTTCACACCCGCCATGTTCGCGAGTTTCGCGCCGGGCTTATTGAGCATCGTCGTGTAGCGAATCATCGCTTCATAACCGGCGGGCGAGAGTTTTTCTTTTTTGAGCGCCGCCGAGAGCACGCCGACGCCGAGCGGTTTACCGAGAATCAAGACGTCGCCGACTTTTGCATCCGCATTCTTTTTCACCTTGCTCGGATGCACGAGCCCCATGACGACTAGGCCGTAAATCGCTTCGACCGAATCGATGGTGTGACCGCCCGCAATCGGAATGCCGGCAGCGGTTGCGACACTTTGCCCGCCTTTGATGATCTTGCCGATGGTTTCGACCGAGAGCACGTTGATCGGCATGCCTACGAGCGCGAGCGCCATGATCGGTGTGCCGCCCATGGCGTAGACATCGCTGATTGCGTTCGTTGCCGCGATACGACCGAACTCAAACGGATCGTCCACGATCGGCATGAAGAAGTCCGTCGTTGCAATCAGCGCTTGCTCGTCGTTCAATTGATAAACCGCTGCGTCGTCGGCGGTTTCGATGCCAACGAGCAATTCCTTCGGCAACAAGCCCGCGCTGTTTTTAAGAATTTCCGAGAGCACGCCTGGCGCGATTTTGCAGCCACATCCGCCGCCGTGCGAGAGCGAGGTGAGGCGAGGTTCGATGGGAGCGGTGATGGGGGCGTTCATTTGGAATTCCTATTCGATTCATTCCCGCGACGGCGGAAACAAGCACTTCTTTTTCGGCGTTATCCCGGCGAAGGCCGGGACCCATGGTCGCCGATGCGTTCGTCTCATTCGAGCGCACTCGTTTGCGGTATTGGGTCCGAGCTTGCGTGGGGATGACGCAAGTGGGTATTGTCGCAAAACACGGCCGTTAGCTTACAAAACTGATTTCACCGCCGCCCGGATCGCGGCGGCCTCCCGCTCGGGCGCGAAGAGCTTTGCACGTTTTGCGCATTGCGATGCAAGTTTCGCGAGAAATCGCTTGTCTGTCTCGCAGCGCTGCATGAGCGCCGCGCAATCGTGTGCGCTACCGAATGCGAAATAGCCTGCGTAGTCTTCGCCCAACATACCGACATTGCCGCTCACGCGACTCGCGATCACCGGCACGCCGCTCGTGACCGCCTCCACAATCACGTTCGCGCCGCCCTCCATCTTGCTCGCAATCACGAGCAGGTTCGCGCGTTTGATGTAGCGACGCGTGCGCGAATGATCCTTCGCGCCGGCCCATGTGAGACGAGGTTCTTCCTTCGCCACGGCTTTGATCGTGTCGGCATGTTCGCGATCGAGCGCGCCGCCGACATGAACCAAGCGAATACGACTTTCGTCCAACAACGTACGCAACGCCGTGATCGGTGTAAACGGATCTTTCTCGTGCCGCAAGTGCCCGACTTGAATGATGTTGAAACGGCGTTTCGATTTTTCACCGGGCACGAGTGCGCGCGCCGATTGGTACACAACACGCGTTTTCCAGCGCAATCGCTCGTCGAGTTCTTCAATCGCTTTCGGCTGCAAAACGACGAGTTCATCGGCGATTTCGAGTGAGTGTTGCGCGTCCTCATCGCGATGAATGTCGCGGTAGACGTCGGTGCCGGTCAACGCGAGCACGAGCCCGCCTTCGGCGCGCCGTTTGCGAAAGCGAACGATACTCTCGTAGGAGCGTCGCGCGTGCAGTGCAATCATCGCGTCAGGCAATACGCGCTCGGGCGACCAACGTTCTACGATTTTCACCGCATAATCGCGAGCGAGCATCCGCGCCCAACGCGCGGCCGTATGCCAATTGCCGTTGTTGGCTTTGGCATTCGCTGGGGAGACGATGACTACCGAAGGTTTCACACCGCAACTATCGCACAGCACCGATGGCGCAAGCGCGCTGCTAATCGGAATTGCGGCGCGTTCGTTCGATCGCACACAGATTGCAAGAGAACTCGTCGCGATGCGCCGCGCGTTGCGCGAATTCATTGCCGATTTAAGCGAGGCGCAGTTGGTGCCGCCGCGTCTTGCAACGGTCAATCCGCCGCTCTGGGAAGCGTCGCACGTCGCGTGGTTCGCCGAATGGTTTTGCGTGAGAAATGCCTACAACGCCGAGGACGGCGACACGCGCGCCGACATGCCTTCGATCTGGATCGACAGCGACGCATTTTTGAACTCGAATCTCATCGCGCACGACGCGCGATGGTCGCTGCCGCAAGTGACTCGTGCGGCGACGCTTGACTACCTGGATCGTTCGCTCGACGCAACGCTTCGCGCGCTCAATCGCGCGTGCGACGACGATGAATCGCTCTACCGCTTTCGCCTGGCGATGTTTCACGAAGCGATGCATCTGGAGGCGTTCGCGTGGATGGCACAAACGCTCGCTTGGAACATGCCTTCGTGGGTGAATGTCGCCGCACGGAGCGTTGCGAAAGAAGATGATCACAGCTTCGCAGCTCTTGCCCCCTTTAAGTATGGCTATAGATCGATAAAGCATGGATTTCGATTTGATAATGAACTCGGCGTGAACCACAAATTTAATGAGGCATATGTTATTGAAGTTGCGTTAACTTCAAACGAGCAATTCGTTCGATTCGTCGAGAGCGGCGATTACGAGAAAAATACGCAGCGCAAACATCCGATCTACTGGCGACGCAGCGCAAACGGCGGATGGCAGCAACGACGATTCGAGCAATGGATCGCACTCGAAGCAAGCGAGCCCGTCGTGCACGTCAGCGCACATGAGGCGGAAGCCTATGCAAGCTGGATCGGCGGACGCCTACCAGCGGAGCACGAATTGCATGCGCACTTCAACGCCGCAGGAGACACGTGGCACGGCAAGCTCTGGGAATGGACATCGACCGCGTTTGCACCTTATGGCGACGCCAACGAATTCAAACCCGGCCTCTACCGCGAATACTCACAGCCCTGGTTCGATGGCAAGCATCGCGTGCTACGCGGTGGGAGCTTCGCAACACTTCCGATCATGCATCACCCGCACTATCGAAACTTTTTCACGCCGGAGCGGAGTGATGTGTTTGCAGGGTTTCGGGTTGTGAGCCAATAAAAGAAACGGACGCCGAGGCGTCCGTTTCTTTGCTAGATACGATCGAGTAACTACTGAATACTCACTTCCACGCGCCGCGCTTCTTGATTATCCGCGCCGCCTTTTACGACTTCGGGCTTCTTCAATTCAGCGCGTGACTCATCGATACCCGCTCCTTTGAGCAGTTCACGAACTGCTTTGGCGCGGTTCTTGGCGAGCTCTTCGTTGGTTGCGACGGATCCGGTGGAGTCGTGGAAACCGCTGATGGCGGCTTTCGCGTCTTTGTTGGCTTTCAAGTATGAGATGACTGGTTCGAGCATTTTTGCTGCGTCCGGCGGCGTGTCGATTTTGCCGCTTGCGAAGTAGAGCTTCGCGGCGGCGGGCTTCGTTGCCGGCGCAGCTGCTGGAGCTGGTGCAGGTGCGGCTGCTGCTGGCGCAGCGGCTTGACCCGCCGTCGCAGCGGCGCCAGCCATCGCGCCGGTCGCGGTTGCAGCGGCTGTGACGGCAGCCGGTGCGCTCATCGCAACATTGCCATGCGACGACGCCGACGCGCTACCCGGCTTCGCCGGATGCAACATCGCAACCACCGGCACGATCATCAGGGCAACGATATTGATGATTTTGATGAGCGGATTAACTGCGGGACCTGCCGTGTCTTTGTACGGGTCGCCCACAGTGTCGCCGGTGACGGCCGCTTTGTGCGCGTCGGAGCCTTTGCCGCCGTGATGACCGTCTTCGATGTATTTCTTCGCGTTATCCCATGCGCCGCCGCCGGTACACATCGAGATCGCCACGAACAGACCCGTGATGATGGTGCCCATGAGCAAGCCGCCGAGCGCTGCTGGACCAAGAATGACGCCCACGAGAATCGGAACCGCGACTGGCAGCAACGACGGAATAATCATTTCCTTGATCGCGGAGGTCGTCAGCATGTCGACCGCAGCGCTGTAATCCGGCTTGCGTTTTCCGGCCATGATTTCGCCGTCTTTGAACTGGCGGCGAACTTCTTCGACCACCGAGCCCGCTGCACGACCGACCGCTTCCATCGCCATTGCGCCGAAGAGGTACGGAATCAGGCCGCCGATGAAGAGACCGACGATCACCATGTGATTAGACAAGTCGAATGACACATCAAGACCACGGCTCTCGAGGCCATGCGTGTAGTCGGCGAAGAGCACGAGTGCTGCGAGACCGGCGGAGCCGATTGCGTAGCCTTTGGTTACAGCTTTCGTCGTGTTGCCCACTGCGTCAAGCGGATCGGTCACTGCACGAACTTCTTTGGGTAGCTCGCTCATCTCGGCGATGCCGCCCGCGTTGTCGGTGATGGGACCGTATGCATCGAGTGCGACGACGATACCTGCCATCGAGAGCATTGCCGTTGCGGCCACTGCGATACCGTAGAGTCCTGCAAGCCAGTAAGCCGCGAGAATCGCTGCGCAGACTGCGAGCACTGGGTAGCCGGTCGACTTCATCGAGATACCGATACCGGCAATGATGTTGGTTGCATGACCGGTGGTCGAGGCTTGCGCGACGTGACGCACCGGCGCATATTCGGTTGCGGTGTAGTACTCGGTAATCCACACGAGCGCAGCGGTCAACACAATACCCACGACGCAAGCGCCGAAGAGCGCGTTGACCGATGGCACACCGGTGAGTCCCCCGAAGATCGCATTAGTCACGAAGTAGAAGGCAATCAGCGAAAGAATTGCCGCAACCGCGAGCCCTTTGTAGAGCGCGTTCATGATCTTCCCGCTGCCGCTGTATTTCACGAAGAAGCAACCGACGATCGATGCAATGATCGACACACCGCCGAGCGCGAGCGGATACACCGCCGCCGCAGCCGCGTTCACTTTCATGAGCAGTGCGCCCAAGAGCATCGTTGCGATGATGGTCACCGCATAGGTTTCGAACAAGTCCGCTGCCATGCCGGCGCAGTCACCAACGTTATCGCCAACGTTGTCCGCGATCACCGCTGGATTGCGTGGATCATCTTCGGGGATTCCCGCTTCGACTTTACCGACCAAGTCCGCGCCGACGTCTGCACCCTTGGTGAAGATACCGCCACCCAAACGCGCGAAGATCGAAATGAGCGAAGAGCCGAAGGCGAAGCCGATCAGCGGTGCCATCAGCTTGTGCAGGTCTTCTTTCATTAGATTCGGCGCGTGCTCAGCCGTGCCAAGCAGGAACCAGTAAAAACCGGCAACGCCCAGAAGCCCAAGGCCAACGACCAACATGCCAGTGATCGCGCCGCCACGGAAGGCAACTGCGAGCGCGGCGTTGATACCGCTGCGTGCTGCTTCCGCCGTGCGCACGTTCGCGCGCACCGACACGTTCATGCCGATGAAGCCCGCAGCGCCGGAGAGCAGCGCGCCCAGCACGAAGCCCGCCGCCGTTTTTGCGCCGAGGCCCGGCACGAACACGATGATGATGGCGATGATGACGCCGATCAAGGTGATCGTTTTGTATTGGCGAGAAAGATAGGCGCGTGCGCCTGCTTGAATGGCGGCGGCAATTTCTTGCATCCGCGCGTTGCCGGCCGAAAGGCCATTGATCCACGAAATCGACATGATTCCGTAGGCGACGGCCGCCAGTCCGCAGACAAGCGACACGATGAGCCAGGTGGTGGCTGTCATGAGTGGTGAACTCCTCTTTTAAATTGATGTCCCCGCGGCACGGCTTCCGTACGGCGGTGTTGTCCAAATGACGGTTTGAAGCGTCACAGAAACATCCTCCACACTTGGCCCGCGAAACTCCCGCGCCGCTGCCGAATCCCCCGAGTTTTCAGAGAGAAAACCCAGCTCGACAAGCTGTGGCGGATTATAGAGTCGTCATTCGACGACGCAGATGGCTGGGTTGGAATCGGCGTTATTCGAAGAAACCGCAAGGAAATAGCCAATTAGTTGATCGCCATTTAAAAAATGGCGCGTATGCACGTATAGGTCAATATCTTCATTAGATATAAATCTACTGTAGCCCATGTTCTATAGGACATAGCGGAGCAAAGCTAACATTTACTTTGCCTTTTTTATGCGCGACCGCGACTCGTGCGGCACGCTACACGTATCGAACTTCAACAATTTCTACTTCGCGCGCGCCGCCGGGCGCTTGCACCTCGACGACATCGCCTGCGCTCTTTCCAATCAGCGCACGCGCCAAGGGAGAGCCGACCGAGATCTTTCCAACTTTGAAATCGGCTTCGTCCTCGCCAACGATTTGGTAGGCGGTCTTTTTTCCGCTGTCGAGCTCTTCCATCTCGACGGTTGCACCAAAAACAATGCGGCCATCCGAATCGATCGACGATGGATCAATGACTTGCGCATTTCCAAGCTTGCCTTCAATGTCGAGGATGCGCCCCTCAATGAACGACTGCTTTTCTTTGGCCGCTTCGTACTCCGCGTTCTCGCTGATATCGCCCTGCGCACGCGCCTCGGCAATCGCTTGCGACGTCGCAATTCTCTCGACCGTCTTCAGCTTGTGCAATTCGGCTTTGAGGAGTTCGGCACCGTTCTTGGTGATTGGAAATCTGGTCATGATGTTCTGCTTGCAAAAACAAAGCCCGCCGCAGGAACGACGGCGGGCTCGGGAGCGTATTCGCCTACTGTACTACAACTTCTTTCAACAGACTCTGTAGCGAATACGGCGTCAATTCCGGCCCGTCGGCGATCCCCATCGCTGCGGCTTTCGCCCCGGCAATCGTTGTGTAAATCGGCAGGCGCGCGGCTTGCGCGGCGCGGCGAATGTAGGAGCTGTCGGCAATTGCGCCGCGCTTTTCTTCGACCGTGTTGACGACGAGCGCGATCTGGTTATCCTTAATCTGATCGACGATGTTCGGGCGACCCTCTTGCACTTTTTTAACCGTTTCAACCGGAACACCGACCGCCGCAATCGCAATCGCGGTGCCTTTTGTCGCAACAAGCGTGAAACCCGCGCTGTGCAGAATTTGTGCAACCTCGCCGACTTTCGTTTTGTCGGTGTTCTTCACTGACAAAAACACTTTGCCTTCGATCGGCAGTCGAGTGCTCGCCGCGAGTTGGGATTTCTCGAACGCTTCGGCGAATGTGTAACCGACGCCCATCACCTCACCTGTCGATTTCATCTCAGGGCCGAGAATCGTGTCGACCCCGGGGAATTTGTTGAATGGGAACACCGCTTCTTTCACGCTGAAATACGGCGTCATCGCCTCGCCCTTGATGCCCTGCGAGGCAAGCGATTGCCCCGCCATACAACGCGCAGCGATTTTCGCGAGTGGCCGTCCTGTCGCTTTCGACACGAACGGCACGGTGCGCGATGCTCTCGGATTCACTTCGAGGACGTAAACAACATCTTTACCGTCTTCGTGTTTCACGGCGAATTGCACGTTCATCAAACCCACGACCTTGAGTGCTTTCGCCATCATCACGGTTTGCCGGCGCAACTCGTCTTGCAATTCGTTCGAGAGCGAATACGGCGGTAACGAACAGGCGCTGTCGCCCGAGTGAACACCCGCTTGCTCGATGTGTTCCATGATGCCGCCGATCACGCATTCCTCGCCGTCGGACAAGCAATCGACATCGACTTCGATTGCATCGTTCAAGTAACGATCGAGCAGCACAGGCGAATCGTTCGACACTTTCACCGCTTCGCGCATGTAGCGCTCAAGGTCTTCCGGCGCATGCACGATTTCCATCGCGCGTCCGCCAAGGACGTAACTCGGGCGCACGACGAGTGGATAGCCGATTTCAGCGGCGAGCCTCAACGCACTCGCTTCGTCGCGAGCCGTGCGATTCGGCGGCTGCTTCAAGCCAATCTCTTGCAAGAGTTTTTGGAAGCGCTCTCGGTCTTCGGCGATGTCAATCGCGTCCGGCGTCGTGCCAATGATCGGCACGCCGCAACGCTCCAAGTCTTTCGCGAGCTTGAGCGGCGTTTGTCCGCCGTACTGCACGATCACGCCAACCGGTTTTTCCTTAGCAACGATTTCAAGTACATCTTCGAGCGTGACGGGTTCGAAATACAAGCGATCGCTCGTGTCGTAGTCGGTCGATACCGTTTCCGGATTGCAGTTGACCATGATCGTTTCATAGCCGTCTTCGCGCATCGCCATCGCCGCATGCACGCAGCAATAGTCGAACTCAATGCCTTGCCCGATACGATTTGGTCCACCGCCGAGCACCATGATTTTCTTTTTGTCGCTCGGATTGGCTTCGCATTCTTCTTCGTAGGTCGAATACATGTAGGCCGTGTTCGTTGCGAACTCGCCTGCGCAGGTGTCCACACGCTTGTACACAGGGCGCACGCCTTGCGCATGACGTTGCGCACGCACGGCATCTTGATCGGACTTAAGCAAGTGCGCGAGGCGCCGATCGCTGAAACCCTTTTTCTTCAAGTAGCGCATTTCATCCGCGCCGATGCTCACGAGTGTTCGCTTTTCAATCGCGAGTTCGAGATCGACGATCTCTTTGATTTGCGAAAGGAACCACGGATCAATCGATGTGAGATCGAAGACCTCATCGACCGTCATGCCGACACCGAACGCATCCGCAACATACCAAAGTCGGTCGGGCGTTGGATTCGAAATTTGTTCACCAATCTTGTCGGGATCGACCGATTTCAAGTTGAAGCCATCGACGCCAACTTCGAGCCCACGCAAGGCTTTCTGTAGCGACTCCTGGAACGTGCGACCCATTGCCATCACTTCGCCGACGCTCTTCATTTGCGTCGTTAGATGCGGATCGGCCTCTTTGAATTTTTCGAACGCGAAACGCGGAATCTTGGTGACAACATAATCGATCGAAGGCTCGAACGATGCCGGCGTTGCGCCGCCCGTGATGTCGTTTTTGAGTTCATCGAGCGTGTAGCCTACAGCGAGTTTCGCGGCAACTTTCGCAATTGGAAATCCTGTGGCTTTCGACGCAAGCGCAGATGAACGCGACACACGCGGATTCATCTCGATCACGATCATGCGACCGTCTTTTGGGTTGATCGAGAACTGCACATTCGATCCACCGGTGTCGACGCCGATTTCGCGGAGCACCGCGATCGATGCGTTACGCATCAATTGATACTCTTTGTCTGTCAAAGTTTGTGCGGGTGCGACAGTGATCGAGTCACCCGTGTGCACGCCCATCGGATCTAAATTTTCGATCGAGCAGACGATGATGCAGTTGTCTTTTTTATCGCGCACCACTTCCATCTCGAACTCTTTCCAACCGAGCAGCGATTCCTCGATCAGAAGTTCATGCGTCGGTGAAAGCTCTAATCCGTTTTTGCAAATCGCAACGAATTCGTCCATGTTGTACGCGATACCGCCGCCGGTTCCACCGAGCGTGAAGCTTGGGCGAATCACCGTCGGGAAGCCAACCGTTTTTTGAACGACGAGCGCTTCTTCCATGGAATGCGCAATGCCGGATTTCGCGGAGCCAAGACCGATCTTGGTCATCGCGTCTTTGAACTTCAAACGGTCTTCGGCTTTCTCAATCGCGTGCTCGTTCGCACCGATCAATTCGACGCCGTACTTCGCGAGCACGCCGCTCTTATGTAAATCGAGCGAGGTATTGAGCGCCGTTTGTCCGCCCATTGTGGGTAGCAAGGCGTCCGGCTTTTCTTTCGCGATGATGCGCTCAACGACCGCAGGTGTGATCGGCTCGATGTAAGTCACATCAGCCATCTCAGGATCGGTCATGATCGTCGCCGGATTCGAGTTCACAAGGATCACCTTGTAGCCCTCTTCGCGCAGCGCTTTGCAAGCCTGCGCGCCGGAGTAGTCGAATTCGCAAGCCTGACCGATGATGATCGGACCGGCACCGATGATGAGGATGCTGTGGATGTCAGTTCTTTTTGGCATATCGCGCTCAATTTGCTCTTTGTCATCCCCGCGAAGGCGGGGACCCAGACCGGGCACTCGTGGCGAGCGTTCATCTCGGACTGGGTTCCCGCCTTCGCGGGAATGACAGCTAGTTATCTATCTACCTCATCAAGCGCATCGGCGAGAAACGAATCATCGCCAATACGCTCATTAAAAAATCTTTCGCCATCGAATCGCCATTCGCTAATCGACGCATTCGGCACGCTCCACGTGCGCGAACCCATCGCGCCGATACCCTGCGAATGGCGATACATCGAACTCACGACACCGCCGTGCGTGACGAGAATCAACGTCGATTCGTCACAGGCAATCGCGAGATCGGTCACCGCGTTCACGCAACGCAGATAAAACTCGCGCGCGGTTTCGCCGCCTTCAGGCCCGTAGTCCTGATCGCCTTCGGCGTGACGACGCGCGCCTTCAGCATCCATCTCGCGCCATTCGGTGTAGGTCTTGCCTTGCAAAATTCCGAAGTGCCGCTCACGCAAACGTGCGTCGTAACGCGCCTGTAAGCCCGTTGCTTCGATGATCGGTTTCGCCGTCTCGCGCGTGCGCACGAGATCGCTGGAGACGAGCTCCGCGTCACCGCGAACGATCTTCCCGAGTTCCACGCCAACCGCTTCGGCTTGCGCAAGCCCCATCGCATTCAGAGGAATGTCCTCCATGCCTTGAATGCGTTCGATGCGATTCCATTCGGTTTCGCCGTGACGAATCAGCAGGATGCGCTTTTGTTTCGACATCGCATTACTTTTTCATCATCGCAATGAAGCGATCGAACAAGTATTCGAGGTCATGCGGACCGGGGCTTGCCTCGGGATGACCTTGGAAGCTAAACGCTGGTTTGTCGGTCAGCGCGATGCCTTGCAGGGTGCCATCGAAGAGGCTCACATGCGTCACGCGAACATTCTTCGGAAGCGAGTTCGGATCGCCGGCAAATCCGTGATTCTGCGAAGTAATCAACACGCGACCGTCGTCCAAATCTTTCACTGGATGATTCGCGCCGTGGTGCCCCGTTTTCATCTTGAGTGTTTTGCCGCCGCACGCGAGCGTGAGCAATTGATGACCGAGGCAGATGCCGAACGTTGGCGTTCCGCTCGCGACGATTTCTTTGATGGCCTTGATTGCGTAATCGCACGGCTCAGGATCGCCCGGCCCGTTTGAGAGGAACACGCCATCGGGTTTCATTGCGAGCACGTCCTTCGCGGGCGTTTGCGCGGGCACCACGGTGAGCGCGCAACCCTTCTCGGCCAAGATGCGCAAGATGTTGTGTTTCACGCCGTAGTCGTAGGCGACGACTTTGAACTTAGGCGCAGTTTGCTTACCGTACCCCTTGCCGAGCGCCCAGACCGTTTCATCCCAGTCGTACGGTTTGTCGCACGAAACCACTTTCGCCAAATCGAGCCCAGCCATCGACGGCGCTGCTTTCGCGGCAGCAACCGCTGTTGCTTCATTGATATTGCCGTCGCCGGCCTGGATGCAACCGTTCTGCGCACCCTTGTCGCGCAACAAGCGCGTCAATTTGCGCGTATCGATATCGGCGATGCCAACCACACCCGCACCTCGTAAATACGCATCGAGCGTCTGCTCACTACGGAAATTCGAGACCACGAGCGAGAGATCGCGCACGATCAAACCGCTTGCAAACACTTTGCGCGATTCGATGTCTTCTTTGTTGACGCCCACATTGCCAATGTGCGGATAGGTGAGCGTCACGAATTGGCCGCAATACGACGGATCGGTCAAGATTTCTTGATAGCCCGTGATTGCCGTGTTGAACACGACTTCGGCAGTGGTTTGGCCCGCGGCGCCGATTGAGCGACCGCGAAAAATCGTTCCGTCGGCGAGCGCGAGAATCGCGGGGACGGAGGAGGGAATAAGGCTTGTCATGGTGTTTAGCTCGGTCGCTGCAATCTGTGCCTTCGCTCTCAGCACGCGAGGAAGACGGGAAAACAAATTGCGGAACCCTAGATATGCAAAACGGGACTTCGTCCTGCTCGTGAAGCGAACGCTTCCGAAGGTGAAATCCCGTGACCTAGAGCGATCGAATTATACCGATTTAGGCGCTTCAACCAATTTAACTATCCAAGCTTTAGCCCGTAATAATATCAACTATCCAGAAAAAATTGTGTAAGCTAATAACTTATAAAAAACTCGCGTTATTTATGCCAAATAAGGCGAAGCGAGAAATAGTTACCATTAAAACTCATCTTGTTCCGCCGGCGGTGAAGCGCGACGCACAATTAGCGCCTCCTGGCGACCATTTTGTAGCGAAAGTTGAACAACGTCGCCGCAACTCGGCGCTGGGCGAATACCGCGCGCAAAGGGCTGACCCTGCCAGTGCGCGATGATGGCGGCGATCGGTCCCGCGTGCGCGATGATGACCAGCGGGCGTCCGGCCGCTCGCTCCCACGCGTTCTCGAATCCGGCAAGTACGCGCTTTGCCATTGCTCGCGCGGATTCACCAGCCCCCAGCTGCGGTGAAATACCGTCGCCTCGCAACACTCGCTGACCCCCATCAATCTGCGCAGGCGGCCAGTGATCGAGAAAGTTCTTCGCGAAGGCAGCGTCATCTTTCACGATATCGTCGCGATGCATTCCCGTCCAGCGCCCCAGATCGCGTTCGACGAAATGTTCGTCTATCGCCACTTCGCGATCGGGGCTAGACAGCGTAAGAAAGTCTGCCAGCCGTCGACAACGGGTGAGCGGGCTGGTCACGATGAGAGCAACGCGGGGCAGCGCCGCATCGACAAGCGGCATTACCCGTGCGAACTCTGCCTCGTGTACCGGCACGTTGCTCGCACCGTAACAAATGCCCGGTCTGACATCCGGCGCGCTGTGCCGAACGAGAAAAATTGCCATCGGCTTGCGCGCCAAAAAAGTGGCAAGCTACCTGGGCTTGAGCCAAGGCCCCAACGCGCGCAAGCGCGTTTCGCCACCTTCGGTGAATGCGGAGACGCCCACCACCCGCAGCGCCGCCTTTCCAGGACCGTCCTCTTCCAGGTTCGACAGCGCTTTGGCAATTGCCGCGCGATCGGCCGCCGGCAACACCAATGCACCAACCACCGGCATGGCGGGCACGGGGCGTCCTTCATAGATCACTTTCAAGCCTTTGCCGACCAACGTATCCTTCGCTTTAGCAAAGCTTGGCATACAGCCAATCTGATGAACGCCGTTATCCACCGACCAAATTAGCGCGCTAAATTCGCGGCTGTGATGCGCGGTGAATTGATTACCCAAAAAGTCACGCAGCTCGGCCAAGCAGACTTGTCCGGCCAGAGTATCGGCGCGCGGCATTGTTATCGTCCGCCCGGCCAGCGATTTCAAGTTCTCGACCGCTGCGCCTTTGCCGAAAAACAGCACATTTACGTCGGGGCGCGAGGCAACGATGAAGTTGTAGCCGAGCGAGACCAGTGCATTGGCTGCAAGGTCGCTACCGTGCGTCACAAACACGTCGGCTTGATTGCGCTCCATCATCTCGGTGACGCGGCGACGATCGCGTGTCGCCACAACTTCCACCGGTCGCCCGACTGCTTTCTCGATCACTTGCCTAAACGGCGTGTAGCGCGCTGCGTCCGGCGCGACCTCTCCTTCGTTACCCGTATCGTCGTGAATGACGAGCTTAAGCGGTGCCGCGCGTACGCTACCTTGTGGCCAGCAGGAAACAAACAAGCACGCAGCGACTGCGGCGCAACCGATCCAGCGAAACTGCATAACCATCCCTCATTTGTCGTTGCTTGCGCGATCGCCCCGCCTTATCGGGGGAAATCCAATACATCAAACATATCAAACAAACCGCTGGTTCGTCCACTCAAAAATTTCGCGGCTCGAATTGCGCCAGTCGCGTACGACACCCTGCTTGAGGCTTTGTGCGAGAGCTCAATTCGCTCGCCGAGCGCCGCAAATACAACCGTGTGATCGCCAACCACGTCGCCGCCGCGCATCGCGTTGAAGCCGATTTCCCCACGCACGCGCTCGCCGGTATGCCCCTGCCGCGCGTAAGTTGCGCGATCGGCGAGACGAGTGTTTTGCGCGGTGGCAATGATTTCGCCCAATTTGAGCGCTGTGCCTGACGGTGCGTCTACTTTCATACGGTGATGCATTTCTAGTATTTCGACATCGTATGAGCCGTCTAACGACTTCGCGGCAAATTCGAGCAACTTGAACAGCGTGTTTACGCCGACCGAGAAGTTCGGCGAAAACACGATCGGAATACGCTTGGCTGCCGCCTCAATCCGAGCCTTCGCCGCCGCATCGAACCCAGTGGTGCCGATCACCATACCTGCACCGCACGCCTCGCACTGTTCAAGGTAGCCAAGCGTGCCTTCCGGGCGGGTGAAGTCGATGAGAACGTCGCCGCGCTCGAGGGCGCTCGCGTTATCGGTGACGAAAACATCGGCATTGCCGCCGAAGAGGCGGGCGGTCACGCCGATCGCCTTGCTGTTGGTCGCATCCAGGGCTGCGACCAACTGGGTTTGGGCATCGAGGGCCGCCTGCTCGAGCAACATCCGACCCATGCGACCCGACGCCCCGGCAATCGCTAGATTGGTTTTTGTCATCTGTTCTCCTCGTGAATCACCGCCGTAGACACCGGGCGGTCGTAGTGAGACGCAGTGCAGGGCGTTTCGACCGCTTACTTGCGCCACCAGCCGGTCAGCCGCTCCCAGAACCCAGGTCCGTCGTCTTTTTTCACGCTCGGATCCACTGCCGCATAGGCAGGATCACGATCGACCATCTGCGATTTGGGCGCGTCTTTTACCGCCCAGCTTTTGAGCTTGTCGCTCTCGAATACGACTGTCAGCTGATGCGCCGCCACACGATTGCCGCGCCGCGCGAGCGAGAAGTTGTAATCCCAGCGATCAGGGTGAAACACGCTTTCGGTCACCGGCGTGCCCAAGATGAAGCGCACTTGCTGCCGCGTTTGCCCTTCTTTGAGTTTGTCGACCATGTCCTGGGTGACATAGTTGCCTTGATTGATCTCCATCTTGTAGACGAGACCGCAGCCTGAGAGCACAGCTGCTGCGATAAGCGCGATCAGCGAAAGAAACGAGAACTGGCGAATCATGGAGAAACAATTACCCTATTGGCGTAGCGCGCCGGAACTCAGTATGATAGCCAACGCTCGCTTCTAGCCGTCTCGCGCCCGACAACTGCGGGAAGGCTCATCCGTCTCCCTTCACCCAAATCCCTAACTCTAAAATGGCACGCGCACAAGAACTCAAAAACGCGGGACTCAAAGCCACGCTGCCGCGCATGAAAGTGCTGGATTTGTTCCAGAACTCGGTGGTGCGCCACATGACAGCCGAGGATGTCTATCGCTTGCTGATGGATGAGGGGCTCGACGTCGGTTTGGCCACGATCTACCGTGTGCTCACCCAGTTCGAACAGGCCGGCCTGCTAAAGCGTCACCATTTCGAAGGCGGCAAGTCGATTTTCGAGCTCTCCGACGGCGAAAAGCACGACCACATCGTTTGCGTGAACACC
>JAAFJI010000061.1 GCA_013298045.1 Betaproteobacteria bacterium
AGTGACGGCGAGCGCTTGATCGTCTGGTGGATTGCACCGCGTGATGCGGCTCAACCGGTGTTTCTTTATCTGCACGGAAACGGTGGCAATCTGCATTCGCGGGCGGCTCGTTTCGCGCGCATCACCCAGTCTGGTGCAGGGCTGATGGCGCTTTCCTGGCGCGGCTACGGTGGATCAACCGGCTCGCCAACCGAAGCCGGCCTGCGCATCGATGCGCGCACCGCCTACGACGCGTTGATCGACACCAAGCGGGTCGCGGCGAGCCGCATCTTGATCTTCGGCGAGTCGCTTGGCACAACGGTTGCGAACTTACTGGCGAGCGAGGTGGCGGTCGCGGCGCTCGTGCTCGATTCGAGTTTCGATTCGGCGCTAGATGTGGCCGCGCGTGCTTATCCGTGGTTGCCGGTTCGCTGGTTGCTTCGCGATCAATTTCGCGCGGATCTCGCGGCCGACCGGGTGAAGGTGCCGGTGCAGCAGTTTCACTGTGTCGACGATCCAGTGACGCCACTGGCCTCGGCACGCCAGTTGAATGTGCGCTTGGCAAACGCGTCGCCAATCGTGCTGATCGAGGGGCGCTGTCACGTGCCGCCGTTTTCAAGCTACGAAGCGGCGTTCGATGCATTCGTTCAGACGCGATTTCGATCGTCACGCGTAGCAAACTAACAAGTTTATGACGCTACGCCCCGTGGAATAAACGATAAATTCAATAGATTTACGTTATCGTCTTATCACAAGAATTAACTAATATTTATATTTTATTGGGCGAAACGTTTAGAAGCCGCGACGCAGTGCGAATTGGTTTGTCAATCAAGCCGACGCGAAGAGGAGCGCCAAGGCGATCGCCGCCGGTACTGCCTGAACAAACAAGATTCGCTTGTTCGCAGTCAGCGCGCCATACACGCCAGCGACTAAAACGCAGAGCAGGAAAAATACTTTAACCTGGAAACCTGCCGCGCCGAGATAGAGCCCCCAGAACAAGCCCGCAGCAAGAAAACCGTTGTACAGCCCTTGATTGGCGGCTAGCACTTTGGTTGCGCTCGCCATTTGCTGCGTCAGACCGAACGCCTTCATTCCGCGCGGTTTGTCCCAGAGAAACATTTCGAGCACCAAGATATAGACGTGAAGCAGTGCAATAAGCGCGACGCACACGTTGGCGGCGAGGGTCATGGGCAGTCTCCTTGCGAGGTTGTTGATCGGAAATGTACGCCTATTTCGTGGAAATCCACGCCGCAATCTGGCGCACGACCTCGTTCTCGATTCCGTTGAAGCCGTGGTGGGCAAGTGCTTCGCACGGGTCGCCTTCGCTCACGCCACCGGTGAATGTCAGCAGCTTTTGTCGCGGCGCATTCGTAAATTGCTTCATCATCGGAACCACGTCAGCATACGGACAGGCGACGCAGTCGTCGCGTTCGTGGTGCGCGACGAGCACCGGCACCGTGACTTTGTGCAGTGGCATCGCTGGTACGGGGCGACCGCGCTTATCTTGCACAACGCTTGCAGTGAGCACAATGCCGTCGGGTCGCTCGGCGTCGGTAAGCTCCGTGGCGAGATAAGCTACCGACTGGGTGCCACGGCTGGTGCCGATCAACCAGATGGGCAGCTTGGTCTCGGCCCTGAGCCATGTCATGGCTGCGCGAACATCGGCAACATGTTCGCGCCGCTGGCGTTGACCCTGTAGAAACGGCGCGCGCTGCATATCCGATGGCGCATCGATGACCGCGACCATGAATCCCTGCGCCGCAAAACGCTCGCGCGAGCGCACCAGAAAATTGTTGCGCCCCCAACCGAGCGTTCCGTCGAGCGCAATCTGCAAGCCGCCGTGACCACCGGCAAACAGCAGCACCACCGCTTTCGGTTGGTCAGGTGTCAAAACCAGTAGTCGCTGTGTCACGCCTGGTCGGGTAGGCACGTCGATCACACGCATCGGTGTTTGCGCTTGAATCAGTGCAGAGAGTGCCGCGCTCATCCAGGCCACAAGCTTAGGTCGTGAGATGTTCATGAGTTACTCCAGATTTTTGCAATCGATCACATTAGCTGGCTCGCCGGGTGCGCCGCACCACGGCCCGCGCGTGTGGCACCCACATGAGTGATCGCCAGCGCCACCACATCATAAGCCCGCGCAGCCATTCGTCGGCGGCGTAGGCGATCCAGACGCCCACAAGGCCGAGCTTCATCACACTGCATAAGTACCATGAACCGCTGGCTAGAACGACGAGCATCGAGGCGGCGCCGGCAACCACCGGAAACCGCGTATCGCCAGCGGCGCGCAACGCGTTGATGACAATCAGATTAAACGCGCGCGCCGGTTCGAGGATCACGTTCCACCAGAGCAGAATCGCGCCGAGTGCAACGATGTTGGCATCGCTCGTGAACATACCTAAAATTTGCTCACCGAAGCGGGCAACCAGCGTCGCCAGCGCGGTCACGATTACCATCGCCAATCCGAGCGCACGCCGTACCAGACGATTGGCTGCGCTAAATTTGCGCGCGCCAACCCGGTGACCCACGATGATTTCTGCACCGAGACCGATAGCAAGGCTAGACAACAAGACCCCGTAGTTGATTTGCAGCACATAGGCCTGGGTGGCGAGCGCGCTGCCGCCAAGCGAGCCGACCACCGCGACGCTCACCATAAATGCCAGCCGATAGGCGATGTTTTCCGCCGCCGCCGGAATGCCGACATGCAGTACCGGGCGCAGAACGCGCAAATCGACATGCCACCAGTCGCGCGCGCGCTCGGTCAAGCGCGGCACAAAGCCGAGACGCCAGCGCGAAAAAAGTAAATGCAGTGCAAGCGCAAGTGCGTAGGCCAAGCTCACCGCAATCGCGTACCCTGGCAAGCCAAATCGCGGCACAAGCACGTACGCGAGCCCCGCCTGGAGTGCGTTGCTCGCGATAAAAACCTTGAGCGTGTCGCGTACAAAAAGATGAGCACGCAGCACACTCGCGAGCGTCGTATTGACGGCGTCGAGCGCGATCGCAAGTGCCATTGCCTGCATGAACCCGACGGCGAGCGGTAACACCTCAGGCGGCGTCTGCATCAGCGCAGCCAACGGCGTTGCGCCGAAGTACGCCAAGAGCGCAATCGCGAGCCCCGACCAGACCGCAGCTGCAAAACAATTGCGCGCGATTGCGGCCGCGCCATCGCGGTCTCCGGCACCGATTCGGTTCGACACCGATACCGAAATGCCCGCACCTACGATGCGAAACAGCATCAGCAACAAGGTCATCACGTGATTGCCCAGCGAGAAGGCAGCAGCTGCCTCATCGCCTGCGCGCGATACGAGCCAGGTCGCAAACATGCCCACACCAATGGCGAGCGTGAGTTCGACGTAGATCGGTGCAGCAACCTGGAGCAGGCGCGGCGTCGGTGGCGGTGGGCGGTGCGCAGTGGCGTCGGTCACGAATCTCTCTTCGCAACACTCGGCGGACAAGCCCGCTGCAAGGTCGCAGTCTCGCGCAGCAGCGTACGCCATGTAGTCCGCTGACGGCGCGCTATCGTCGTCGCCCTGCTAAAGCCCGTCTAGCGCTTCGCCTAATTGCTTGAGCACCGGCTCCCATCGCCGCGACGCGTCCTGTCGAAACAGGCGCATGGTGGGGGACCAAGCGCAGTGCTCGCCGTTCTGTTCAGCCGTGCCGTAGCGCCAATCGCCCGCATGCCGCAGCAGCACCCAGGTGCGTGCGCCGAGCGCCGCCGCGAGGTGGGCAGCGCCGGTGTCGATTGACACGACCAGATCAAGCGCGTCGATCAAGGCGGCCATTTCGGTAAACGCCACCGTCTCTTTCGACCAGTCCAGGATTTGCCCTGAAGAAATTGGCATTGCACCGTGTTGTAGCGATATCCAAGTATGAGTGAAATTCTCTTCAATAAAGCGTTTGATGAGGCGCGGCGCGATAGAGCGATCAGCGTATTGATCGTCACCGCCTGCGAATTGGCCTTGCCACACAAGTCCGATGCGCAAACCGCGTTTCGGCAAGGCTTCCAGACGTGCGCGCCAGCGAGCGACATCGGCGTCGTGGGTGCGCAGAAAGCGGCGCGGCGCGGGGAGATTTTCAAGCGTGATCGCGAGCGACGAGCTAAGCGACCAGAGCGGCGACCAATAATCAAACGACATCGCCTCATGAGCACCGAGTGCGACTACCTCGACGCCAGGCAGCGACTGTGCCATCAGCGCAAGCTGCGATGCTGGCACCGCGAACACAACGCGCAATCCCAGTGCGGCAACCATCGGCACGAAGCGCGCGAACATGAAGGTATCGCCGAGCCCCTGCTCACAGATCAAAAGAATCGACTTTCCGGCGGCGGGCTCGCCGCGCCAGAGTGGCGTCCGTGGCGGAATTTTCCCGTTCGGTTGCGTTTGCGGAAAGTTAAGGCGCAGTTCGTTGTCGGCGAATCCGCGCGCATAGTCGCCTTTCGCGAGCAGAGAGAAGGTGCGATTCCAGCGCGCGTAGTCAAAATCGGGGGCGAGTTCGAGCGCGCGGTCGAATGCGGCAATCGATTGATCGATTCGCGCAAGCGAGCGCAGATTGAACCCGAGATTGTTGTGTGCGCCGGGATGCACTGGATCAATCGCGATCGCATGATCGGCCGCCCATTTGCCTTCGTCATAGCGCCCGGCCATCCACGCAGCGGCGCTGTAGTTGCTGAAGAACTCCGCCTCCTGCGGCGAGAAAACGAGCGATCGCCACATTGCTTCGAGTGCCGCACTCGGCTGCCCCGACTGATACTGCGCGAGGCCGATAAAGTGCAGCGCTACCGGATGTTCGGGTTCGACTTGCAAGACCTTCGAGTAGAGCGCGACCGCGGCCTGAACATCGCCTTGTTCATGCAGTTGCAGCGCGCTGGCGATACTCGCGTCGATGTCGAGCGGCTGCGACGCAGCGCTTGCGCTGACCACGCCGACCTTCCCGTGGCATTCCTTGTAGCGCTTGCCGCTGCCGCAGGGGCAGGGATCGTTGCGCGACGCAGGCGCTTTGATCTCGGCACTCGGCGTGGCTGCGCTGATCTGCGCCACCGGCGGCGCAAGCCTTGAGCGCAACTCGGTTCTGAGTGCGAGTGCACTTGTATCGTGCGGCACCGACGCCAATCGCCTCGTTAAAAATTCATTTGCAACTGAATTTCTCTTTAACTCGACTAAGTTCTTTGTGAGCGCCGAAAAACCCAAACCTCGGGCGATGGGCTCTGGCGCTGTTCGCGCAAATTCAACCAGGGCGTCGGCGTCAAGCACTTGCCAGAAGTTGAATACACCGTGAAATCCGAGCGTTCGCCCTACGGGGCGCGATACGTCAAACGCAAACCGATCGGCGACGCGCTCGTCGGAAAACGCGATACCGTGCTTCGCTTCAAGATATTCGCGATAACGAATACAAATCGACTCGTCTTCGTTTTCGTCTTCGCGAAACTCGATGGCGTTGTCGCGCAACGCATTGAGAAGTCGCTGCGAGCGCAGCGAAAACCCGCCATTGCCGACACGAAACTCGCCTTTCACGTGCGGCCATTTCGCGCCGATGTAGTCGTAGTTCCAAAACTCTTCGGCAAACGCGTTTTCGTGAATGACGAAACCATCCCACTGCACGACGAGCGCGTAGTCGGTCGCGATGTGATCCGCAAGCGCCTTGAGCATGAATTGCGAATAGGCGGCGCGCGATTTGATTGGTGCGATGTTCACCACTTCTACGCCGTCGTAGCGCTCTTTCGAATCGGTCAGCAAGAGCACGCGCGCGACAGGCAGCAGCGCCGCAGAGCGCCGCAAGGCTTTCGCTGCGAGCGCGGGGTAGGCGCAATCAACGGCAACGAGTGTGATTGCTGTGTTCGTTGATTTCGCCATCGACGTCGCGCTCATCGCAAGCCCTCAAACAGCAAACGGCAACCGAGCGCAAAGGTCAGCACGAGCATCAGATTGCGAAATGTTGTGTCGCTCATCCATCGATTGAGCCGCACACCGATCCACACGCCGATCGGCGCAAGCGGCATCAGCACAAGCGAGGTCGCAAGGTTATTCACGTTCAATTGCCCCAACACTGCAAACGGCACAATTTTTACCGCATTGACGATGGCGAAAAACACCACCGTCACCGCGACGAATTGCACGCGATCAAGTTGTTTTGGCCAAAGATAAACCGTTACCGGCGGCCCGCCCGCGTGCGCGAGCGTCGAGGTGAATCCCGAGAGTCCACACCAGAGCCAGGAACGAATCGATTCCGGCAGCCATGACTTCAAGCCGCGCAGGGCTGGCACGGCTTGATAGGTCGCAAAACTCACAGCGATTGCGCCGAGCAGCGCTTTGGTCGCGGCGACCGAGAGCACGCCGAATAGGAGCGCGCCAATCGCGATGCCAAGCACGGCGGGCGCAATCATCGGCTTCAGCAACAACCATTCCCACTTACCGCGATATGCGCGAAGTCCGAGCAAATCCATCACAATCAAAATCGGCAGCATGATGCCCGCAGCGACAGATGGCGCGATCACCTGACTCATCATCGGCACCGCGATGCCGCCTGCACCCGAGCCGAACCCCGCTTTCGAAATGCCCGTGATGAGCACGGCGGGGACGGCGAGCGCGTAAAACCACGGATCGGCGATGAAGGTGAACGGCACGCTAGGTTCGTGAAGTGCGCAGCAATTCGCCGATGCGTCGATTGATGTGCGCGATTGCCGCATCGGTCGCGTCGCTGTACTTCGCCATACGCAAAAAACCATGCGGCATGGAATCGAATTCGTCGTGCGCCGCGTGCACGTCGTGCGCGCGCAGCGTGTTCACGTAAGCGCGACCGTCATCGCGCAACGGGTCGCAACCGGCAGTGACCACGTACGCGGGCGGCAACCCTGCGTGTGAGCTTGCGCGCGAAGGGGCAACACGCAGATCGTTCGTGTGCAAATGCTCGCTCGCGAAGTGCCGCCAATACCATTGCATGTCGGCCTTGGTCAGGCCCGGTCCCATGGCGAATTGGTTGTAACTCTCGGTTTCGAACGCGGGTTCGATGCAGGGATAGATGAGCGCTTGCAGCGCGACGTGAAACGCGCCTTCGTCGCGCGCGCGAAGTGCTGTCATCGCTGCGAGATGTGCGCCAGCACTGTCACCTGCGACGGCAATCGGCGTGCCGCTTGCTTGCGCGTTGCGATCGTTGGCAATCGCGATCGCCGCTTGAAAACACGTTTCGCCGATTGTTTGCCACGAGGCTTCGGGCGCGAGCGGGTAGTCGATCGATGCGACGAGTGCGTTCGCCTCGTGCGCCAGGCGCGCGCAAGTGACCGTGTGCGTTTCAACGTCGCCGACGACCCAACCGCCACCATGAAAATAGACGATGGTTGGCACCGGTTCGTCGCGACCGTCGTGACCGTAGAACAAACGCACGCGTACTTTGCCGACGGCGAGATCGAGTTCGACATCGTTCATCGTCACGCTCGAAGGCAGACTCGTGCGGCCAAGCGCACAAATCGTCCAGTAGCGCGCGCGCCGCTGAAACGGCGTGGGATCAGCCGGGAATGGCGGAAACAGCGCCGCCATCTCCTCGAAATACTTGCGAAGCGCGGGATCGAGTTGGCTCATTAAATCAGAACAACTTTCTATTCGAATGCCCCATTAAACCGAGCTAGTGCGAATTTTTTATATTTTCTTAATAGATAGTCAGAACTATCTCACGCGTCCGTTTCACGGGGCGATTCGCAAAAAAGTTGCTAAGGATGTCCCGCTTTTTCACGCGCAACGGCGTACGCGTCGATGATCGCTTCGCGCCCGAGATAACTTGGCGCGACTTGTTCGAGCGGCGTCGCACGCCCACCGACGAATGCGGGAAACGAAGCGTCGCTGACATTGTCCACCGACATCGATTTCACGTTGTCGGGCGTGAGCGGTTTGGTTGGAACGAATTGCAATCCCATCGCGAGCAAGGACGTGACGAAGTCCGGCAAACCGACGACTAAATGACGATCATGTTTGAGCGCCATCACGTACTTCACGAGTTCGCGTAGCGAATAACGCGTGGGGCCCACGAGTTCATAGCGCTGGTTGTATGTCGTCTTATCCGAAATCGCCGCGACGAAAGCACGCGCCACATCGTCAACCCACACCGGTTGAAACATCGCGCTTGCACCCGGCAAGACAAACGGTGCAAGTGGTGGCGTTAGCGCAATCAGATTCGCGAAACGATTTAAAAACGAATCGCCGCGACCGAAGATCACGCTCGGCGCAAAAATCGTAGCGTTCAAGCCGCTCGCGCGAACCGCATCTTCGCCCTTCGCTTTCGTTTGCAGATAAACGCTTGGTGCATCGACGGAGGCACCGAGCGCACTCATGTGCAGATATCTTCCAACTTGATTGGCTTTGCATGCCGCGACAACCGCTTGCGTGAGCGTCGCATGCGCGCGCTCGAAATCGCCGCGCTTTTTCTCGTTCAAAATGCCGACGAGATTGATCACCACGTGCTTGGCTTTGGTGAGCTGCTTCAAGGTCGGCGCGTCGAACGCATCGCCTTCGACCACTGTCACTGTAGGCAACATAAAGAGCGCTCGTGCGTTGTCGCGTTTGCGCGTGAGCACAGTGACGTTGTGATTGAGCGCTGCAAGTTTGTTGCAGATTGCAGCGCCGACAAAACCGGAGCCACCAATTAGAAAAATTTGCATATCAAATTTTTAGGACGACGCGCTTACGCGCTAAGACGACGGTGCTACGCACCTAGGACGACGCTCCCGTTGGTCGCTAGGACGCAAAGCTTTGCCACGTATTGCGCGCTTTGCGATTAGATTCGGGACGTGAAACAACGAAACGCAATGATTGTAGAGCGCTCTCCGCAAAGATTTGCGTCATAGCGCGTCGTCCTAGACCAAAGGCCGACGTCCTAGCGCAGCGACGTCCTTGCGCGAAGCGCAGCATAGCTTTGCGTCCTAGCGACCAACGGGAGCGTCGTCCTAACTCGCGCAGCGAGTGTCGTCCTAGCACCGTAAGGTGCGCCGTCCTGTAATTCAGCGCTTGGGCTGAATTACACCCAAACGCTTCTTCAAACTTGTCTCACCGCCCATGCCCAGATGCGCGTACCAGACCGCGTTGGCGAGCACTTTCTTCACGTAGTCGCGTGTTTCGTTGAACGGGATCGATTCGGTGTAGATCGCACCCTCGAGCGCGCGGCGGTCGTCGCGCCAGGCGCGAGCGCGCCCTGCCCCTGCGTTGTACGCTGCGGCGGCGAGCACTTCGCTGCCGCCTTGATTGTTGAGTGCGTTTTTCAGATAGAACGCACCGAATCCGGTGCTCACGTCAATATTGGTGAGCTGGCTGGGGCGGTAGTCCTTGACATTGAGCTGCTGCGCAATCCACTTTCCGGTCGAGGGCATCACCTGCATCAGCCCGAGCGCGCCCGCCGAGGACACCGCTTCCGCCCAAAAGCGCGACTCCTGACGAATCAAGCCAAAGGTGAGCGACAAATCCACATCGACCGCCTGAGCGGCGCGACGAATTTCGTTTGCATAGGGCGTTTGAAAGCGCAGTGAAAAATCGTGCGCGCTCTTGGTGCGCTCGGCAGTATTGATCGAGCGGTCCCACAGACCTTTGCGCCGCATCCATTCCGAGGCAGTCAACGAATCCGCGTCGCCAAAATCGCGAACCACGCTGAACCACTCGCGCGCCGCGTCCGCGCGCAGCCCCAGTTCGGAGAGTTTGAGTACCCGTTTCGTCGCTGCCGATTGCTCGAACCGCTGCAATTGTTCGACGCTTGGTTGCACCGCGCCCAGCTTAAGCGCCTCAGGCGCTGGCATGGGCGCTCTGATTTCCTCTGCAGCGAGCAGCCCGTGATAGTGAAACTCTTTCGCAAGTTCGGTGTAGATTGCGCTCGCGCCAGCCGCGTCGCCAAGTGCGGCGAGCGAGCGCGCTTTCCAATAGCGCCAGGTCGGGTCAAGCTGCCCAGAGGACGATCGGCTCATCGCGTTGACTGCGCACAGCACTGCCGCCCACTGACCTTCGCGCATCGCCGCTCGGGCAATCCAGGCCGCTTGCCAATCGCCGAGGCGCGCGAGATTTTGCTCGTCCCCGGCGCGCGCGAACCAAGCGACCGATTCGTCGCTCTCGAGCTTCTTGGCGAGGTGGTAGGCAAGGATTGCTGCCGCGTAGCGTTGATCGTCTTCGCTGTAGCGCTGCTTTGCCGCCTGCCACGCACTTGCGGCGCGTGCAGGGTCGGTGCGCGCAAAGCGCCCGAGCGCGAAGAGCCCGACTTCGCGCTGCGCGCGGGTGAGCGTCGAACCGGTCTGACGCAAGACGATGTCGGGATTGCTAAACGCGCGACGCAGCGTCTCTTCGCTGGGTCGTGCGCTCTCGGGCAGCGCTTGCGCAACGCGCTGCGCGGCCAGCAGCGTTGCGCCGTCGGAGGCACTGCGAAAACGCCAGATCGCATCCTGCGTGGTGAGCAAGTTTCGAGCTGCGAGTGCGGCAAAGGCTTGTGCGCAAGCCTCGGTCAAGCGCTCTTCCCATACCCCCGTCGGCACCGGGAGATCGGTCGCACCTGCGCGCGCCTGAACGGTCGCGCGCAGGCAGGCGAGCTCGGCGTCATCGCTCGCAAAGTTCGCGCCCACGCGCGAGAAATCCTCCCAGCGCTCGACCCTACCCAGTTGCTTCAACCAATCGGTGCGCAGCCGATCGGCGATCGCGCTGCCTTTGTGTTTTTCAAGAAAGCGCTCGACATCGTCCGCGCTCGCACTGCCAAGGGAGAGTCGCAGCGACCAGTATTCAACATAGCTTTCAAGGACGTGTCCCCGTACCTGCGGCAGGGCGGCGGCGATTCGCTGCGCTTCGCCCAAGCGAAAACCCTCGGCGGCGTCCTTCACTGCAGAGTCACTGGCGTGAATCGATGGCGCGAAGCCGCAGAGCAAGCCGCTGAGAAATAGAGTGAGTGTTTGAACGCGCATGGCTGAATTCTCGTCGAAGCCGCCCATCGCGGCGTCCGTGTTCTCACCGAACGCGCTGCACCTGCGCGGTGTTGACGCAAATCCGCAACGAAAGCCGCCACAGCTGCGCTAACGGAATCGCTAGAATCCGCACATGCAAAATGGGGATCACGCAATCGTCGGCGTTGTTATGGGTTCATCTTCCGATTGGGAGGTCATGAAACACGCAACGGATATGTTGGAGCGCTTTGGCGTGAGCTTCGAGGCAAAGGTTGTGTCGGCGCACCGCACGCCGGATGACATGTTCGCCTACGCCGACAGTGCGGCCGATCGCGGGATTCGCGTCATCATCGCGGGCGCGGGCGGTGCCGCACATTTGCCCGGAATGATCGCCGCGAAAACAATCCTACCGGTGCTGGGTGTGCCGGTGCCATCTAAGTATCTTCGGGGCGAGGATTCCCTGCTCTCGATCGTGCAGATGCCCAAAGGCGTACCCGTGGCGACCTTCGCGATCGGCGAATCCGGTGCCGCCAACGCGGGGCTGTTTGCGGTTGCGATGCTTGGCATTTCCAACAAATCGCTCGCGCAGCAGCTCGCTTCGTTTCGCGATGAACAAACGGCGGCTGCGCGCTCGATGATTGTGCCGCCGTTGATGACCGAAAAAGCGTAATGCTCGCGCCGGGTTCATGGTTGGGCTGCCTCGGCGGCGGCCAATTGGGGCGCATGTTTGCGCATGCGGCGCAGGCGCTTGGCTACCGGGTGCTGGTGCTCGACCCGGATGGCGATGGACCAGCGGCGCAGGCGGCCGATGACGTAATCGTTGCCGACTACGACGATATTGGAGCAATTGCGGCTTTGGGCGCGCGCGTTTCGGCCGTTACCACCGAATTTGAAAATGTGCCGGCGCAGTCGCTCGAGCAGCTTGCTGCGCTCGTTCCAACGCGTCCTTCTGCGGCCAGCGTGCGGATCGCACAGGATCGGCGACTGGAGAAGTGTTTTTTCGTCAAAAACGGGTTGCCCGTCGGCGAGTTCGCAGTAATCGAGTCAGAAGCGGATATCGCCTCGATTGGTGTGCACTTATTCCCCGGAATCCTTAAAACCGCCGCGCTCGGCTACGACGGCAAAGGTCAGGCGCGCGTCGCAAACCCGGTCGAGCTGCGCGCTGCGTTTGCTCGAATGAATGGCGTGCCCTGCGTGCTTGAAGCCTTGGTTGCGTTCGAGGCAGAGGTCTCGGTCTTGGTCGCGCGCGCAGCTAACGGAGACACTCGGGTCTGGCCGGTTCAAGAAAATCAGCACGTCGGCGGTATTCTCGATCTAACCATCGTGCCGGCGCGAATTTCCGAAACCTGCTTTGTCGAGGCGCAGGCTCTCGCATTGCGACTCGTCACGGCGCTCGACTATGTGGGTGTGCTCTGCGTTGAACTCTTCGTCACGCCAAGTGGTGGTCTGCTGGTCAATGAAATCGCACCGCGCCCGCACAATAGCGGCCATTACACGATTGAGGCTTGCGTGACCTCGCAGTTCGAACAACAGGCGCGCATCCTTGCCAATGCGCCGCTCGGCGATTGCGCACTGACACAAGCCGCAGTGATGGTGAATGTGCTCGGCGATGTTTGGTTTGAATCCGCGACGCCGATGCAGCCTGCCTGGCGTGAATTGCTTGCACTACCGGGCGCGCATCTGCATCTCTACGGAAAAGCCGAAGCGCGCCCCGCCCGCAAGATGGGGCATGTCACCTGCACAGCCCCCGAGCTCGAAGAAGCGCTCTCGCTCGCCGAACGGGTGAAGCAGATCCTGCGCATCGCCTGAGCGATCATCATCTGCGCGACGCTCATTCCAAGCGCGCGAGTTAACCCCTCCTTCGCAGCACGCCATGGACTATCAAGCAACGCTCGAAAGAATCCACAACGCCCTCAAGCCGGTGATCGGGCAAGGCAAGGTCGCCTCCTATATCCCTGAACTGGCAAACGTCCCGCCCGAACAGTTTGGTATGGCAGTGGTCGAACTCGACGGCACGGTACACAGCGTCGGCGATGCCCAAGTTCGCTTCTCGATTCAGAGCGTGTCGAAGCTATTCGCACTCACGCTCGCATTCCAGCGCGAGGGCGATTCGCTGTGGGCGCGAGTTGGGCGCGAACCCTCGGGCAATCCGTTTAACTCGCTCGTGCAGCTTGAGCGAGAAAGCGGCATCCCGCGCAATCCTTTCATCAATGCCGGCGCGCTGGTGATCACCGACATTCTGGCCAGTCGATTCACTGCTGCCGAGACCGCAACCTCGAGCTTCTTGAGTCGCGTTTCAGCGCGACCCGATGTAACCTACAACGCGCGTGTCGCGCAATCGGAGCGCCAAACCTCTTCGCGCAATGCGGCGATGGCGCATTTCATGAAGAGTTTCGGCAATCTGCACAATCGGGTCGGCGACGTGCTGGACGCCTATTGCCGAACCTGCGCCATCGAGATGAGTTGTGTCGATCTCGCGCGGGCCGTGGGCTTTCTGGTCAATCGCGGCGTCAATCCGTGGAATAACGAGACGGTGCTCGACGCGAGTTCGACCAAGCGACTGTCTGCGCTGATGCTGACATGCGGCACCTACGACGCTGCCGGCGATTTTGCATTTCGGGTCGGATTGCCCGCGAAAAGTGGCGTCGGCGGCGGCATCGTCGCGATCCTACCGGGGGAGTGCGGCATCTGCGTCTGGTCGCCTGCGCTAGAGGAAACGGGCAACAGCTACGCCGGCTCGCTCGCGCTTGAGATGTTCACGACCTTCACCGGGAAATCGATCTTCTGAGTGTGCGGCGCGTCGCTCGACGTTGATCGCGAAGATTTGCTTTGACCAGGCGCATAACTACTCGACGCATTGCCGCTTTAAATAAGGCGCGTCGACGAATAATTATTTATACCGCTAAGTTTTTTCTTGGCCAGACTACGCTTTTTAAATGCGGCATCGGCAAGCAAAGCTTATTTGTTAAATGCCTGAGCGACTCAGCTCGGTGTATTTTTTCGACGCTGCCAGGCTCTGTTCGCTACGCCGAACGGTGCGCAACGTCGACTACGGTTTCGCGCCCGCCTTGAACCACGCCGCGAGTTGCGCACGTTCCTCTTCGGTGATCTGCGTGCTGTTGTTCATCGGCATTGCGCGCGTGACGACCGCTTGCTGATAGACGTTCTGCGCATGTTGTGCGACAAGCTCGGGCGTGTGTAACGCGACGTTTTTCATTTGTACTTGTGCGTTGTGACACATTGCGCAGCGTGCTTCGATGATGGGTTTGATCTCGGCATACGTCGGCGCTTTGACTGACGCAGCGACTGCGCTCGTCTTCGATGGTGCTGGTGCGAGCCACACAGCAACGCCGATCAAAATCGCGGACGCGATCGCCCAATACTTGTAATCCCAACGCCCTTTGTGTTTCACCACGAAAAACTGGCGAATCAGCGCGCTTGCGAGCATGATGAGTACGAGCACGAGCCAGTTGTATTTCGCGCTGTACGCAAAACTGTAGTGATTCGAGAGCATTGCGAAGAGCACGGGCAGCGTGAAATACGTGTTGTGCACACTGCGCTGCTTTGCCCGCATCGGATGAGCAGGATCGGGCGGCAAACCCGCCTTCATCGCGGCGATGGTTTTCTTCTGACCCGGAATGATCACCATCAACACGTTCGCGCTCATCGCGGTTGCCAGCATCGCGCCCGTGAGCAAGAACGCGGCGCGGCCCGCGAAGAAGTGGCATGCGATGTAAGTCGCGGCGATCACGTAGAGAAACACGAGCACGCCGACGATCAGGTCGCCGTTTTTCTTCTGCCCAAACACGCGACAGATTGCGTCGTACACGACCCAGCCCATCAGGAGATAAACGAGCGATGCCGCAATCGCCGCGCCTGACGAGCCCCAGGCGTACACGTTTTTGTCGATCAAAAAAGTTTGCGCGTTGAAGAGATAAAGCGTGACGAAGAGCGCAAATCCGCTCATCCACGTCCAATAACTCTCCCAATAAAACCAATGCAAATGCTCGGGCAACGCCTTCGGCGCGACCATGTATTTCTGCGGGTTGTAGAAACCGCCGCCATGCACCGCCCACAGCTCACCATCAACGCCCTTGTCTTTCAGCGCCGGATCGGTCGGCTTCACCAGCGAGTTGTCGAGCCAAACGAAATAGAACGACGCACCGATCCACGCAATACCAACGATCACGTGCAGCCAGCGCAGCAGGAGGTTGATCCAGTCTAGGATGTAGGTTTCCATGCGTGGGTCAAGGACGAATGACGAATGACGAATGACGCGAAGCTGCGCGGTCAATACTCGCCGTTGAAAACTGTATCCGTACGCGAGGACTTTTTACGCATCGCCTGCGGTGGAAAACGATTTCGTCATTCGTCATTGGTCATTCGTCCTCGGCAGCGCTAGCTGCCCCTGTATGTAGAGTACGTCCACGGCGAACACACGAGCGGCACGTGGTAGCTGCCACCCTCTTCCGCGATTCCGAAATCAATCGCCACCACGTCTACAAACGGTGGATCGGGCATCGCGACGCCACATTTGCGAAAGTAATCGCCCGCGTGAAACACCAATCGATACTTACCGCGCTTTACTTCGGCATCTTTCAGAAGTGGCGCATCGGTACGGCCGTCCGCATTCGTAATCACTTTAGTAAGCAATCGCGGCGACGCTTCATCCATCGCATAAAGCTCGATCGCAACGTTCACCGCCGGGCCGCCGTGCATCGTGTCGAGTACGTGTGTGGAAAGTTTGCCCATCGTCAATCCTCGATCAAATCTACCAATCGCAATCGTGCAATCTCGCCGACTTGCATCAAACAATTGTTGAGCTCCATTGCATGCGAATTCGCGAGCCGCGATTTCACTGCGCCAAAGATTGCGCTGTGCGTGTTGTTGCGCACCGCGATGATGAACGGAAAGCCGAATTTCTCGCGATACGCCGCGTTGAGTTCGCGTAACTGTGCCACGTCCGCTGCCGTCATCGAAGTTAATCCTGCGCTCGCCTGTTCCGCAGTCGATGCGCTCGTCAACGTGCCTGCAGCCGCTTCTTTTCCCGCAAGTTCAGGGTGCGCGTTTAAGAGCGCGAGCTTTTCCGTGTCCGATGCGGATTGCACGGTCGCGACGAGCGCCGCGTGCACCTGCGCGCGCGAGGCGAATCCGGTCGCCGGTCGCATCGCAAACGCCCGCTCGACGATCCACGGCGAGTGCTCGTACACCGCGCCGAACAGCTTGGAAAACTGAGCGGCGTCGAGGCAATTGATTTCGGCGAGCGTTGGCATTTGAGCGCAATGATATTGTCGATCGCGCAGCACAACTAGTGCGCGCAAGTTATACGGCTCATTGCGTCCGTTTCAATTCTTCGACTTACCGATAGCGTATGGCGACTACTTTTTTGAAACCCTGCGCGAGTTCGCGGCGCAGCAAGACGTTTGTCGCAACACACGCAATATCCTCGCTATGTCGTGTGCTTTGCATTTGCGCGGCTGAACACGCGAAATCCGAGGCAAAAAAGGCTCGCATTCCGCGAGCCCTGATCTGCGAACTAGCGCTTGCTACGGCAAAGTACGTCTGCTTCAGCAACCCGACGCCGCTAAGAAGCAAAGCAAGCAATGCGAGCGCGAGGTTCGGGGCGACCGGCGCCGAGTATGCCGCGACGTTCAGGCCGCCGACTGCAACGTTGTTCGCGCGGTTCGGATCGAGGGTGCTGAGCTCGCCTTGACCGTTATGATCGGCGATCCGTAGACAGCCGCAGCGCTTTGAGCGGGTAGTGAAATCGCTTGCGGGGCGCGGTTTCGTGAGCCGCGTGATCGAGTCGGCTTGTAGGCGGGGCGGACGCCCGCATGAGAGCCCGCCGAACCGCTCGCTCAGTGTGTTTCAGTTGTGTCGCATGCGACGACCGGATGCA
>JAAFJI010000062.1 GCA_013298045.1 Betaproteobacteria bacterium
CGATGCCAATTTGCGCCGCAATCGTCGACACAAAACAAAGCGATGCTGACTGATTTGCCGAACGCGCGGCGGCGATGACTGACGAGAGCATGAAGAACGCGCTATCGAGATTCGCGCGCATCACGTCGCGATACTGTGCTTCGGTCGTGCGCGCAGCGGGTGCAAGCGCGATGTTGCCGACGCAGTGTGCGAACCGAGTCGGTGCCCCTAAGTTTTCGACGCACGCAGCCACTGCGGCGACCGCGCCTTCATGGGTGCCAACATCGGAAACGATGTGTAGATGCTTTTCACCAAACGCCTCGCGCAATTTATCGCCTGCGCGTCCGACAACCGCGATTTTGACGTCAGGGGATTCGGCTTCGGTCTTTTCGACGAGCGCTCGACCGAGACCGCCCGCAGCCCCTGCAACTAATAAAACATCAGACATTAATTACCTCTGTGAAACACGAATTGAGTGTCGTTTCGAAAGCGTCTTCCAACTTACCGCGTCAACGACCGATGGCACTATGTAAAAGGCTCGCGAGAAGGCAGCAGCACACGACAAAAGTGAGCTGCTTTCTCAAAGGCAGATACCACGCCGGTAAACCGGCGGCATTGGCAAATCTATGGTCTTGCACGAATTGCGCAACGAAGCCCAATAGCAAAATAAGCAACGCAACAGCGTCAACCATCATCGTTGCGAACCATGCGAATAATGCCGGTGCGACGCTCCAAACGAATGCTCGCTGCCGCTGACTCTCATTCAGCGTTGATACGCTCATCGCGACGCCCCAATACACCGCACCCACGAAGCTGAGAATCACCGCGCCGTAGCTGATAAGCGCTTGGGACCACGTCGTGACGCGTTGAGCATCAAGCCAAAGCAAACTCGCCAAGCCTACAAACGGAATCAAGCCGCCATACCCAAGCAGAGCAACATACGGAGGCAACTTCGTGTGAGCGTCGGACATCATGGTTAGACTCGCTAGCGAAGCGAGAGACCTTCGTGTTTCGCGACACGTTCGAGAGCCGCCTCGAACAACACCCTAGACGCACTCGCGACCTGGCGCAGATAAGCGTGAAGTTGGGCGTCTGCAGGGCTTTCGTTCACGCAGCTTGCGCTGTAATTCTCAAAGCTTGAGAGCTGCATTAACAATTCTGCGATGTGCCCCGGGCATTCGCAGGCCATTTTGGGCTCAAGACCTGCAATCGTGGTCAACGTTGCATCGTCGTATCGGCGCGACGAGGTTGCAGGCAGCCGTGTTGCTAAATCGGAAGACGAATGAGTCTTCGATGCACCATCCGTCGCGGAAAGACTCGCCGTACTGTTCAAAGAGTTAAGCCAAGTGCTGAACGCCTCATCACCACTCGGTTCACGCGCAACGACAGCACCCATGTTCGAAAGCGCTTCGATAGCGGTTGTATTTGCGAAACGATACATCACTGCAAGCCGACTTGCGCCGCTAGCGAGTTGAGCGGCTTCCAATGCACTCAACGTGTGCGACGGCAGCTCGGACGCAAACCAAAGCAGTATGTCAGCCTTAGCGTTCGATGAGGTTGATGCTTCCTCGAGCGACTCATACACCGCCACTACGCGCACTTTCCGCAGGAGTTGCTGCACGACGCTCGGCCGCTGTACGCGTAGCGCAAGCGCGGGACCGACAATCGCGATTCGCAATGCACGCTCTCGTTCGGTCGTTGCTCGCGGTTCCCCTTGATCGGTTTGTACGGACGTTCGCGCGATGTGCTGAAGCTGGCTTGAGTCCAGCGAAGCGATCGAGCCAATCGCATGACCTTGCTCGGTAAGCTGCCGAAGCAACGTCACTCGCTCTACATCGGCCGGCGAATAGAGGCGATGCCCAGACGGTGCCGCCGTCGGTTTCACCGCTTGGTAGCGCTGCTCCCAGATGCGCAACGTGGCCACTGGCATTGCAACCATTCGCGCGACGGCAGCGCTACGAAACGTGGGATCCTGCGTCCTCGCCAAATCGCTTTTTCGAGTTTTACTCACGCGTTTCATTGATTTTCGGGTTTGAATTGAGTCGAATATTAACTGAATAATTGGCAGAAAACTAATTTTGAGTTTGTTTTGTATCGTATTTTGTATAATCTCGCAGTCATGAAGCTATCTGCACGATCAATCAAGCGCCTCTACGAAGACACTTCTGTGAAGTGGCCTCTGCCCGTCAAACTGCACGTCCAAGTGTTTCATTTGGTGCCGCTCGCAACGCCGCGATATTGATGAGGAACGGCGATCAAAATGTTGCAGTCATCGGCGCAGGCATCGCCGGGGCGACCTGCGCGCGTGCGCTCGCGGACGATGGGTGGAGCGTCGCCCTCTTCGACAAGTCGCGAGGTGTCGGCGGTCGCATGGCGACCAGGCGTGTCGAGATCGATGGGGCGAACGGTGCAAAACATACCGTCCGCTTCGACCACGGCGCGCCGGGATTCGATGCAACCTCGCCGGAATTTGCCTCATTTATCGAACTAGCAGCGAAGAACGATCTTTTGACCCAATGGACTCCGCGCGCTGAGAAGAACGGTGCTGCCGACAAGTCGCTTATGTGGGTGCCATTTCCAGATATGCCGTCGATCTGTCGCGCTCTGACCACAGACCTCCCGGTTCGCACTAACTGCACCATCGATGCGTTACGACCTGATGCTGGTGGTTGGATGCTTGAGAGCGCTGGCGTCGCTTTGGCGAACGGCTTTTCTCATGTAGTTGTTGCTATCCCAGCGCCGCAGGCATCCAACTTACTGCGAAGTCAGAAGAGCTTGATTGCCGCGCATTCGGCGAACATGCTAATGCTGCCGTGTTGGACCATGATGGCCGTCACGAACGAGCCTTCGCCTTCGGTTAATTGGGAGATAGCCCATCCTACGGCCAGTCCATTAGCCCAGATCATTCGAAACGACGCGAAGCCCGGGCGTGAGCGTATCGACGGACTTGCGCAGTGGGTCATTCACGCAACTTCCGAGTGGAGTCAGGCGCATCTTGAGTTAAGCCCAAGCGAAGCCTTATCCGCCCTTCAAAGCGCATTCGCCGATTGGCTCGGTGGCTCGTTGACCTTTCACTACGCCGGTGCACACCGATGGCGATACGCGTCGCCCGCAACGTCTACCCCTCTGACCGAGCCTTTTCTATGGGACGACTCATTGCGAATCGGGATATGCGGTGATGCGCTTGGAGGCAATGGTGTCGAAGACGCGTGGCGCTCTGCGCGTGCGCTGTCAGACTTTTTGATTAACAAGGTGGACGGCTCGCAAGCCCGCAGCCCTGTAGTTTCATCATCGCTTGCGCAAACGAGGACTCAATGAACACGAACCGACGTACTTTCCTTCTAGTTGCCGCCGCAGCCACGAGCAGCGCGTGCTTTGCGAAAACTGCGCACGCTCAAGCAAAACTCGACGAGAAAGACGCTCAAGCCGTAGCGCTCGGCTATGTGGCAGATGCAACAAAAACCGATACAAAGAAGTTTCCCAAGTACGCGAAGGGTCAAGTTTGTACAAACTGCGCTTTGTACAAAGGCAAGGAATCCGACGCGTGGGGCGGCTGCCCATTATTCGGAGAAAAGCAAGTTGCTGGAAAAGGCTGGTGTAGTGCCTGGGTTAAAAAAGCTTAAGCGAAGTTTAGTAAGCGTGCGCGCGCGGAACAGCTTGGTTGAACTGAATGTCGCCGACGTATCGCGCGTCATCGAAATGGCGTGGGAAGATCGCACGCCGTTCGAAGCCATTGAACATCAGTTCAATTTGGACGAGTCCGCCGTGATTTGCTTGATGCGCGCCGAGCTAAAGAAAGGATCCTTCAAAACGTGGCGCAAACGAATGAGCGCCCGCACCACGAAACACGCGGCAAAAAACGCTCAGCGCAGCGCTGGAGAGTCGCACGACACTATCTCCTACGCTCACGGCGCCACGGTACTAGTGTGATCGGACATTCGCAATTTCTCGAAGCGCTCAAAGCGATGTTTGCTATCGAGGCTAAGGGCGTAATCGTGCGGCTCAAACACCGTAGCTCAAATCTTTTGCTTTGCCCCAAAACACGCGATATACAAACACGGTATACACGATGATCGTTGGCAAAGTAATCGCCGTGCCGATGAAGATGATGACGAGCGAATCGGTCGCGCTTGCTGCCTCCCACACATTTAATCGATCAATCACGATGTAGGGATAGATCGAAAAGGCGAGCCCGAGAGATGCAAGCACGAGTACGAGCACGGTCGCCGCGAACACGATCCAGCCGTAGCCCGCTTGCATGATCGATTTGCGACCGCTCACGTGCCAGAGCGCGGCAACAGCAGCTGCCGTGACCATCGGAATCGGCATCAGCGCGAAGAAGTCGGGCAACTTAAACCATTTATTGAAAATCGTTTCGCTCACGACTGGCGTTGCGATCGAGATCGCTGCGATGCCGAGTGCAAACGGAATCGTTGCCTTACGTGCCCACGCGAGTGCGCGCAGCTGCAAATCGCCTTCGGCTTTCATGATGAGCCAGCCTGCGCCGAGCAGTGTGTAGGTTGCACATACAGCGAGCGCGATCAGCAGATTGAATGCGTAAGCAAACGCGCCGTCGCTGAAGCTCGTGATGTAGCTTCCGAGCATCCAGCCTTGCGACGCAGCCGCGATGAACGAGCCCGCCGTAAACATCGTGTTCCAAAACGGTTTCTTCGCATCGCCCGCTTTCATGCGAAAGTCGAATGCAACGCCGCGCAAGGTGAGGCCTAGCAACATCACAGCGACGGGTAAGTACAGCGAAGTAAGCACCAAGCCATGCGCTTGCGGAAACGCGATCAACAAGATGCCAACCCCGAGCACAAGCCAAGTTTCGTTCGCGTCCCAGAATGGTCCGATGCTCGCGACCATCAAGTCTTTTTCGTCGTCATTTGCGGCGCGCGGCAAGAGCATGCCAACGCCCAAGTCGTAGCCATCGAGCACGACGTAAGCCAGCATCGCAAGCCCCATCGCGGCCATGAAGAAAAGTGGGAGGGCGGTGCTTAGGAAATCCATGATTAGTCTCCCGCTTGAGCCTGCGACTGCGCCCGCGCACGCATATGAACCGGCAACGTCAACGCCTGCCCACGATTCGGTCTTTCGGCAAGTCGTTTCACGACGAGCACGTAGGCGATTAAGAGAAACGTGTAGAGCAGCAAGTAACCCACAAACGTGAGTCCAATCAACGCAGGCGCATGTTTCGCCGCAGTTTCTGCAACCGTCACGACACCGTAAACGATGTAAGGTTGCCGCCCGATTTCGCTCACATACCAGCCGGAAACCGTTGCGAGCCATCCTGCGAACACCATGCCTGAGAGCACGTAGAGCAAGGGCTTCGGCAAAGTCGCGGGCGTGCGCTTACGAAGGTATACGAGCGTGACCCAACTCACCAACAACATCAGCATGCCAGTGCCAACCATCAGGCGAAACGCCCAGAACACCTGCAGCACTGGCGGATGCTTGCCTTCGAATTCGTTGATACCTTTGACTTCGCCATCCGGATCGTGCGTTAGGATCAAACTCGCGAGCTTCGGGATTTCAATGGCGTAGAGATTCGATCTCGTTTCTTTGTCGGGGATGCCGAAGAGCACGAGCGGCGCGCCTTTTTCGGTGTTCCACAAACCTTCCATCGCCGCGATCTTCGCGGGCTGATGTTTGAGCGTGTTGAGGCCGTGCATGTCGCCAACGACGATTTGAATCGGGATCAACACGGCTGCGGCGACGATCGCCGCTTTGAATGCGGCGGCGGTTGCCGGTGTGTCGATCTTTTTCAAGATCTGCCACGCACTTACGCCTGCAACCACGAAGCTCATCGTGAGTCCGCTTGCGATCAGCATGTGTGTGAAGCGATAAGGAAATGACGGGTTGAATACGATCGCAAACCAATCGGTTGCGTGAAACTTGCCGTTAATGATTTCGTAGCCTGCGGGCGTTTGCATCCAGGAGTTGAGCGAGAGAATCCAGAATGCGCTCATCGTGGTGCCAAAGGCCACCAAGAAAGTTGCGATCAAGTGCGTGCGCTCCGAGACACGACCGCGACCGAAGAGCATGATGCCCAGGAACGTCGCTTCGAGGAAGAACGCGGTGAGCACTTCATAGCCGAGTAATGGCCCGGCGATATTGCCCGCTTTTTCCATAAAGCCCGGCCAGTTGGTGCCGAACTGAAAACTCATCGTGATGCCGGAGACGACGCCGAGTGCAAACGTGAGCGCAAAGACCTTCGTCCAAAAGTAGTACGCCTCTTCCCATTTCGCGTCGCGCGTTGCTTTGAAGCGCAAACGGAAGAAGAGCAACATCCAGCCCAATGCGATGGTGACCGTTGGAAATAGGATGTGAAAGGTGATGTTCGCTGCGAACTGCATTCGCGCGAGGAGAAGTGAGGTTTCGTCCATGATTACTGCTCTTTCATGTCGCCAGAAATATTCCCTCTTCCGCAGCGCGGAAGTCGGGATTCACACGCTATTCGCCAGTGGCTTTCTTCCGACCAACGACTTTCAACTTGTCGGTCATATCGAGTACCGTCTTCACACTCGACCCCATTCGCATCAAGCGCGCAAGCGTTTCAGGCGAGAGACGTTGCACATCGTCAAACCATGTAGAGGAGAGCTCGATCAACTCATGCATTTGCTTCATGCGACCCTGCGCATACGTATCTGCGTTATTCGCAGGCGTTTCGAGTAACGCGGCGCGAAGCATCGAGAGCGTCGGATCGATCTCGCGCCGACGACGCTCTTCGGCGAGGCTTTTGAAAATCTCCCACACATCCTGCGGGGCCTCGAAATACTCTTTGCGATCTCCAGTGTTGTGTTTGAGCTTCACAAGTCGCCAGCTTTGCAACTCTTTCAAACCGATGCTCACGTTCGAACGCGAGAACTCCAGCGCGTCCGCGATCTCATCCGCGTTGAGCGGCTTTTCAGAGACGAAGATCAGTGCGTAGATCTGCCCAACCGTGCGATTGATTCCCCAGCGGGAGCCCATTTCGCCGAAGTGGGCAACGAACTGAGCGGTGAGCGGAGAAAGATTGTTCATAGTGCACTCGGTTTCTGAGCGCCCTCGACGTAATCATTTGACTCACATCAAGATTGCGCTCCAATGAGTGCAGTATATCGCGAACGTTTCGAATTTTCAATATTTACTGAAAATTACGAAATACAATTTTCGCTCATTCGTTTTTAGCACTGTTGAATAGGGCGATGGGGAGCTATTGCCTAGATATCAATAATTACTCAAATATCTCGTTTCTATAATATGAATATGGCTTAACAGGTAAACGCCATTTTGTGTTCAAGGCATTCCACTTAAATCAGTAATCCCAGCGCGATCCCCAACATCACGAGCGCAATCGTCGCGTCCAGTATGCGCCATGCGCGCGGCTTCGCAAAGGCGGGGGCGAGTAGCCGCGCGCCGTAAGCGAGCGAGAAGAACCACCCGAAGCTCGCACTCACCGCGCCAACGGCGAACACCCACCGCAGATCGCCCTCGAACTGCGCTGAGAGCGAACCCATCAGCACGACCGTGTCGAGATAACAGTGCGGATTGAGATAGGTGAAGGCCAAGCATGCGAGCACGGTTTTTTTTAGGCTCGCCGGTGCGCCACCGCTTCCAGTAACGGAAAGCCCCTCTCCGCCCGGACGCCACGCGCGTTTCGCTGCGAAGAAACCGTAGACGATCAAGAACGCCGCGCCGCCGTACCTCGCCGTCGATAGCAACAGCGGATTCGTTTGGACAAGCGTGCCTAGACCAGCGACACCAAGTGACACGAGCAATGCATCAGAAAACGAACAGAGCAAGGCCACCACGAACACGTGCTCGCGGCGAATGCCTTGCCGGAGCACGAACGCGTTCTGCGCACCGATTGCAATGATGAGCGCGGCGCAGGTGGCGAAGCCTTGTAAGAAGATTGGTGAGGACGCGAGGATAGAGGCGGACATGAGACGCGAGTAAGAGGACAAAGCGGTTGTTTCCAAGCAATGTACGGACTAACATGGATTTACTCCAGCTAATCTTTCTAATCCTCCCTTAGAAAAACTTATGCAACTCGATACCCGCCAACTCTCTGCATTCGCGACCGTCCTCCGCGAAGGCTCCTTCGAAGGCGCAGCAAACGCGCTCTTCGTCACGCCCTCCGCAATTTCTCAGCGCATCAAGCAACTCGAAGAACGTTTGGGGCGTGTGTTGATTCAGCGCGGCTCTCCCTGCATTGCAACCGCCGCGGGGCAAGCGTTGCAACGACACGCGCAGCAGGTCCAGCTCCTCGAATCGCAAGCGCTGGCGACGTTCGGGATTGAGGCGGAGGCGAGAGCGCAGTTGCCCATCGCGATCGCGGTGAACGCTGACTCGCTCGCGACCTGGCTCGCACCGGCGCTCGCGCGTACGCAAGCGGACCACGGTTGTACTTTCGACCTAATCGTCGAAGATCAGGATCACTCGAATGACTTGTTGCGCGCAGGTCGCGTGATGGGTGCGATCACAACCGACGCCCACGCGGTGCAAGGCTGCAACGTATTGGCACTCGGTGCAATGCGCTACGTCGCTGTTGCGAGCCCTATCTTTTTTGATAGGTTTTTCTCGAAAGGCGTGAATGATGCTTCGCTGGCTGCCGCGCCCTGCAACGTGTTTAACCGGAAAGACGGGCTGCAATCGATATTTCTAAAAACCATCACAAAAAAGAAACTCAATCCACCGCATCACTTTCTGCCGAGCACACACGGTTTCGTCGAAGCAGCGCTCAACGGCTTGGGCTGGGGCATGAATCCGCTCCCGCTCGTGGCGGAACACGTCAAGAGCGGCGCGCTTCGCGAACTCAAACGAAACAGGCCGCTCGACGTACCGCTTTATTGGCAACACTGGCGACTCGACAGTACGGTGTTGCGCGCTTTGACACTGGAGATCGGTCATGCGGCTCGAGAACGGCTCGTGAAGCTCGCCAAAACGCCCGTTAATCGCACATAATCGGCGGCGTAATTAAAAACACTGCGATAACGAGAAAAGCGGTGGGGAAAACCAAATGAATGAAGTAACGCGCGCGCTCAACGACCGCGCGAGCTTGCTCGATCAAATGCAATGGATCGCTGATCCACTCGCTGACGCGACTGTAGCTTCGATGCTAGGGGTTTGGATGCCGCGCGTCGCGGGGCAAAGCGCCAGCGATTTCTTGCAAGCGAATGCTGAGCATTGGCTGCGAATTCGCATTGCGAACAAATTAATCGCGCAGTGGACAACGAACGGAAGCCTGGTCAACTGGCAGCCAAAAGACGATGGTCAATGTTCGCAACACTTCGCACAGGTCGCGGGTGCGCTTGAGCGCTACGTGCTCGACGCGCAAGCGCTAGCCGCCTGGGCAGATGGCGCGAAGATCGCTCGCGCGGAATCGATTTTCATGGAGCATGGCGTGCTCTCGTGTTTACTGCTCTTTTGCGCGAGTTTGCCCGAGTGCTACGTCTTGCCCGATCTGTCCGACGTGTTGCATGCGGCAGGCCAATTGGAGCAGCACACCGAACATCGCATTCGGCAGACCGCGGCAATGATTTTCCCGGTAATGATGCAGGGCGGGTTGACTTCACTCGACGGCAGCGGCGTTGCGCAGGTGCTCAAGGTGCGTTTGATCCACGCGATGATTCGCAATTTGATTCTGCATGGCGATCCGGAATCGGTGGTGCTCGCGATGCAAAGTAGCAATGGCGAAAACGGCGGTGCGATTGCTGCGCTCGATATTCCAGTCGGTTCGGTCGATATGTTCCAAACGCTTTTCGCGCACGGCTGGGATATACAGCGCGATCAACTGCCTTGCAATCAGGAAGAGTTGGCGTACACCCTACTCACGTTTCACTATGTGTTTCTGCGTGGCATGAGAACGCTCGGCGTTGGGCTGCGCGCCGACGATGAAGATGCCTATTTGCATACGTGGAACGCGATGGCACACCTGCTCGGTGTGCGTCGCGAATTGATGCCGCAGACGATGAGCGAATGCGAAAAACTCTTCGCAGAAATGCAAGCGCGCGGTCGCGCGGACGCCGCGAAACGCCCCGGCGATCTAGATCCGCGACCAAAGCTCGGGCAAGCGCTCATGAAGAGCATGGAAGACGCGATTCCGATCGGTTTATTCAAAGGCATCCCGTCGCTGCTCACCAAAACGCTTTGCGGTAGAACCGTTGCGAGCGAGCTTGGGATTCTCGGACGTGCTTCGTTTGCGTCAAGCGTGTTCTACGCGGTCGCGATGTTTCTCATTCGATGCATCGATACCGTGCTGCGATTTTTCATTCCGCAGTTTTCACTTTCGCGCATGCTCGGCCGCGTGATCGGCTATCACACGATGGCGAAACTCTTGATGGACCAAACGCGACCGCTTAAGTTGCCCGATCAACTACTCAATCAAATGCGCGAGATGATCGGTCAGTGGTCGCAAGACCAAGCCAACCCCGCGTGGGTCAACCGCCTGGAAGATCGTTTCACTGGAAACGGCAATTGGGCGGCGCTGATGACGCAAAAGCGCTAAAAGCGGATGATGCAGCGCTCCAACGTGGTGTCGATTCGATGCGCGGAAATTGCAATCGCCAACTATTCGCCTATCCTTCGCATCGCCCTGTTTTTCCTGGTGAAAGCCCGATTTTTACTGTTTTTCGGTCTACTATCTTTTTCTAACGTCACCATCGCGAATCATGGCGATTCGGTTGATAGTCTGAAACTCAACGATTCAACGCCGATCGTTTCAGTGTGGCCGAAGGCGCGCGTCCTGTTCGACACCGACCGATCAATGAGCGTCGAACAAGCGATCACCGCGCTTCCGAAATTCGATAAACCCGACGCGCATTATTCGACGCTCGGGGTTCGTCCAGAAGCCGCTTGGTTGCACATTCCGATCGAAACAACGCTCAGCGCACCAAGATACTGGGTTGCCGATATCGACTATCCGCCGCTCAACTTTGTGGATATGTATTTGCTGCGCGATGGAAAGATCGTGCAGAAGGCCGAGCTCGGCAGCTTGCGTCCGTTCGCCTCGCGACCGCTGCTCGCACGCTCGCACGCGATGCCGATCGCGCTCGACCCGGCGTCGCACTACGATCTGCTCGTGCGCATCGACACCCGAGGCGCAATGGTGCTGCCATTCACCATCGAGTCGCCGGCCGAATTCCACAACACCGGTGTCTTCGAACAGATGTTGCAGGGGCTTTTGATCGGTGTTGCACTCTGCCTGATCCTCTACAGCCTGGGGCAGTACGCAAGCACCCGGGAGCGGCTGTTCGGAAAGTACGCCCTTCTTGTTTTTGGTAGCTTGAGTTTCACACTGTTGCAACTCGGGATCGGTGCGCAATACGTTTGGCGCGATTTTTTCTGGATCGAGCGGCACATCGCAGGCATTGCGTCGATGATTGCAATTGGCGGCACGTTTCTTTTTCTTGAAGAGGCGCTGCGCGAAGACGACCGCGGCGGCGACGGCAAACGCTCCTGGTTTGAACTCACCATGAAATGCGGCGCAGCACTTGCTGCAATCATCGCAGCTCTGCACGCGCTCGATGTAATTTCTCTGCGCGCGATGTCGGTGATCGTGACAGTCATGGGTCCGCTGCCGTCGACGATTGCGACTCCGAAAATGATTCAGCGCGCACGACGCGGCGATCCTGTGGGCTGGTACCTGGTGCTCGCTTTTACGGTGTACATGATTTCGGTCGTGGTGATCACGGCGGTCATTCGCGGCAAGATGCCTGTGAATTTCTGGACGCTGCATTCGTTTCAGTTCGGCGCAACGCTCGACATGCTCGCCTTCCTATACGTGCTGACCTTACGCACGAAAGCGATCCGATTGGCTGCGCTCCACGCCAGCCGCGAACGCGACATCATGCGCGCACTCGCGCACACCGATCCACTCACCGGATTGGCTAACCGTCGTAGTTTGAGCGACGGACTCTCGGTCGCACTTGCTCGGTGCAGCAAGGAGAACCTGCTCGCGGTCTATGTGATCGATCTGGATAACTTCAAACCGATCAACGACACCCATGGACACGACGCTGGCGACGAGCTACTGGTCATTGCAGCCAAACGGTTCCAGGCGAGCGTGAGGAGCGGCGACGTGGTCTCGCGAGTAGGCGGCGACGAATTCGTCGTTCTCGCGAGCGGACTGCGCAATGCCGCCCAGGTCGAGGAGTTGGGGCGCGCGCTGATGGCAGCGTTCGACGAACCGATCAAGCTCGGCGAGCGCGAAGTGAAAATTGCAATCACGATTGGCTGTGCGGTCGCGCCGCTGCAAGGCAAGGACAGCATGTCGATTCTGAAACTCGCCGACGACGCAATGTACGAGGGAAAGCAGGCCGGCAAGGCGCGATTCACGATCGCACACGAAGGCACGAGCGATGCACTCGCTACGTCAGCAAAAGCGACAGCGTTCAGCGTGATCATTATGGCAACTCCTTTGTTTGCCCAATTAATAGGTCTTTAGGCGCTTTTTTTCTCTAAATACGTAATCTATTTTCTGGCGCTTTGGCATAGATAGCATGCGGCGATATCGAACATTGTTGACTTACCAAATTCCAACGGAGTAGGAAAACACTGGCTTGCTATAATTTAAGGCTTTGTTTCATAAGCCTTTTTTCGAAAAAGCGGCAATGTAAACAGTGGCGGCGGTTGCACTTGTTGGCTCGCCGCGCCCCAATCCTTCTCGAACTAAAAATCACGGAGATACCCTCATGGCGATCGAACGCACTTTTTCCATCATCAAACCCGACGCAGTTGCAAAAAATGCGATCGGCGCAATCGTCGCTCGCTTTGAAGCTGCAGGTTTGAAAATCATCGCTTCGCGCATGGCGCATCTGTCGAAAGCCGAAGCCGAAGGCTTCTACGCTGTGCACAAAGCGCGTCCGTTCTTCAACGACCTGGTCTCGTTCATGATTTCTGGTCCAGTCGTTCTGCAAGTGCTCGAAGGCGAAGGCGCAATCCTTAAAAACCGCGACCTGATGGGCGCCACCGATCCTAAGAAAGCCGCACCGGGCACGATCCGCGCGGACTTCGCCGATTCGATCGACGCCAACGCTGTGCACGGCTCCGACGCGCCGGAAACGGCCGCGCAGGAAATCGCTTATTTCTTCCCACAATCGCAAGTTTTCTCACGCTAAAGCGAGAAAACGAGACGAGCGGCTCATGGCGAATGACGACAGTGAAAGACTGAGCGGCGACGTTGGCAAAGCTTTGCGTCATAGTCGCGAAGCGACGTCGTCATTCGTCCTTTCGTTCTGCGCGTAGCGCAAATGCAAAACCTTCTTGAGCTAACCCAGCCGACGCTCGCGAAATTCTTCGAACACATCGGAGAGAAGCCCGCGAGTGTGAAGATGCGCGCGAAGCAAACGCTTAAGTGGTTGCATCAATCGCAAGTCAGCGATTTTGCAGAAATGACTGACATCGCGAAGGCGACACGCGAGACGCTCGCGCAACACGCCGAGATTCGCGACCTCACCGCAATTCGCGATTCGACCGCCTCGGACGGCACACGCAAATGGCTGTTCGACGTCGGCACCTCCGCAGTTGACGCGGTATTCATTCCTGAAGACGATCGCGGCACGCTTTGCGTTTCTTCGCAAGCCGGTTGCGCGCTTGATTGCGCGTTTTGCTCGACCGGTAAGCAAGGGTTCAATCGCAATCTGTCGACCGCGGAAATCATCGGTCAACTTCGGTACGCCGATCGTGCGCTCAAAGCCGACATGGGCATCGTTGGACGCACACCCGACGGCGTGCAGCCGGTCACTAACGTCGTGATGATGGGGATGGGCGAGCCACTTGCGAACATCGACGCTGTGGTCCCGGCGCTCGAGCTCATGCTCGACGACAACGCGTACGGCCTGTCGCGTCGTCGCGTGACGGTTTCAACGTCCGGTATGGTGCCGCAGATCGATGAGTTGTCGCAACGCTGCCCAGTCGCGCTCGCCGTGAGCTTGCACGCGACGAATGACGCACTGCGCGACGTGCTCGTACCAATCAACAAACGCTATCCGATCAAAGAATTACTCGCTGCATGCAATCGCTATCTCGATCATGCGCCGCGCGATTTCATTACGTTCGAATATGTGATGCTCGACGGCGTCAACGATCAACTCGAACATGCAGATCAATTGATCAAGATCGCACGCCAGGTGCCGTCGAAGTTGAACTTGATTCCGTTCAATCCGTTTCCGAATTCCGAATTTAAAAAATCGCCGCGCGATCAAATCCTCGCATTTCAACGTCGCTTGAGCGACGCAGGCATCGTCACCACCATCCGCAAAACGCGTGGCGACGATATTGACGCGGCCTGCGGTCAGCTGGCGGGACAAATCAAGGATCGCACCCGACGCACCCAGCACATTGCAATTGCGATCAAAACAGCACCTTCAACGGGAGCATACTGATGTCGGTATCGAAGAGTCGGATTTTCCACCGTGCGCTCGCAGTGGCCGCCGTGCTCGCGGTGTCGGCCTGCGCGAATATGAAAAAGCCCGGCGAAAACGCCGACGAGGCTTCGCAGGCAGGCACCGCAACCAGTAACGAAGATCCGCTTCGCTATCGCGCGCGGCTGCATACGGAGCTTGGCGCGAATTACTTGCAGCGCGGACAGTTCGCGATCGCACTCGAAGAGCTGCGTGAGGCAAGCCGAATCGACCCGCGTTACGGTCTTGCCCACAGCATCACCGGGCTCGTCCACGCGAGCCTTAACGAAGACGCAAAGGCCGAGGCGGCGTTTCGCCGCGCGGTAGAGGTGGCACCGAACGAAGGCGATATCCGCAATCAGTTCGGCTCATTTCTTTGCGGTCTGAACAAAACGCGCGAAGGGCTCGAGCAGTTCGAGGCGGCGCTTCGGTTGCCACTCTATCAAACGCCGCACATTGCGCTGGAGAACGCGGGAAGCTGCGCCTTAGCTGCGGCGATGATCCGCCCGGCGGAGGCGTATTTCAATCGCCTGGTGCAAGCGCAGCCGTTTAGCTCGCGAGGCTATCAGGGGCTCGCCGCAGTCGCGCTTAAAACCTCGCGCTACGAAGACGTGCAGCGAAACGTCGAAGCGGGGCTGCGCACCCAACAAGTCACCGCGCAGCTCTACTTCTATGGCGTCTGCGCGGAGCGCAAGCTCGGCAATAAGTCGCGTGAAGACGAATATCGCGCGCAGCTTAAGTCGCGCTTTTTCGACTCGCCGTTTAACGATGCGGTCGATCGCGGGGGCTGCGAATGAGCGGCGAAATTGATAGCGAAAAACCAGGGGTGCCCGAGGTATCGGCCGGCGAGCGGTTGCGCGCGGCACGCGAGCGCGCCGGGATCAGCATCGAAGATGTCGCTTCAAAGCTCAAACTCTCCGTACGCCAGATTTCGGCGATTGAGAAAGAAGACTGGTCCGCACTGCCCGAGCGCACATTTACGCGCGGCTTTTTTCGCAGCTATGCACGATTGGTTGACGTCGATGAGGCATCCATCGACACCAGTTTTGCCCAGCAAAGCAGCGTCGGGGAGATGCGCACCATGCCACCTGGCATCGGCGAGGTGAGCGCAGACAACACACCGGCGCGCGGCGTGCTTAGCAAATGGGGTATTCCACTCGCGCTGGCTGGTTGCCTGATCGCCGGGCTCGCGTGGTTTCTGCTTTATGGCTCGCCGTTGCCGAAGGCCGTTTCGCGACTGCCAATCGCCGACGTGGCAAAAGTAGCAGCGAACCAACCGGTTGCACAGCAAAATGCGTCATTGCCTCAGCAAACTGGGCAAGTACCCGAAAAACGAAATGAATCGGTGAGCGATTTTTTATCGAAAGACACCAACGTTCAAGGGGGTTTACTTTCAAGCGCTGGCCTGAATCCGTCGCTTACACTGCAATCGGTGCCTGGCGAGCGAAAGCCGGGCGATCCCGCAGCTGTCGCCGCACCGTCTGCCACGCCGATGCAGGCAGCGGCTGCTTCGCCGCCGACACCAACACCTGCGCCGGCAATTGTGACGACGCCGCTTGCGACACTGCCTGCGACCGCCGACGCACCGAAACTCGCCCCTGGACAAAAGCGAATCAATCTCGTGGTCACGGGTCGTTCCTGGACCGAGGTGCGCAGTCGCGGCGAGGTCGTCAGTTCGGAGACGCTTTCCGACACGTCGCGTGAATACGCACTCAAGCCGCCACTCTTCTTCGTGCTCGGCAATGCAAGCAACGTCGCGCTCACGATCGATGGTAAACCGTTCGATTTTTCGATGCATGTGCGAAACGAAGTTGCGCGCTTTCGCATTGAGTAGTCGAACGCCCTTCGCTCGCATGTTCCGAAGCGCGCATGCGATGCCGATCGCGAACGCAACCTAGAGAATTTTCGTTCATGTCCTCTCCCATCATTCGTCGTCAATCTCGCCAAGTCAAAGTCGGTCACGTTCGAATCGGTGGCGACGCGCCGATCATGGTGCAGTCAATGACCAACACCGACACGGCGGACGTGCAGGCGACGATCGATCAGGTCTTCGCACTCGCGAATGCGGGTTCTGAAGTCGTGCGCATCACCGTGAACTCACCCGAGGCCGCTGCCGCAGTCGCCGCGATTCGCGAAGGCTTGGACAAACTGCATTGCAACGTTCCGCTGGTCGGTGACTTTCACTTCAACGGCCACAAGCTCCTGCGCGACTATCCCGATTGCGCCAAAGCGCTCGCGAAATACCGCATCAATCCCGGCAACGTCGGTCGCGGCGAAAAGCACGATGCGCAGTTCACACAGATGATCGAGATCGCGATTCGCGAAAAC
>JAAFJI010000063.1 GCA_013298045.1 Betaproteobacteria bacterium
CCCGAGGCGTCGAGCGCGCAGTGCGTCTTTAGCTCCCCAACGTCGAGCTGCGAATTGGCACGACCTTGTCGAGCGAGTGCCCGATCGCTGGCGGCGACGACCCGCTCCCGCACCTGGGCAGTCGTCTCGACCTTCGCGTCCTGGGCTCGCTCGCGCAGGCTTTCCGGCGGCAGCATCGGCACCTGAATTTGCATGTCGATCCGATCAAGCAGAGGTCCCGAAATTCGACCCCGGTAGCGCGCGATTTGATCCGGCGTACAGCGACAGGGTTTGGCGGAGACATTCGCGCCGAAATAGCCGTCTAAGCAGGGATTCATCGCCGCGACCAGCATGAAATTCGCCGGGTAGGTGACTTGTCGCGCCGCACGCGAAATATTGATCGCGCGGTTTTCAAGCGGTTCGCGCAGCGCCTCAAGAATACGTCGATCGTACTCGGCAAATTCGTCGAGGAACAACACCCCGTGGTGTGCGAGTGATATTTCGCCGGGCTTCGGGTCGCTACCGCCACCGACCAGGGCGGCCGCGCTCGCCGAATGATGCGGCGCGCGAATGGGCCGATGTCCGAATGCGCTGGCTCGAAACTTCCCCACCAGTGAGAGCAGCGCGGCGCTCTCCACCGCTTCGGTCTCGGTCATCGGCGGCAACAGCCCCGGCAGCCGGTGCGCGAGCATGCTTTTTCCAGTGCCGGGCGGACCCACCAACAGCAGATTGTGTCGCCCGGTGGCAGCGATTTCGAGCGCGCGCTTGGCCTGCGCTTGTCCGCGCACGTCCGACAAATCGGGATAGATTGGCGCGTTGGCGGCCTCTGGTGCGACAGTGTCGGGCAGGGCTTGACGCCCGGTGACGTGGGCTGCGACCTGGAGAAGGGTTTTCGCACCGAGTACATGTGCGCCGGGGGCGAGCGAGGCCTCGGCGACCGAATCGGCAGGCAGAATGAGTGTGCGACCGGCAGCCTTTGCGGCGAGCGCCATCGCCAGGGCACCGCGGACAGGTCGCAAATCGCCGTTGAGTCCAAGCTCGCCTGCGAATTCGAACTGCGCCAATTGCTTTACAGGAATTTGGCCACTCGCCGCAAGCAATGAGATCGCAATCGGTAAATCAAAGCGTCCCGACTCTTTCGGTATTTCCGCTGGCGCTAAATTCGCAGTGAGCCGTCGGTATGGAAACTCAAATCCGGCGGTTTGGATGGCCGCGCGTACCCGGTCGCGGCTTTCGCGAACTTCAACTTCCGGCAACCCGACCAAATTGAAGCCCGCCTGGCCGCCCGCGATGTGCAGCTCTACGGTCACTGGCTCTGCGTGCATCCCGGCGAGGGCGCGTGAGTGTGCAATGGCAAGCGACATCGGTGGCGTTCCTCACAAAACTTATTGGGTCAAGACAATCCAGAAATACTGTTTAATCATACAGCAGTCTAGCGCCCACTTGCGACACCGTCGCCGCTCTGGGTCAACGCTGCGCGCCCGCCGGGCGTTATCAAGCGTGCGAAATCACGCTCACAATAAGGAGGCTGCATGAAGATCAGCGCCCATCTGCGCACCGTTGTTGCGCTCTGTCTCGCCATGTTCGCAACGCTCGTCCTGGCGGACCCGCCGGGACGCGTCGCACGGATTGCCGAATACGCGGGCGAAGTACAAATCGCAACGCCGTACGAGCGCTGGCAACCGGTCTATCGCAATCATGTGGTCACTGCGGGTGACAATCTTTGGGTCAGCGAGGGCGGGCGGGTTGAGCTCGACGTCGGACCGCTTCAGGTTTGGCTCTCCGGCGGTGCCAATATCTACTTCGAGCGCTTCGACGATCACAATCTGGTGGCGCGCTTGGCAAGCGGAATTGCGGCAGTGCGTATTCGCCAATGGGAGCCCAAAGACGCAATGCGGGTTGCAACCGATCAGGGCGAGGTGTCGTTCGTGCAACCGGGGCTCTACTTCATCACCGCAGGCAATGGCTATAACCCGAGCGTCGTGACCACGCGTTTCGGAAAAGCGGAACTCAATGCCGCCGGTCGGGTGCAATGGGTCAGTCGCGGCGACACTTTCGCGTTCGACCAGAACGGCGCGCGCTTTGATCGCTACGCGTTTGGCGGCGTACCAAGCGGCGGTTTCGAGGCTTGGGTCGCCGCACGCGATCGCCGGATTGATCGCTGGGAGGCGCGAAACGGCGGCAATTTCAATCCGTGGATGGTTGGGGTGCGCGACCTCGATGACCACGGTTACTGGGAATCGAGCTACGAATACGGTCGGGTCTGGTATCCAAACACCGTCGCTGCCAATTGGGCACCTTATCGCTACGGTCGCTGGAGCTGGGTGCAGCCCTGGGGCTGGACCTGGGTGGACGATGCGCCTTGGGGCTTTGCGCCGTTTCACTACGGTCGCTGGGTGCGCGTCGGCGGACGCTGGGCGTGGTGTCCGGGCTCCTATGTCGGTCGCGCGGTCTATGCGCCAGCGCTGGTTACGTTCTACGGTGGCAATGGCTGGAGCGTGAACGTGTCGAGTGGGCCGACCTATTCATGGGTGCCACTTGGCTGGAATGAGCCGTTCGTGCCCTGGTACACCTATTCGCCGAACTACTGGCGCGTGGTCAATCGGCCGTACGTGCGCCACAGCGGCGATGATCCGTGGCGTCCGCCTGCCTATGTGCACGCGAGTGTTCCCGGTGCGGTAACCACCATTGCGGCAGCCGGCTTAATCGCCGGGCGTCACGTCACGCAAAACTATGTGCGAAACGCGCCAGAGATCGATTTGCGTAGCGCGCCACCGGCGCGGATGGGCGAGATCGTCCCGCAGTTCCGCGCGGCGCGTAGCGACCCAAATCCGGTCGCCTCGGTGCAGCCTTCGATTCGTGGCAGCGCGGTGGTCGTTGAGCCTGGCGTGTCGCGCAGCGCGCCGCCGATGATGGGCAAAGATCGTGCGGCGATGTCTGCGGCACCGCTGCCACCGATTCAGCCGAATCGAAACATCGCCGAGGCGCGGGTATGGCAGGATCCGAATCCGGTCGCACCACGTTCGACACCAAGCTCTTCTGCCCCATCAATGAGGGATTCAGTGCCGGTAATTCGCGAAGGCGCTTCGCCTTCCGGACAGCGTGTCGTCAATGAATCGCAGGGCTTACGCGTTGAAAGTCGGTCTGATTCCCGTACGCTGACCGTGCCTAGCGCACCGAGCACCCAGCCCGCCGCTGACAGAAGCGTCGCGCCAGCGCCAAAAGATCGCCGCGAGCGCTTGCCGAGTCAGGAATACCGCAGTGATGGCGGCGCGCCACCCGCCAACGCGTTCGCCGAGACGCGCCCGAGCAAGCCGCGCACCGACAAACTGATGCCGATTGAGTCCGCGCCGGTCGCTAAGCATGACGGCTCCGTGGCACCGGCACGGGTCGCGGTCGCGAAGGAGCGCGTCGAGCGCATCGCCCCCGAGCGTGTGCAACGAAGTGCTGAAGAGCGGGCTCAGCGCCGCGAAGACAAAGCTGTGCGGCGCGAGCAGGCGGTGCAGGAGAAGCACGAGAAGCACGAGAAGCACGACAACAACGCCCATGGAAAAGGCAAGGATCGGGCGCGCGAGCCTTAATGCTCAAGCGCGCACCGTCGCGCTAGCAGCACATTACGAGCGCATCCAGGCGTTGCCCCAGAGGTTGAGCGCGCGCGGTCCGTGTGGCCAGGTTCGCGGCGCTTGATCCGGCGTCATGTGCTCAAGCTCAGCCGAGAACTCAAGCTTGTAGCCCTCCGGGTCTTCAATCATGAAGAACAGGTTATTGCCAACACCGTGGCGTCCCGGTCCCCACCAGATCGGGATTTCGAGCGCGGCGCAGCGATCTGCCCAGTCGCGAATCGCATTCCAGTCCGGCACATCGTAGGCGTGGTGATCGGCACCGGCCGCAGGCGCACGAAAAACGGCGAAGCTGTGATGCTCGTGATCGCTGCGCACGAAGGCCGACGACAAGCCGCCTGCCGAATCGACAACCCGGTCGGACTCGGCAAATCCGAGCACGTCGCGGTAAAACGAAAGCATCTCATCGGTGTGGGTAGACGCGCACACGAAGTGCTGCAAGCGTGCACTGTCGAGCCCGCCGACGCCAACGCGAGCGAGCGGTCGAACACAAAAAACGAGGTTGCGTTGATCCGGATCGGCAATCGAAAACGCGCTGATGCCAAGCGCGTCGGAGAGCGCGTCCGGGCACGGGTGCACCAGCACGCCGCGGGCGATCAAATGCGCCTGGAATGCGGCCAGTTGCTGCGTGCTATCGAATGCAAACACAATCGTTGGCACGCCCTTGGCGGGCCCATGACGAAACCACAGTCGGCGTTGCGGTCCGCGAAGCTCAAATCGCGCCTCGCCGCGATCAATCAGCTCGTCGCCGAATAGCGCGGCATACCACTGCGCGCAGCGCGCCGGATCGCTCGCGCTGCGCTCGATCAAAAAAAGTTTCGCGTTCCAGACGGGGCGAGTGGACATCACAGCACTGTAGCGAAGTTACGCTCACTTGTCGCCCCTGTAAACGAAGGCGTGTCTCGAAATTCGCTCGCGGCGCGTTCTTTTTCTGCAATGCAGTTACACAAAACAACTATCGCCAGCTAAGCCCCGAATAAACTAGAGAAATATATCTCAAAATCAACCCTTGTGATCAATAATAAATATGACAAAACGCCTATTTTCTAGGGCTTATCAGAAAGTAGCTGTTTGACCTGCGCGACAGTTAGCCGCGTTTTGTGGCGCGTATCGTTCGCGCGCCCCGGCGGGCGAACGCTCACTCGAATTGGCCATTCGGCACCATCCAGGTTGAGATGCACAACGCCGTCGCGCCCCTCACGCGCGTCGATTTCTGCGCCGAGATTGACAAGCTCGATCTCGACGTCCTTCGAACTGTCAGCCGCGATATCGATTACGATGTCGCTGCCCTCGTGCGCCCAGCCCTCGGCGACAGGGCCAACCAGTTTCGGATCGAATCGTGATAGCGCCCGAAGTATTTCGATGGCGGTTTCCCGCTGCGAGGCGAGCTGTGCTGCGTGCGCCTCGCCGCCATAGAGCGCGTGGTAGGTTTTGATCTCGGCGATGATCTCGTCATCCGAGGGCATCGGCGTCGTGCGCGCCGACACGCCGACCAACTCTGCGGCCTTGCGTCGCGCGAGCGACCAATCGGTCAGCTGCGATTCGACGATCAAGCGCGCGGCCGCCGCAGCCAGGGTTTCACGCTCATGCGACATGCTCGGGCTCGGGCGAGTGCGCACGCCCTAGAAGAGCTGCTGGCGCACTTCCTCGTCCTGTTTGCTGCGTGCGCCCTCGTTGCCGGTGAGCGGGTCGATGAAGGCGCGCGGCGGGAATTCGGCGTAGAACCAGTCGGAAACTGCGGTTGCGTCCACTAGACCGCTACCATCGCCGCCGACGGCTGAGCTAATCACGCCCTTCGGCGGCGCGAGCGGTTTCTCCGCCACGCCCTTGAGCGCAGTTTTCATGTAGTTGATCCAAATCGGCAGCGCCACACCGCCGCCGGTTTCGCGTTCGCCGAGCGATCTCGGCTGGTCGTAGCCGACCCAGGCGACGCCGACAATGCTCGCGTTGAAGCCGGCAAACCAGGCGTCGTAGCTGTCGTTGGTGGTGCCGGTTTTGCCGGCCAGATCGCCGCGTCCGAGCGCCATGGCTTTAGTTGCCGTGCCTGCGCGCACCACGTCGCGCATCAGCGTGGTCATGATGAAAGCATTACGCGGGTCGATCGCTTGTTCGGCGTCTTTCCCGGCGACTTGCGGTGTTTCCTCAAAAATCGTCGCGCCCTTCGCGTCGACAATTTTCTTGATGAAGTGAGGCTTGACCCGATAGCCGCCGTTGGCAAACACCGCGTAGGCACCAGCCATTTGCAGCGGGTTGGTTTGCCCCGCGCCGAGGGCGAGGGTCAAGTAAGCGGGCGTGAGCTTCGGGTCGAATCCAAACTTCGCTGCGTAATCCTGGGCATAGCTTGGTCCGATAGATCGCAAAATTCGGATCGAAACCATGTTTTTCGATTTCGCGAGCGCCGTGCGCACCCGCATCGGTCCATCGAACTTTCCGTCGTAGTTCTTAGGCTCCCACTCATCCCCGCCGGTCTGCGCCGCAGAGAAGAAGAGCGGCGCATCGTTAATTACCGTAGCCGAGGTAATGCCCTTTTCGAGCGCTGCTGAGTAGACAAAAGGCTTAAACGCCGAACCCGGTTGCCGGCTGGCCTGGGTCACATGGTTGAACTGGTTGCGGTAGAAGTCGAAGCCGCCCACGAGACTTTGGATCGCACCGGTATTCGGGTCGAGCGCGACTAGAGCAGCCTCAACCTGCGGCAATTGGGTGATCCGCCAGGTCGTTTTGTCGTCGGCCACGATCCGTAACACAGCTCCGCGCCGAACGCGCTCCGCGACCGGCGCGTTGTCGGCAAGCGCGTTGCGGATGAAGCGAATCGCTTCGCCTTCAAGCGTGTACGTTTCGCCTTCGCCACGAGTGAGCACCACACGTTTACTGTTCGCCTCCAGAACGACGGCAGTCAGCAGATCGTCGCTGTCGGGAAACTGCTGGAGCGCTGCGTCCACTGCGTCGCCTTGCGCGTCTTTGTTCGCGTCTTTCGAGGCCGGGAGTTCAACCAAGCCTTCCGGACCGCGAAACGCCTGCCGACGTTCGTAGTCGAGCACGCCACGCCGAAGCGCTTGGTAGGCCGCTTCTTGCGGGGTTGCCCTGATCGTTGTGGAAATGACTAGACCGCGCGTATAGGCCGACTCACCCACCAAATCAAACGCAAACTGGCGTGCCATCTCATTTAGAAACTCGGAGTGAATCAGCGGAGATTGATCACGCTTCAAACTCGGCTTTTCGGCCTGTGCGAGCGCAACTTTATGCTGCTCGTCGTTCAGATAGTTGAGCTCGTGCATGCGGCGCAATACGTATTGCTGCCGCAGCGCCGCGCGCTTCGGGTTAGTAAACGGATTAAACGCAGACGGTGCCTTTGGCAGACCGGCGAGCATGGCCGCCTCCGCAGCGTTCAATTTATCCAGCGTTTTTCCATAGTAGGTTTGAGCCGCCGCCGCAAACCCGTAAGCCCGCTGGCCTAGGAAAATCTGGTTGATGTAGAGCTCGAGAATTTGGTCTTTGCTCAACTCGTGTTCAATCTTGAACGTGAGCGCCACTTCGTTGGCTTTGCGCAGTATCGTCTTCTCTCGTGTCAGAAAGAAGTTACGCGCGACCTGCATCGTGATCGTGCCTGCCCCCTGGCTCGATCCCGTGGTTGCGTTGGTGTACGCCGCGCGCAGCACCGCGACCCAGTCAACGCCCGAATGCTCGTAGAAATTCGAGTCCTCGGCGGCAAGAATCGCTTGTTTGACCACGTCGGGGACATTGGCCAGTTTGACCAGGCTTCGTCGTTCTTCGCCAAATTCGGCAAGCACGATACCTTCCTCCGAAAGCACGCGCAACGGTAGCTTCGGCTGATAGTCGGTAATTACATCAAGCGACGGCAAGCGGGCGCTGATGAGCGTCCAGACCAAGGTGCCCAGCACGGCACCCACCAGCATTAGGCCGAGAAGTACCGAAGCGGCGTAGACAATCCAACGTTTCAACATCTGATCGACTTTCGACCCCGGTCAATGACAATCAAGTGGCGCGAGGATCGCTGGATTCGCTTCAAAAACAGCGCCAAAGCCACTGAAATTGAACGGAAAAAGCGAAATCTAACCCGCTGCCTGTTGTTTTTTTCCCGATTATAGGTCGCCACCTCCCCTCCAGCGCTTGCCAGCCGACGGGGGTTGTGCAAAACTCACTCCCCAACTTAAAGTTTCAGGCGACAAAAGTGGCCTAAACTCCCAATGCAAAAAGATTTTTTGGGTTCACTGCGGGGAGCCTTCGGGGCAAAAAGTACACCGTTGATCGGGATAGACATATCGTCAACTGCGATCAAAATGGTGGAACTGGCCGGCTCGCCCGAGAAACCAGAACTATTGCGCTATGCAATCGAACCGCTCCCCCGAGACGCGGTGACCGATGGCAACGTCGCCAACATGGAAACAGTTGGCGCCGCAATTGAGCGCGCGGCGCGGAAGCTAGGCTCGCGCACCAAGGGCGCGTCGGTGGCGCTGCCGACCAGTATGGTCATCACCAAGAAGATCAATCTTCCGGCAACCGACCGCGAGTCCGATCTTGAGGTGGCCGTCGAAGGTGAGGCTAATCAGTACATTCCGTTCGCGCTCGATGAGGTTAATCTCGACTTCGCAGTGATCGGTCCACTCGAAGGCGATGCCACGCAGGTCGAAGTCATGATCGCGGCGGCGCGCAAGGAAAAAGTGGAAGATCGCGTGGCCGCGGTTGAAACTGCCGGTCTAAAAGCAATCGTGGTGGATGTCGAGGCGATGGCAGTGATGTGCGCCTACGAGCGCATGGCCGAGGGATTGCCGGGTAAGGGTGTCGATCAAAACGTCGGCGTGCTCGACGTGGGCGCGACCTCAACCCGCTTTTATGTATTTCGCAATGAAGAACAGATTTTCATGCGCGAAAGTCCGTTCGGCGGCAATCAGCTCACGCAGGAAATTCAGCGCGCCTACAACATGACCAACGAGGAGGCGGAGGCGGCCAAGCGCGCCGGGAATCTCCCCTCGAACTACGACAACGACGTGCTGCGACCCTACATCGATACGCTCGCGATCGAAGCGGCGCGCGCCGTGCAGTTCTTCCTTACGTCGAACGCGCAGGGTCAGCTTGACTACGTGTTACTGGCCGGCGGATGCGCCTCGCTGCCGGGTCTGGTCGAAGCGGTGTCTCGCCGCACCAACGTCACTGCCTCGCTTGCCAATCCCTTCGCGGGCATGTCACTCAGCGCCAACGTGAAGTCGCGCCAGCTTGCTGCCGATGCACCGGCTCTCATCGTTGCCTGCGGCCTCGCTTTGAGGAGGTTTGACGCATGATTCGCATTAACCTGTTGCCGCATCGCGCGGCAAAGCGCGCCCTGAAAAAGCGCGAATTCAATTTCCTCTTGCTCGGAACGGTGATCGCGGCTGCGGCTGCGTGGTATCTCGGCAAACTCTACCTAGACGAGCAAATCTCCGCGCAACAGCGGCGCAACGATCTACTGGTTGCGGAGACCAAAAAGCTGGACGGACAGATCGAAGAGATCAAGAAGCTCAAGGAGCAAACCGCGCAATTGCTGGCGCGAAAGCAGGTGGTTGAAACGCTTCAGGTCAATCGCGCCGCGTCGGTCAAACTGCTAGATCAGCTCGTTCGCCAACTGCCCGACGGCGTCTACCTCAAGGCGATCAAGCAAACCGGCAACAAAATCAACATGGTCGGCTTTGCGCAGTCGAACGCGCGTGTCTCGACCCTGATGCGCAATCTTGAATCGTCGCCGTATCTCACTAGCGCCGAGCTCGTTGAGATCAAAGCGGTCACCGAGCGCAATCAGCGCCTCAACGAATTTAGCCTCAACATCAGTCTCAAGGGACTCGAAGATCCGAATGCCGTGAAAGCGGCGGCGGGCGGCGCGCCGCCCGCTCCAACCGCCGCACCGTCATCACGCGAAAAAGTGATGCAGGCGATCACGAAGTAAAGGTGCAGCACAATGACACTTGACGAAATTCGCAGACTCAATCCGCGCGAAATCGGAATCTGGCCGTGGCCGGCCAAAATTGGCGCGCTGCTTTTGTTATTGGCGCTTCTTTTGGTTGCCGCATGGTATCTTGGCTGGAGCGCTCAATCCGACGAACTCGAGCAGAAGAAAAACCAGGAAAATACGCTTCGCGCCGAGTTCGCATCGAAAAAGGCGCAGGCTATTAATCTCGACCTGCATATTCAGCAGCTCAAGGAAGTCGAGCAGCAATTCGGAGCGCTGTTGCGGCAATTGCCTAGCAAGAGCGAAATGGATGCGCTGCTCTCCGACATCAATCAGGCCGGTCTCGGACGTGGCTTGCAGTTCGAATTATTCAAGCCCGCCGGTGAGCGCTTGCAAGACTTCTACGCTGAGCTTCCGGTGGATATTCGCGTGACTGGTGTCTATCACGACGTCGGGGCGTTTGCGAGCGACGTATCGCAGCTGTCGCGGATCGTAACGCTCAACGACATCGCGATTACAAACAAAGATCCGAAGGACCTAACGCTCACCATGGAGGCGGTCGCCAAAACCTTCCGCTACTTGGACGACGAGGAAGCCGCCAAGCAGCGTAAGGCAAAAGAAGCGCAGAAGGCACCGAAATGAAGATCCACCTTGTGTTAGCGGTAAGCCTGCTCGGCGTGGTTGTCCTCGGCGGCTGTGGTGGCGCGGAGGACGGCGACCTGCGCCGCTGGATGGACGAACAAGGCGCGTCGGCACGTGGACGCATTGAGCCGATCCCACCGATCCGACCTTACGAGGCGTTTACCTATAACGCGTTCGGTCAGCCCGATCCGTTTAAACCAAGAAAAATCGAGAGCGCCAAGGGCACTCGTGGCCCCGATCTCACACGGCGCAAAGAAGCGCTTGAAGCATATCCGCTGGAAACGCTCACTATGGTCGGTTCGCTAGAACGCGGCAAGGCGATGATTGGTCTGGTCAAAGGATCGGACAACAAGGTTTTCCAAGTGCGGCAAGGAAACTACATGGGGCAGAACTTCGGGGTCATCACAAACGTCACCGAGGCCGATATTTCTCTCAAAGAACTTTTTCAAGACGGCGCAGGTGACTGGGTTGAGCGCCAAACCAAGATGATGCTGCAAGAGCGGGAGCAAAAGAAATGAACCAACGTACGAATTTTCTGGCGCGTGCATTGCGCGCGATGCGCTCGGCCTACGGCGTCTCGCTCGTCGTGCTCGCCGCGAGCGTCGGCGTTTCTGCAAACGCGCAGAATGTGATCGAAGACATCGCGGTTGCAAAGGGAGCTGCAGGTCGCACGATCATGACCTTCTCGCTCAAAGACGCGCCGGGGACCGCACCTACCGTTTTTACAATTGCCTCGCCGCCGCGTCTGGTGCTCGACTTCGCAAACACGAGCAACACGTCGAAAGCCAGCGCCGATGTCTCGGATGCAGTGGTGCGCAGCTACAACGTGGTGCAGGCACAGGGGCGCACCCGTGTGGTGTTAAACCTTCTCAAGGCACAATCCTACGATCTGAAGCTCGACGCAGGGAAAGTCGCGCTCTCGCTGTTCGATGCACCGGGCACGGCTGCAACCGATGCGAGCCCGGATGCCGGGCGCTTTGCAGCGACCAGTAAATCCGACGGAGCCACCTTCAGTCTGCGCGATGTCGATTTTCGTCGGGGCACCTCGGGTGAAGGCCGCGTGATCGTCGACCTCTCGGCGGCCAATTCGGGAATTGAAATCAAACCGCAAGGCAAGGCGCTGGTCGTTGACTTCCTGAAAACGCAAGTGCCGCGCAATCTGGAGCGCAAACTCGACGTCACCGATTTTGGTACGCCAGTGCAACAGATCGATACCTTTGTTCAAGGCAACAACACGCGCATGGTCATCGAGCCGCGCGGGTTGTGGGAGCATTCTGCCTATCAAACCGATACTCGCCTGATCATCGAAATCAAGCCGATCATCGAGGATCCCAATAAGCTAACGCAGGGCTCGCGACCCGGCTACAAGGGCGACAAGCTGTCGCTCAATTTCCAGGACATCGCGGTGCGCTCGGTGTTGCAGGTGATCGGTGACTTCACTGGTCTCAACATCATCGTCTCCGATACGGTCACCGGCAACGTGACACTTCGCCTAAAAGATGTTCCTTGGGATCAGGCGCTAGATCTGGTCATGCAGGCACGCTCCCTCGATATGCGAAAGAACGGCAACGTCGTCTGGATCGCGCCGAAAGAAGAGCTTGCCCTGAAAGAAAAGCAGGAGCTTGAAGCAAAAGCACAGGTTGCGGATATCGAGCCGCTGCGCACTGAAATCTTTCAGCTGAACTATCAAAAAGCAGAAGAAGTGAGGAAGATGCTCGGCGCGTCGGGAGGCGGGGGTGGTGGCGGCGCGACAGGTGCGGCAGGTGGCGGAGCTGCTGCCGCAGGCGGCGGCGTGCTCTCGAAGCGCGGCTCGGCAACGGCCGATGTGCGAACCAATATCCTGGTCGTGCAGGACACGCCGTCTAAGCTAGACGAGGTTCGTCGTTTGTTGCAGCGCATTGACATTGCAGTGAAGCAAGTGGTTATCGAGGCGCGGGTGGTGATCGCCGACGACAAATTCAGCCGCCAGCTCGGTGCGCGCTTTGGTATCGGTGCCGGCGTCTACAACAACGGGCGAAATATCGGCATCAACGGACGCCCGCTTGGTGACCCGGATCAAGCCAACATACCGAGCACGTGGACTGCGACCGGTTTGCCACCGCCGTACTACTACACGCGTATTGAGCAGCAGGGCAACACCCGTACCTGGAGTTACGTGAATTCGGTACCGTACAACGTCAATCTTCCGGTGACCAACGCTGCCGGTTCGCTCGCATTGACCTTCTTGAACCTCGGCAACGGTAACTTAGTCAACCTCGAGCTCTCCGCCGCCGAAGCGGCTAATCGTGGCAAAGTCATATCTAGTCCGCGGGTAGTAACCGCCGACAATCAAAAGGCCTCGATTGAGCAAGGGCAGGAGATCAAGCTGCGTGTTTCGGGCGGTGTGGGCGGTGCTGGCAGTGTGGTCACTGTCAATGCCAAACTTGGGTTGGAAGTCACGCCACAGGTAACCCCTGATGGGAAAATCGTGCTGGATGTCGCGATCACGAAGGACTCGATCGCCGGCTTCACCGACGGCAACCCAATCGTCAACACGCGTCGCCTAAGTACCAAAGTGATCGTCAATAACGGTGATACGGCGGTGCTTGGTGGAATCTACGAAGAAACCATCACCGACACGGTCGATAAGGTGCCTTTGTTGGGCGATGCACCGGTGATCGGCAACCTGTTCAAACGCACCAATCGCGGTAGCGACAAACAAGAGCTGCTCATTTTCCTGACGCCGCGCGTTGCAACCGATTCAACCGGCACGGTTCGCTAACTGGGAAGAGCGCGTTCTCGGGCTCTAGCGCGAGAAAGCGCCAGTTTTTTGCGGCGCTTCTAAGCGGGCGATTGACGTGTGAACGTCGTGATCGCCTGACGACTGCGCGCGGCGTGGAGGTCGTCTCCGATGACGTTGCGCCACGCACTCCCCCTTGCTAGACCATGACTACCGTGACGCAAGCACATCTCAAACCCATCGTGCTGATTGGGCCGATGGGCGCCGGCAAGACGACCATCGGCGGTCTGCTCGCCAAGCGACTTAATCGTACGTTCATCGATTCCGATCACGAACTTGAAGCGCGCACCGGTGTCACGGTCGCGACCATTTTCGAAGTTGAGGGAGAGGCCGCGTTTCGTGAGCGCGAGGCGGAAATTCTCGACGAGTTATCGCTCAACAACCCGAACGCCGTGCTCTCCACCGGAGGCGGTGCGGTGCTGCGCGAGGTCACCCGCGAGCGTCTGCGCGAGCGGGGCTTCGTTGTGTATTTGCACACGTTGCCGCACGTCTCCTACGATCGCTTGAAGCGAACCAAGGATCGCCCGATTTTGCGTGGCAGTGACCCGCTGGCACGTCTTGAAGCGCTCTACACCGTCCGACATCCGATCTATGCATCGGTTGCGCATTTGACGGTAGAGGCATTTCGCGAGAAGCCATCGCACGTGGTCGACGCGATCGTCGCGAGCGTGGGCGCAGCGTCTGGCGGCAACGAGCTGTACAGACTTGGCGGACAGGATACCGCGCATGTTCGCTGAATCACTCAATCACAATCGCTGCGGCGGTGGTTGGCGAACAAACGTCCCGCTAGGCGCAAGACACATTTTGCGATCTGATCTCGCCGGATTCGCCGGTTACTCTATAGATCTATCAGCACAATTCGAAAACGCCCTATAAATAAAAGCCGATGCAACATAAATAGATGTTATCGATAACAACATAAAATCGCACAGAAATATTAATTTATAGGGCGTAACGCGGCTTTTCTACAGTTCACTTCGTGAATAGCGCCATCGCGATGTCATCTACGTAAGCGCCATCGTCCACGCGTTTCAATGCCCGCCGAAGACGGCCTTCTTCTACAAATCCGCAGGTGCGATAAAGATGAATCGCTCGTTCATTGGTTGCGCGGACGAGAAGCTCGATTTTCTCGACGCGCAAATCCTGCCGCGCCCACGCAATCAAGTCGTTCATCAAGATTCGACCGATACCGCGATCGGTATGGCCGGGATGCACGACGATGGTAAGGCGAAATATGTGCGCCGATTGCGAGAGTGGCATCGGTTCGAGCAAAGCATGTCCAGCGACGATCGCATCGTATCGATCGACCGCGACGATGTAGCGACTTTTATGCCCTGGTGCTTCTAGCGCTGTGATCCGATCCGCAAAAATCGCATCTGAAATTTCGCTCGGCAACGAACGAAGCAACCCTGGTGTTCGTGCAGTTTCGCGCTCCGCCGCTGCGAGTGTTGGCGCATCTTCAACACGCGCGGTGCGAACCGAAATCACCATCGGCCGACGACCGCTTTACTTCGAGCGCGCTTCGAGCGCTGCGACAGCCGGCAGCGTCTTTCCTTCGAGAAATTCGAGGAACGCACCGCCCGCTGTCGAGATGTAGCTCACTTTATCTGCAATACCGAATTGATTGATCGCGGCAATCGTGTCGCCGCCTCCAGCAATCGAGAACGCCTTCGAGTTTGCGACCGCGTCTGCGATCGCCTTCGTACCGCCAGCGAATTGCGGAAACTCGAATACGCCGACGGGACCATTCCACACGATCGTGCCCGCGCTCGCGAGTACCTGTGCGAGAGCGCCTGCACTTGTCGGACCAATGTCGAGAATCATGTCGTCGTCCGCAACGTCAGCGATTGGCTTCGTTGTCGCGGCAGCGGTTGCGGAGAATTCTTTCGCGCACACCACGTCGCTTGGCATCGGCACAGTTGCGCCGCGTGCTTTCATCTTCGCAATGATTTTCTGCGCATCGCCAACGAGAGCGGATTCCGCAAGCGATTTTCCGATCTTCTTTCCCTCGGCGAGCAGAAACGTATTCGCAATGCCGCCACCAACAATCAACTGATCGACTTTATCCGCAAGCGAATCGAGGATCGTGAGCTTGGTCGAAACCTTCGAGCCGGCGACGATTGCCACGAGCGGACGCTTCGGCGATTTGAGCGCGGCGGACAATGCTTCGAGTTCGCCCGCCATCAGCGGCCCCGCGCAGGCGACGGGCGCGAAGCGCGCGATGCCTTCGGTCGTCGCTTCCGCACGGTGCGCAGTGCCAAACGCATCGTTCGCATATACATCGCAAAGCGCCGCCATTTTTTTTGCAAGCACTTCGTCGTTCTTCTTCTCGCCTTTGTTGCAGCGGCAGTTTTCAAGCAACACCACTTCGCCGGGCTTCACGTCGAATCCGCCATCGACCCAATTTGCAACAAGCCGCACTGGTTGACCGAGCAATTCCGACAAACGTTTTGCAATCGGTGCGAGCGAGTCTTCGGATTTCACCTCGCCTTCGGTCGGACGACCCAAATGCGACGTCACCATCACCGCTGCGCCTGCTTTGATCGCATGTGCGATACCGGGCACGGAAGCGCGAATCCGTGTGTCGTCCGTGATGTTGCCCGCATCGTCCTGCGGCACGTTCAAATCGGCGCGGATGAACACGCGTTTGTTGTTGAGATCGAGATCGGTGAGTTTTTTGAAGTTCATGGCCAACTCTAAGTTCGCGACACTGCGGTCGCTAAGGTCGATAAACCATATCGATGATGTCTGAGGTCACGCCATCGAGCTTCCAGGCACCGACGCGTCGCCCTTCTTCGACGAATCCGCAACGCAAGTAGAGTTTGTGTGCGCGTTCGTTGTGACTGTAAACGCCAAGCTCGATGCGCCCCCATCGGTCCTTGCATGCAGCCAGCGTCGCGCGCAATAGCTTCTCTCCCAACCCCTGACCGCGATACTCCGGAATCAAAAGCATGCCAATTGTTGCGTTATGCGTTTGCGCGGCAATTCTCGCTGCCGCCGACGGCGAGCAATCGCATATACCGACGACACGCTCGCCATCGATCGCCACAAAATGCGGATAACCCGCCATGATGTGATTCGCGTGATACGCGAGCGCTTCGCCGATCGGAACCGCCTCGGTGATCGCGAGGTATTTACGCTCCAGAAACGTAGGATTCAAGCAATCGACTACGAGTGACGGCAGATCGCTAAGACGCGTTGCTCTGATTTCTATCTGCGTATCGTTCATGTCGCTATTACTTTTCATTGCGCAAACTCGTGCACTCCCCGCCCGCAGGGGGCGGAGGCGGGGAGGGAACTACGCGCGCGACCGCCTGCACCAAATCCAACGCAGAGAATTTACTTTGCGTTCATCAACGCAACCGTCGTGTCGAGCATCCTGTTGCTAAAGCCCCACTCGTTGTCATACCAAGAACAAACTTTGACGAGACGACCACTGACCTTCGTGCAGGTCGCATCGAAAATCGAAGAGTGCGGGTCGTGGTTGAAGTCGCTCGATACGAGCGGACCGTCGCTGTAGGCGAGCACGTTTTTCATTGCCGCGCTTTCCGCAGCTGCTTTCATGATCT
>JAAFJI010000064.1 GCA_013298045.1 Betaproteobacteria bacterium
CGATGGTCAGACCTACGCCAATCGCGTGGTGCCGGAAGCGCGGGGTCGTGCCTCGCGGCTGATCGAAGAGGCGACCGGCTACGAGCAAAGCGTTGCCGCTCGAGCCCAGGGTGATGCGTCTCGCTTCACCTCAATCGTCGCCGAATACAACAAGGCCCCGGGCGTAACGCGGGAGCGGCTCTATCTTGACATGATGCAATCGGTGCTTGGCAATTCAAGCAAAGTGCTGGTCGATCAGAAACAGGGGCAGAGCCTGCTCTATCTGCCGCTCGACAAGCTGATGACTACAACGCGTGACGCAGCCAGTGGTGTCGTGCCGTCGGTTGCCACCGAACCGGTTGCGCCGCGCATCACGCCGGAGGCCAACGCGTCGGTCACCGAACCCTCGGTACGTGCCAACACCAACCGCGATTCGCGCAGCTCGCGCGACCCACGCAGCGACACTCGCTAGATCGAAACCGTATCCATCATGAACAAGATCGCCCCATTCATCACCGCAGTTCTGGTATTGATTTTTGCCGCGTCGCAAGCCTTCTTCATCGTCGATGAACGCGAGTTTGCGATGGTCTCGCAGTTCGGCGAAGTCGTCGGCATCGAAGACAAGCCCGGACTCGCCTGGAAAATGCCGTTCGTGCAAAACGTGCGCAAGTACAGCAAGCAAATCTTGACGCTAGATAGTCCGGATTCCGAGCGCTTCAACACCAAGGAAAACCAGCCGGTGCAAGTGGATTCCTTCGTCAAGTGGCAAATCGCCAACGCTAAAGAGTTCTTCACTAGCGTACAGGGCGACGAGCGCGCGGCGGAGCGTCGGGTCGGACAGACCGTCAATTCCTTGCTGCGCGAGGAGTTTGGTCGCCGCACGCTACAAGAAGTCGTGTCCGGCGAGCGCGACAAAATCATGTCGATCGTTCGCGAGGCAGCGGAAGCGGACGCAAAGAAAATTGGCGTGAAGATTGTCGATGTACGATTGAAGCGCGTGGACTTTGACGAATCGGTCTCGGTTCGCGTTTTCGATCGGATGCGCTCCGAGCGGCAACGCGTTGCCTCCGAATTGCGCTCCACCGGCAGCGCTGACGGGGAGAAAATCAAAGCCGAGGCGGACAAACAGGCGCAAGTGATCCTGGCCGAAGCCTACAAAAAAGCCCAGGAAATGCAGGGCGCGGGCGACGCCAAGGCGGCCGCAATCTATAGCGCGGCCTACGGGAAAAACGCCGAGTTCTATTCGTTCTACCGCTCACTTGAAGCGTACAAACAATCGTTTAGGAACAAAAGCGATGTCATGGTGCTCGATCCGAGTGCCGATTTCTTCAAGTTCTTGAAACAGAGCGGCGGACGCGGCAAGTAGTCGCGCGTCGAGCTTCGTTTCATGGACATACTCGCCGCACTTTGTTTAGTGCTCGTAGTCGAGGGGCTGATGCCGTTTCTCGCGCCGAAAGCGTGGCGGGAAACAGTCACCAAAGTTGCGCAGTTTAGCGACGGCCAGCTTCGCATGGTCGGGCTCATCTGCATCGCGCTTGGGCTGCTGTCGTACTGGCTAACGACAGCGATCATGGGGTAACTGCTTAACTTCTCTTTGCCCCACATAACGGTGTTTTCGTACTGTTTGACGAATGCCTCGATATCCATCGTTTAGCTGCCTTTCGCTATCGGAGTGTGGGCATAGCAAGAAATTCTTACTGAGCGTCAACGCACGAGCGACGTCAGATGCTGTTCGGACATGTATTCGGTACTTTGCATCTCGGTGAGTCGCGAGGCGGTACGAGCGAACTCGGAGAGCACACGGCGGGTGTCGCCGTCTTTAACTGAGTCATCCACTTTCGAAATCTCCAATAGCGGCGCGGCGGCGCTCATCACGAGTTTCACGCGATGGTCGTAGAGCACATCGATCAGTAACGTGAAGCGGCGAATCACGTTCGCGTCCTTCGTTCCGAGCATCGGCACGTTCGACAGAATCAAGGTGTGATTCGCTTGCGCGAGATCGAGGTAATCGAGCTGCGAGCGCGGTGTTTCGCAGAGCGCCGCGAAGTCAAACCAGATGACGCCCTCGCCGCGTTTGCGCAGCACGATGTCGCGATCGTATAAACGAATTGATTTGTCGGGAAAGGTTTTTGCGGCGAGCGCTGCGAACGTTTTGCTCAACGTCGCCTCTGCATTCGCATCGAGCGGCGAGTGATACACCCGATCTTGTTCCAACGTGCGGCGACGGTAATCAATACCGCTATCGACTTCGACCACGTCCATCTTTGCGAGGATCAAATCGATCGTCGGCAAAAAATTCTGCCGCTGCAACCCGTCGGGATAGAGTTTCGACGGATGGTAGTTCGACGTCATAACGAACACGATGCCATTCTCGAAGCAGTGCGACAGCAAGCGCCCGAGGATCATTGCATCTGCGATGTCACTCACATGAAACTCGTCGAAGCAAATGAGTCGGTACCGCTCAGCCAATCGCTCGGCTACCGCGATCAAGGGATCGGCTTCGTGCCTAAGCGTTTTGAGTTCCTCGTGCACACCGCGCATGAACGCATGAAAGTGCACGCGCGTCTTGCGACGAATTTTCGACGCCCCGTAAAACGTATCCATCAACAGCGACTTGCCACGCCCGACGCCGCCATAAAAGTAAACGCTCTTCGGCACTTCGGGATTTGAGAAAATGCGACCTATCAACGAAGCGCGTTTCGTTTTGAAGGCGGTCAACTCGTCGTTCAAGCGTGCAAGTCGCTCGGCGGCGCGTTGCTGCGCAGCGTCTAAGCTGATGCCGCGTTCCCTGCAAAGTTTGGAGAGCGCCGTCAACATAAGAGGCTGTCATCCCCGCGAAGGCGGGGACCCAGACCGGGAGCACCGCACGAGGCGCTGCCCTCAATCATGGTCGTATACGTCGAAAAGGAAACATGTACAGGGGTGCGACTGAAGAGCACTCGCCGCACACTGTTATCCCCGCGAAGGCGGGGACCCAGACCGGGAATCGTGCGCAAGCAAAACACACTGTTCATCCAAGAACATCTTGGGAAAGATCCCGCCACTCAGGATTCATCGATTCAATCAAGCGCAACTTCCAGATTCGATTCCATTTCTTGATCTGTTTCTCACGCATGATGGCTCCTTCGATCGATTCACCTACTTCGTACCAAATCAGCATCTTCGTTCGGTACTTTTTCGAGAAACCTTCGAAGGTATCGTTCTTATGTTGCCAAACACGCTGCGAGAGATTCGAGGTCACACCGGTGTAGAGCGCGCCGTTTCGCTGGTTCGTCATTATGTAGACGGCGCAGTTCATTTCACGCCGCATCCCAAACCCTCACGTTCATCACCGCGAAGGCAGGCCCCCAGTCCCTGAGGGGTGCGCACACGAAATCAGCACGTTGAGATGAGATCGACTCTTCCCGGTCTGGGTCCCCGCCTTCGCGGGGATGACAGCTAGGGTGCAAACGCTACTCTGCTGAACAAATGTCTTCGATGCTTGACTATTTCAGAACGCAAAAGCACTAAAAATTCAAAGTCCGTTTGTCAACCGCCAACGCCGCCTCTTTCGTAGCCTCGGAGAGCGTCGGATGCGCATGACAAATGCGCGCGATGTCTTCACTCGACGCACCGAACTCCATCGCCATCACACCTTCGGCAATCAGTTCGGAAACGACTGGCCCCACGGCGTGCATACCGAGCACTTTGTCGGTCTTCGCATCAGCCAAAATTTTCACCACGCCATCGGTGTTGCCAAGCGCACGCGCACGACCGTTTGCCATGAACGGGAACGTGCCCGCTTTGTACGCAACGCCTTCAGCTTTCAATTGCTGTTCGGTTTTTCCAACCCACGCAATCTCCGGCGAGGTGTAAATCACCCATGGGACGCAGTTGAAATCGATATGCGGATGTTGGCCCGCGATGCGCTCGGCGACCGCGACGCCCTCTTCCTCGGCTTTGTGCGCAAGCATCGGCCCGCGCACGACGTCGCCCACAGCCCAGACATTCGGCGCACTCGTTTTGCAATCTTCATCGACCACGATGAAGCCGCGTGCGTCGAGCTTTACGCCGCCCGCATCCGCGTTCAAACCGATCGTGTTCGGCACGCGACCGATCGAGACGATCAAGCGGTCGAAGGTCGCGCTCTCCGTTTTGCCTTCGGCCGTCGTGTATTCGACCGTGACGTCGTTCTTGCCGGATTTGATCGCGCCGACTTTCACGCCGAGCGAAATGTTGAGTCCTTGTTTCTTGAAAAGCTTCGCGGCTTCTTTCGCGATCTGTTCGTCGACGGCACCGAGAAACGTCGGCAACGCTTCAAGCACGGTCACTTCCGCGCCGAGACGACGCCACACAGAGCCCATTTCGAGACCGATCACGCCCGCGCCGATCAAGCAGAGTTTCTTCGGCGTCTCGCCAATGCGCAATGCGCCGTCGTTCGAAAGAATCAACTTCTCGTCGAACGCAGCACCTGGCAACGCGCGTGCGTTCGAACCGGTCGCGATGATGATGTGTTTGCCAGCGATTGAGGTCGCGGCGGGCTCGCTTACTTTGATTTCGTAAACGCCATCTTTCGCAGCACCTGCGAATGCGCCACGTCCGTGAAAGAACGTCACCTTGTTCTTCTTGAAAAGATACAAGATGCCATCGTTGTTCTGCTTCACGACCGCATCTTTGCGCGCGAGCATCTTCGCGACATCCATCTTCACGCCCGAAGCCGTGATGCCATGATCGCCGAAGTGATGCAGCGCATGCTCGTAATGTTCGGAGGATTGCAACAGCGCCTTCGACGGAATGCACCCGACGTTGGTGCATGTTCCGCCCGGTGCAGGTTTGCCCGCTGCGTTTTTCCATTCGTCGATGCACGCCGTTTTGAAACCGAGTTGTGCAGCACGAATCGCTGCCACATAGCCGCCAGGGCCGCCACCAATCACGATTACGTCAAATTGATCCATTTTGTTTTCCGTTCACCGAATAAGGTGTTTCGTAGGGTGGGCACCCCGTGCCCACGCCGTTCGTCATTCCATCATTGTGGTGGGACTGGGTGCCCACCCTACGCAGCCACCTAGCTCACAAATCGTAGGCTGGGTTGCCAAACCCAGCATTGCCTTCCTCACGAATTTGCTGGGTTTAACAACCCAGCCTACGAGCCTAAGAGCTCGCATTTTTCCATTTGAGATTACCCTGCAAAAACTTCGACTCGATACCGAGCTCCACAAAGTACTTGTGCAACTCGTCGGCAAAACGTCTTGCGTCGAGATAGTCATAGGAGGCAAGTGGGGCATTGACCCACAACCAAGCACACGCTAGATCAACGTAGTTGTTTACTTTTTCTTCCGCGAGCATGTAGCCAAGCGACCCAAACTTTTTTTCCTGGTGAGTAGTTTTCAAATTTGACCGCATCACCATCAACGTGTACGCCAAAACGGATTCTGGTTTGCCGTCCAATTCTCGATGATGCTGAGCTATTGCATGCGCAACCTTATAGACACTTCCGCCAAGCAACTTTGTAAAAAAACCCACGTCGGACTCGCACCGAATCTACAGATCCAACAACAACCGCGCCGGATCTTCCAACGCATCCTTCATCGCGACCAACGCCAACACCGCCTCACGCCCATCAATGATCCGATGGTCGTAGCTCATGGCAAGATAGTTCATCGGACGCACTACGATTTGTCCGTCAACGACGACCGCACGATCTTTCGTCGCGTGCACACCGAGAATGGCGGATTGCGGTGGGTTGATGATCGGCGTTGAGAGCATGGAGCCGAACACGCCGCCGTTTGAAATCGTGAACGTGCCGCCGGTTAGTTCTTCGATGCCGAGTTTGCCTTCGCCTGCGCGTTTACCGAAATCGGCGATTTGTTTTTCGATGTCGGCGATGCTCATCTGATCGCAATCGCGCAGGATTGGCACGACGAGGCCGCGCGGCGAACCAACGGCAATGCCAATGTCGTAGTAGCCGTGGTAGACGATGTCGTTTCCGTCAACCGAGGCGTTCACGACCGGATACATCTTGAGCGCATGCACCGCTGCTTTCACGAAGAAACTCATGAAGCCGAGCTTCACGCCATGCACTTTCTCGAATTTGTCTTTGTACGTGTTGCGAAGATCGATCACGGGCTTCATGTTGACTTCGTTGAACGTCGTCAAAATGGCTGCGGTTGATTGGCTCTGTACAAGGCGCTCGGCCACACGCGCGCGCAGACGGGTCATCGGTACGCGTTGCTCGGGGCGATTGCCAAGCGGGACGTTGACGAGGGGCGCGGAAACGGCTGTAGGCGCGGACTTGGCCGCGCTTGGCGCGGGTGCGGGCGCAGCCTTCGATTCGACAGCGGCAATCACATCGCCCTTCGTGATGCGATCGCCGCGACCCGTGCCTTGCACGCTAGCCGGATCGATACCTTGTTCGGCCATCATCTTCTTTGCTGCGGGAAGCGCGCCAGCGGCTGCGGGCGCAGCTGAAGTGATCGCGGCCGGGGCTGCTCCTACCGGCGCTGGGGCTGGCGCAGGTGCGGCGGCACCCGCTTTCGCTTCGGTATCGATCACACCGAGCACAACACCCGAGGTCACCGTCGCACCGGATTGAACTTTGATTTCAACGAACACACCATCGCTTTGCGCAGGCGTTTCGAGCACGACCTTATCGGTTTCGATGTCGCATAGATTCTGGTCGCGCTTCACGGCTTGACCGGGTTTCACATGCCACGCGGCGAGCGTACCTTCGGGCGTGCCTTCGGCGAGTTGGGGGACTTTTACTTCGATCAACATGATGTCTTCACTTTTCGTATGTTCTTCGTAGGGTGGGCACCCCGTGCCCACGCGATTCGTTTCTGGTGGCGGTTGGTGGGCAGAGACTGTCCACCCTACGTTTCTACTTTTCGTCTAGCGCGTCAGCGCGTTCGTCGTTGGTCATTCGTCTTGACGAATCAAAGATTCGTCAACATCTGGCCCGTACCAAGCTTCGAGCTAAACGCGCTCTCGACAAGTTCGTTCTGCTGCTTGGTATGCCAGCTCATGTAACCCACCGCAGGCGATGCGCTTACGTTGCGCCCGGCGTAGAGCAACACTTGCTCGGGCTTGATGTCGGCGCGGAAATACGCCATCAAGCGATACCACGCGCCTTGATTCTGCGGCTCTTCCTGACACCAGACAACCTCTTGTGCACCCGGGAATTTCTTCAACTGCGCTTTGAAGTCTTCGTGCGGGAATGGATACTGCTGCTCGAGGCGAATGATCGCAACGTCTTTGATGTCGTTCTTGCGGCGGAAATCAACGAGGTCGTAGTACACCTTGCCAGAACACACGACGACGCGCTTCACGTTCTTCGCGACGATTTTGTCGGTCTCTCCGATCACCGGTTGGAACGCGCCTTCGGCCAATTCTTCGAGCGAGCTCACCGCTTCTTTGTGACGTAGTAACGACTTCGGTGTCATCACAATCAGCGGTTTGCGGAAGCTACGCAACATTTGACGGCGCAGCATGTGATAGCACTGGGCAGGCGTGGAAGGTACAACGACTTGCATGTTGTGTTCCGCGCAAAGCTGCAGGAAGCGCTCGGGGCGCGCGGACGAATGCTCCGGGCCTTGGCCTTCGTAGCCGTGCGGCAGCAACAGCGTGAGCCCGCACACGCGCCCCCACTTGACTTCTCCGGAACTGATGAACTGATCGATCACCACTTGCGCGCCGTTCGCGAAATCGCCGAACTGCGCTTCCCACAGCACGAGTTGATTCGGCTCCGAGGTCGAGTAACCATACTCAAAACCGAGCACCGCTTCTTCCGAAAGAATCGAGTCGATCACGAGGAAATCGCCTTGTTTCTCGCCGATGTTCTGCAGCGGGATGTAGCTGCCACTGTCCCACCGTTCGCGATTCTGATCGTGGAACACGGCGTGACGATGCGAGAAGGTGCCGCGACCGCAATCTTCACCCGACAGACGAACGCCGACACCGTCGTTCACAAGCGTCGCATAGGCCAAGTTTTCCGCCATGCCCCAATCGAGCGGCGCGTCGCCCTCGCCCATCGCTTTGCGATCGGCGATCACTTTTTCGACGCGCGAATGAACCTTGAAGCCCTTCGGCAAGGTCACCAATTTTTCCGCGAGCGCTTTGAGCGTCGTCATCGGAACCGTCGTGTCGACCTTATCGTCCCACTGACGATTTTTGAAAATCGACCAGTCTTGTTGATACGGCGCGACGTAGTTCGAGAGAATCGTTTTGTTGGTGTTTGTGCCTTTGTCCATCGCAGCGCGATAGATCGCGATCATCTCTTCCGTTTCGGCTTGCGAGACGACGCCTTGCGCCACGAGCGCGTCCGCGTAGAGTTTGCGAGTACCGGGATGCTGCTGAATTTTTTTGTACATCAGCGGCTGCGTCACCATCGGCTCGTCTTGCTCATTGTGACCCAAGCGACGGAAACAGACGAGATCGATGAACACGTCTTTGTGGAAAATCGTGCGGTAATCGACGGCGAGTTCCGCGATCAGCAAACAGGCTTCGGGATCGTCTGCGTTGACGTGAAAGATCGGCACTTCGGCCATCTTCGCGATGTCGGTGCAATAGAGCGAGGAGCGCACGTCGCGCGGGTCACTCGTCGTGAAACCGATTTGATTGTTGATGACGATATGAACTGTGCCGCCGGTGCCGTAGAAACGGGTCTGCGAGAGCGCTAAGGTTTCCTGGACAACGCCCTGTCCAGCAACGGCTGCATCGCCATGAAGCAGGATACCGAGAACTTGCTTTCCGGTCTTGTCGCCCCGACGATGTTGGCGCGCGCGCACCGAACCTGTTACGACCGGATTCACGATTTCCAGATGCGACGGATTGAACGCGAGCGTGATGTGCATCGGCCCGCCGGGTGTGGTGATGTCGCTCGAAAAACCCTTGTGATATTTCACGTCGCCCGCCGAGAGCGTGGTGTCGTATTTGCCTTCGAACTCGGCGAACAAATCGGCAGGTTGTTTACCGAAGGTGTTCACCAGCACGCCGAGGCGACCGCGATGCGCCATACCGATCACGGACTCTTGCACGCCTGCCGCGCCGGCTTTTTGAAGCACGTGATCGAGTACGGGGATTACCGTGTCGCCGCCTTCGCCTGAAAAGCGTTTCTGCCCCATGTACTTCGTGTGCAGGTACCGCTCAAGGCCTTCAGCCGCAGTCAAACGCTCCAACAACTGTTTTTTCTCGGCGGCAGAGTAAGCCGGGCGCAGGCGCGTGTTCTCGATTCGCGCGCGCAACCACTCGCGCTCATCCTCGTTCGCCATGTACATGTATTCAACGGCGACGGTACGGCAATACGTCTCTTTCAACATCGCAATGATGTCTTTGAGCTTCGCGCGACCAGTGCCGTTGACCGGCAACTGCCCAGTCGAAAACTCAGTCTCCATGTCGCTGTCGACGAGCCCGTAGTGCATGTGATCGAGCTCTTTGATAAACGGCACTTCTTGCCGTTGTAGCGGATCAATATCGGCGATGCGGCCGCCGACAAAGCGATAGGCATGAATGAGTTTCATCACACCAAGCTGCTTGTCCATCAGCGCCGCGTCGATACTAGCAACGGCTGACTTGCGCGACTTTGCCATCGCCGCGAACTGATCGATGACGGGCTGATGCGCCACGTCGGCGCTACCGGCGCGCATCGCGTCGAAGTAGTCGCGCCACTTCGGATCCACCGAGGCCGGATTGGCGAGGTAGTTCTCATATTGCTCTTCGATGTACGGCATGTTGCCGCCGAAGATGGTGGAGGTTTGTTGAAGTTGTTCCATCATGATTTTCTCCTTCGGAGAAAAGGACGAATGACGAAGGACGAATGACGCAAAGCTCTGCCGAAGCGACTCTACATTCACACGTGGTTCTTCATTCCGGCCCTTTCGTCTAACACCGCGCAGCGGTGTGTTCGTCATTGGTCATTCGTCATAGCGCGCAGCGCTGAGTCGTCTAGTGCCGCGAGTGCGGCACGTTCGTCATTCGTCTTTCGTCCTCGTGCGAAGCACGTTGTCTCTCGTCCTTTCACCAACGCTTAGCGTTGGTGAAGTGGCACCACTTCGCGCGTTTGCGATCCCATAAAAAGCTGCCGTGGACGACCGATTTTTTGATCGGGGTCGGCGAGCATTTCGTTCAATTGTGCGATCCAGCCGACCGTGCGTGCGAGCGCGAAGATTGCGGTGAACAGCGACGTTGGAATGCCGAGCGCGCGTTGCACGATGCCGGAATAGAAATCCACGTTTGGATAGAGCTTGCGCGAAACGAAGTATTCGTCGGAAAGCGCAATCTTTTCTAGCTCCATCGCGAGCTTAAACAGCGGATCGTTTTGCAATCCGAGTTCGCCGAGCACCTCATAGCAGGTTTCGCGCATCAACTTCGCACGCGGATCGTAGTTCTTGTAGACGCGATGGCCGAAGCCCATCAAGCGAACGTTGGAGTTTTTATCCTTTACGTTCGCAATGAATTCACCGATTTTCTCCACGCCGCCATTCTTCTGGATGTCGAGCAGCATCGAAAGCGCCGCTTCGTTCGCGCCGCCGTGCGCAGGACCCCACAAGCAAGCCACACCGGCTGCGATCGCGGCATACGGATTCGTTCCCGACGAACCACACAAACGCACGGTCGATGTCGATGCGTTTTGCTCATGATCGGCATGCAGGATGAAGATGCGATCGAGCGCACGCACGAGTACGTCGTTCGGTTTGTACTCTTCGCACGGCGTTGCAAACATCATGCGCATGAAGTTTGCGGTGTACGACAAATCGTTTTTCGGATAGATCATCGGCTGACCCGTCGAATACTTGTATGCCATCGCAACCAGCGTTGGCATCTTCGCGATCAAACGGATCGCAGCAATATGGCGATGCTCAGCGTTATTGATGTCGAGCGTGTCGTGATAGAAGGCCGATAGCGCGCCAACCATGCCGGTCATCACCGCCATCGGGTGCGCGTCGCGACGGAAGCCGCGCAGGAACTGATGCATTTGCTCGTGCACCATCGTGTGATGCGTGACGAGGTTTACGAAGTCTGTGTTTTGCTTCGCATTCGGCAGATCGCCGTTCAACAGCAAATAACAGGTTTCGAGGAAGTCGCAATTCGTGGCGATTTGCTCGATGGGATAGCCACGATAAAGCAGCTCGCCTTTGTCGCCATCGATGAACGTGATTTGCGAACGGCAAGCAGCTGTTGACATGAAGCCGGGGTCATACGTGAACTTGCCGGTCTTGCCGTACAGCGTTTTGATGTCGATCACATCGGGACCGACCGTGCCCTTGAGCACTGGGAACTCGACGCTCGGCGAGCCGTCGCTGAAACTAAGTGTTGCGGTGTTGGACATTCTTCTTGTCTCCAGTGCTTGGGGGTCGATGAGATTTCGTTAATGCGTCGAAAGGGTTTGGCGGAGTGTTGCCACCATCGGCTCAGTATCGGGCGGGTAGTCGTCGTTGCGCCCGGCGATGATGTCCCAAAGATTGTTGTCGTCGAGTTCGAGCAGCGCCTTTAGTTGAGTAAATTCATCCCGAGTGAACTCGTTGCCACGCGCTTTTAACAACCGCTCGAGCACAAGATCGTTTTCCAGAAAACCGCGACGGCAGCGCCAGCGCAGCTTGGAGAGTTCAGCGTCGGAGAGCATTGATTACGCGCGCTTTACCAACATTTCCTTGATCTTGCCGATTGCCTTCGTCGGGTTCAAACCCTTCGGACAGACATCGACGCAATTCATGATCGTGTGGCAGCGGAACAAGCGATACGGATCTTCGAGATTTTCCAAACGCTCTTCTTTCACTTGGTCGCGCGAATCGGCAATGAAGCGATACGCTGCGAGCAAACCGGCGGGGCCGACGAATTTGTCCGGGTTCCACCAGAAACTCGGGCAGCTCGTCGAGCAGCACGCGCAGAGAATGCATTCGTAGAGGCCGTTTAACTCTTCGCGATCCTCTTGCGATTGCAAACGCTCTTTCTCGGGCGGCGGCGTTTCATTGACGATGTAGGGCTTGATCGAGTGGTACTGCTTGAAGAACTGGCTCATGTCCACGATCAAATCGCGAACCACAGGCAAGCCGGGCAGCGGACGTAGCGTCACCTTTTGCGGCAGCGTCAACATATTGGTCAAACACGCAAGACCGTTTTTGCCATTGATGTTCATCGCATCCGAACCGCACACGCCTTCGCGACACGAACGGCGGAAGCTGATCGAATCGTCTTGCTTTTTGAGCTTCATTAGCGCGTCGAGCAACATCCGCTCGGAGCCATCGAGTTCGATCTCGAAGGTTTGCATGCGCGGCTTCGCGTCCTTGTCGGGATCGTAGCGATAGATTTCGAAAATTCGTTTATCGGACATAACTACTACTTTTCGGTTTCGTCATCCCCGCGAAGGCGGGGATCCATTTATCGAAATATCAGAGCGTCAAATTGACGCCACTGTTTGCCGTCATGGATTCCCGCCTGCGCGGGAATGACGGCTAGAACGTTCTCTTCACCGGCGGAATCGATTCCACCGTGAGCGGTTTCAAATTCACTGGCTTGTAATCGAGGCGATTGCCTTCGGTGTACCAAAGCGTGTGTTTCATCCATTCCTGATCGTTGCGACCGAGCGGATGTTCGACGGTGTCGCCGTAATCATCGACCGTGTGTGCACCGCGACTTTCCTTGCGAGCGGCAGCCGAAACCATCGTGGCCTTCGCCGCTTCCATCAGGTTCGCGACCTCGAGCGCTTCAACACGCGCCGTGTTGAAGATCTTCGACTTGTCCTTGAGCGAGAGATGCTTCGCGCGCTCGTCGATAGCAACAACCTTTTTCACACCCTCATCCATCGAGGCTTGTGTGCGGAAAACACCAGCATGCAACTGCATCGTTTTTCTCAAGTCATTCGCCACATCTTGCGGGTATTCACCACTCGTGCTGTTATCCAAAACAGCGATACGCGAGAGCGAGTAATCCGCAGCGTTCGCAGGCAACGGTTTATGCGCTTTGCTGCCGAGCGCCGTCTCGACGAGATGATTGCCCGCTGCACGACCGAACACAAGCAGATCGAGCAACGAATTCGTGCCCAAACGATTTGCGCCATGCACGGACACACACGACGCTTCGCCAATCGCGTAGAGACCGTTGATGATCGTATTCGGATTACCGTTCTTTGGAACAACAACCTGCCCGTGAATGTTCGTCGGCACGCCACCCATTTGATAGTGAATGGTCGGCACGACGGGAATCGGCTCTTTGATTACGTCAACGTTCGCGAAGTTTTTGCCAATCTCGTGCACAGATGGGAGACGCTTCATGATCGTCTCGCCACCTAAGTGCGTGAGGTCGAGCGCGATGTAGTCGCCATTCGGACCGCAGCCGCGACCCTCTTTGATTTCTTGATCCATGCAACGCGAAACGAAATCGCGCGGTGCGAGATCTTTCAACTTAGGCGCGTAGCGCTCCATGAAACGCTCGCCGTTTTTGTTGCGCAGAATCGCGCCCTCGCCACGACAGCCTTCGGTCAGAAGCACGCCTGCATTGTGCACACCCGTCGGATGGAATTGCCAGAACTCCATGTCTTCGAGTGGAATGCCCGCGCGTGCAGCCATACCGAGGCCGTCGCCCGTGTTGATGAACGCGTTCGTCGATGCTGCAAAGATTCGACCCGCGCCGCCGGTTGCGAGCAACACGCATTTCGCATGAAAAATCGCAACTTCGCCAGTTTCCATTTCGAGCGCAGTGACGCCAACGACATCGCCCTCGCTGTCGCGAATCAGATCGAGCGCCATCCATTCAACGAAGAATTGCGTTTTGTTGCGCACGTTGTTTTGATACAGCGTGTGCAGCATCGCGTGACCCGTGCGGTCTGCGGCTGCGCAAGCGCGCGGGACGGGTTTCTCGCCGTATTTCGCGGAATGGCCACCGAACGGGCGCTGATAAATTGTGCCATCAGGATTGCGATCGAACGGCATGCCCATGTGCTCAAGCTCATAGACGACCTTCGGTGCTTCGCGACACATGAATTCAATCGCGTCTTGGTCGCCGAGCCAGTCGGAGCCTTTCACCGTGTCATAGAAGTGATAGTGCCAATTGTCCTCGTCCATGTTGCCGAGCGAGGCACCAATACCGCCTTGCGCCGCGACGGTGTGCGAGCGCGTTGGGAACACTTTCGAGAGCACCGCCACGCGCAAACCCGCCTTCGCGAGTTGCAACGAACAGCGCATCCCAGCGCCGCCCGCGCCGACGACAACTGCGTCGTATTTGTGAATCGTCTGAGCCATTACAACCTGCTCCTACAGCTACTTGAGAAAAAACAAAATGTAGATCGCGTATAGCGCGTAGCCGCCCGCCGCGAGCCAAGAAAATGCGTTGAGCGCCGAGCTCACCATCGCGTTTTTTACGTAATCCGGCCACACATGCAAGACGCCAATCAAGCCGTGATAGAAAGTCGATATCAACGCCAGAAGAGTAAACGCTTTGAAGGCGTTATTACTAAACAGCGACTGCCAATGCGAATAGCTCGGTGCCCCGTAAATTAAGAGCAATGCGATTAGAAGCAGTACATAGAGCGCAATGATCGCTGCGCTGATCCGCTGCAACCACCACTCTTGGGTAAACGATTTGCCGCTCATGCCATGATCCTCCAAGCGACCAGCGCCGTGACAACGATCGACGCGACGAACGCCGCAGTCGCCGTGCCGCGAGCGGCGGCAAGATCAAGCCACTTGTTCGCATCCTGAATCATGTGACGCACGCCGGCGACCAAGTGATAGACGATCGCAAACAACAAACCGAGCAACACGATCTTCGCAATCCAATTGCCCCACACGATCGTGCGGAACGCCTCGAAACCGGCTTCAGATTTAAGACTCATGTGCAGCATCGGCAGCAAGACAATCAAACCGACGAACAGCGCTACTCCCGTAATGCGGTGAACGATAGAGGCCACGCCGATGATTGGCAATCGATAGTTGGCAAGGTCGCCCATGCCGATGTTGCGATACACCGGGCGAGCTTTGGTTTTTTGTAGAGGTTGATCTGACATGAAACTCGTACTTCCGTGACTAAACTAATTCAATTCGTTTGCGTAATGATGACTACGCGTGGTGCAGAGTCCGCGACGAAACTCGACCGGCTTATCGCCATAGGTGTAAGCAATGCGTTCGACCGAAAGAAGGGGCGTACCGATGCCGACGCGAAGCACTTCCGCCGTGTTGGGATCGGCCGCGACCGCGCGCACCTGCTCTTGCGCGCGCAGCATGCGAACGCCGAATTCGGTTTCAAAAAATCCGTACATCGAGCCTTCGTAGGCGTCGAAGCGCTCTTTGGTGAAGCCTTTGAACAGCGCGCCCGGCAGCGTAATCTCGTCTAGCACCGTCGGCATGCCGCCATAACGAAGCACGCGTCGCAACACCATCGTCGCGTCACCGGTTGAAATCTCGAGCGCTCGCGCCACGTCGGCAGGTGCGCGAACACGCTTCACGTCGAGCAATTCACTTTCGGGATACTCGTCTTGCCCGTCGTTGCGGCGAACGCGCAAGAAGCGGAACATCGAGCTTTTAGTCTCGGTGTGCGTGGCGACGAAGGTGCCTTTGCCTTGGCGACGAATCAGGATGTTTTCGCCAGCCAGCTCATCGATTGCTTTGCGAACCGTGCCTTGGCTGACCGAGAATCGCGCTGCAAGCTCCATTTCACTGGGGATTGACTCGCCCGGTTGCCACTCCCCGGTTTCGAGCTGCTTGACGAGCAAGCCCTTGATTTGCTGGTACAAGGGCTGAAAAGATGGCGTGCCTACATGAGCGAGCGACGCGGCGTCGTGGACGCCACTGACACTCTTTGCGGATGAACCGATTGCCGGGTTCACCAAAGTTGCTACATCGCTCATAGGGCGTGAATTCTCCCCCAAAATGCCGCATTGCGCAATCTCCGGTCTTCTATCTTATATAAGACATAAGACTAGTTGACGCGAACGTGAACTCCGTGAATAATGCGAACCAGCGCGAGAAGTTGAGTCTCATGTAAGTCGAGCGCTCTAAGCTCGACTACCTGTCGCTACAAAATGCGCCGATTCCAAGCCGCGTTTGCGCGACAATTATGGGTTGAACTTATCCGGGTTTCGCGACGTTTTGTTCGCGGTGGTCCGGTTCGGTTGCTTACACCATCGCACTACAAAACAAGGAACAATCACAATGAAAGCCCCCGTTCGTGTCGCCGTCACCGGCGCAGCTGGTCAGATTGGCTACGCACTTTTATTCCGCATCGCTGCTGGCGAAATGCTCGGTAAAGATCAGCCGGTGATCCTGCAACTCCTCGAAATCCCTGACGAGAAAGCGCAGAAGGCGCTCAAGGGCGTGATGATGGAGCTCGATGATTGCGCGTTCCCGCTGCTCGCTGGCATGGAAGCGCACTCGGACGCGATGACGGCGTTCAAGGGCACGAACTACGCCGTGCTCGTGGGCGCTCGTCCACGCGGCCCGGGCATGGAGCGCGCTGATTTGCTTCAGGCCAACGCCGCGATTTTCACAGCGCAGGGCAAAGCCTTGAACGCGGTGGCTGATCGCAATGTTCGCGTCTTGGTCGTGGGCAATCCTGCGAACACCAAC
>JAAFJI010000065.1 GCA_013298045.1 Betaproteobacteria bacterium
GATCCGAAGCGGCGCGCAAGCGGCACCATGGCGAACGCCGAGACGAATGCGATGAAGTTGTAGAACGCGCCCATTTGCCCGGTGAGCAAACCGGCATCGCGAAACGCGGTTGTCGTGCCATCGGTTGTACCAAACAGCGACTTTGCCACCGCGAGCGTAATGTATTGCCAGTAGCAAAACAGCGCGTACCACTGAAAGAGATACACAACCGCGAGTTGCTTCATCGTTGGCGGCATTGCTTTCGAAGCGTCCCAAATTTCTCTGAGCGCAGGAACCAAGCCGAAGGGCTTTTTCTTCATTCCTGCGAGCACCTCGGGCGGCAGGGGATCTTCGCGCGTCGTGTAGACCGACCAGAGCACAGTGGCCGAGGAGAGAATCGCACCGATGACGAACGCCACGAACACGATCTGGGGAATGTGGTTGGTGCCGACCGCGTCTTTGTTCATTCCGAACCAGACGAGCAGCGACGGCGCAAGATAGGCGAGCGTCTGTGCAAGACCTGTAAACGCACTTTGCGTGAGAAAACCGATTGCGTGCTGTTCTTTGTCGAGTTTGTCGCTGACGAAGGCTCGATACGGCTCCATCGTGACATTGTTGGCAGCGTCCAGAATCCACAGCAGACTCGCCGCCATCCACAGCGCCGGGCTGTATGGCATGGCGAGCAAACACAAACTGCAAAGGATTGCACCAATTAAAAAATACGGCGTTCGGCGGCCCAGACGCGAGGTCGTACGATCCGAGAGCGCGCCAATGATCGGCTGCACCAGGAGCCCGGTCATTGGACCCGCAAGCCAGAGTAGCGGCAGGCTCGCCTCGTCGGCACCGAGGTAGTTGTAGATCGGGCTCATGTTGGCTTGTTGCAACCCAAAACTGAATTGAATGCCCAGGAAGCCGAAATTCATATTGACGATCTGCGACAGCGACATGCGCGGCTTGGTAGTCATCGTAGCGCTCCTTCTCGATCTATTTTGCAAACGTTTGCAAGCACTGGCATAATGTATCACCGTCACCGCTGATTTTGCTTTCAATCTCCTCAGAGACCAAGCGAAAACCAAGCGCCACCGCTTAGACCAACAACAATCGGATCGTCGGCACGCTGCAATGAGAAATAAGGTTCAACTGATCACCTATGTAGACCGGCTCGGTGGCGGCGGTTTAGCGGAGCTCAACGCGCTCCTCTCCCACGAATTCGCCGGCGTGTTCGGTGCAGTGCACCTGCTGCCGTTTTATGCGCCGATCGATGGCGCGGACGCAGGGTTCGATCCGATCGACCACACCCAAGTCGACGAGCGTCTCGGCAACTGGGACGATGTCGCGAGCCTCGCGGCGCACACCCCGGTGATGGCCGACGTGATCGTCAACCACATGTCCTCCGACTCTCCGCAGTTCAAAGATTTCTGCGAGAAGGGTAGCGCCTCTGCCTATTGCGGCCTGTTCCTGACGATGGAGACCGTATTTCCGAACGGTGCGACCGAGTCGGATCTGCTCGCGATTTATCGGCCGCGACCTGGGCTGCCGTTTACAGCGACGACGCTCGCAAGCGGTGAGAAGCGCATGCTGTGGACAACGTTCACCGCGAAGCAGATCGACATCGATGTGGAAGGTGTCGCCGGTCGCGCCTACTTGCAGTCGATCCTTAAGACGCTTGCCGCCAACGGTGTGAGCATGGTTCGTCTGGACGCGGTCGGCTATGCGATTAAAAAAGCTGGTGGTTCATGCTTCATGATGCCCGAGACCTTCGAGTTCATCGATGAGTTCGCCGCCGAAGCCCGCGCGATGGGACTCGAAGTTCTGGTCGAAGTGCACTCCTACTATCAGCGGCAAATCGAGATTGCCAAGCGCGTCGACTGGGTCTACGACTTCGCACTGCCGCCGCTGGTACTGCATGCGATTTTGTTCCGGCGCGCGACTACGCTCGCTCGCTGGATCGCGATCCGACCGACCAACGCGATTACCGTGCTCGACACCCACGACGGCATCGGCATCATCGATGTTGGTGCCGACGCAACCGACCGCGATGGAAACCCTGGGCTCGTCCCGCCGGCGGAACTCGATGCGCTGGTCGAAATGATTCACAGCAATTCGCGCGGACAGTCGCGCGAGGCGACCGGGGCGGCCGCCTCGAACTTGGATCTCTACCAGGTCAACTGCACCTACTACGACGCGCTCGGATGTGACGACAACGCCTACTTGATGGCGCGCGCGCTGCAACTCTTTCTGCCGGGCGTGCCGCAGATTTACTACACCGGGCTTCTGGCTGGCAAAAACGATATGGCGCTGCTCGAAAAGACCGGTGTCGGGCGCGACATCAACCGTCACTACTATGATCGCCAGGAGATCGCCTCGGCACTTCAAAGCCCGGTGGTCAAGGCGCTGCGTTCGCTGATTGAGCTGCGCAATTCGCACTTCGCCTTCGGCGGCGTGTTTTCCTGCGACGCGCTGGATGAGCATCGGCTTTGCCTGCGCTGGCGTGACCACAGCACGTCCGAATCGGTCGAACTGCACACCGATTTCGTCGAGCGGACCTGGCGAATCGAGACGACCGATCGTTCGGGTCGCTTGGTTTCGACCGGGCTCGGCACCAGCGACTTCGCACGCACATTCGCGACCCGCGCTGCGGCCTAGGGAAACGCCGAACAAGTCCCTCGCGCACATCCTGAGTTCACACGCCGCGTTACCGTGGCGCGCAGCAGACGCGATTGAGCGCGCTCAGGATTCGATGCGCCTTTCAGCATTCAACATCTTTGCGTTTTGCCCTATTAAATATGGCGTGTGGTGCGATTTTTATATTTTTCGCTATAAGTCATTCATTTTATAAATGACGAATAAAAAAGGGCAATAACTTATAAAGCTATTGCCCCAGCACTAGGGAGAGATTGTCTTCGGAAAGCGGCGTCGCAGGGATTGGGGCGACGCGCTCTCTTCTGCTTATTTGATCGAATCTCGATCCGCCGACCGCGCTAGAACGTGTAGCGCAGCGTTGCCTTCACGGTGCGACCGTTGATCGCGCGCGCGGCATGACCGTCGCCTTCGACCTCGGTGTAGCCGAGCGTGTTTGCCAGGTTGTTGACGCCAATGCCAAGCGTGAAGTTTTTCATCACTTCATAGTTGGCAAACGCGTTGATGACGGCGTAGCCCTTCATCGTGATCGTATTGCCATCGTCGCCGTAGGAGTTTCCGGTGCCGATGATCGAGGCACCGACGTTGAGCCTTCCGAAGCTGTAGCTGGGCGAGAGTTGGTAGACAACCCGCGCCTGACGGCGTGGCGTCTTGCCGACGCTGGATGCATCGTTCGAGGCGGTGATTTTCGCATCGGTCAAAGTCAGGCCACCGGCCAGACGGAAGTCGCCCGCAAGATAGACCGCTTCGAGCTCCGCGCCATTCGCGCGGTAGCTGTTTTGCGTGCTCTTCTGCGTCGTTGCCTCGTAGTTCGATTCGGTCGTGCGCGCATTGAAGAGTGTCACAAAACCGCTCACTGGGCCGGAGCGAACCTTCACGCCCACCTCGGCTTGCTTCACCGTGTTGATCGGCACGTTGGCGGTGATATTGGCGTTGTAGTCGCCGTAAATGCGATCGGCATTAAACGACGCACCGTCGCTGAAGCGGCCGAAGAACGCGAGATCGCGACTCATGCGGAAGTTCGCGCCCAGCGAGAACGAGGTGTGGTTTTTGCTGTAGTCCACGCGATAGGCGCTTGCGGCGGCGTAGGTGCTACCGTTGCTGATCGCCTTGTTGATGACGCCATCGGCGTTTTGTCGATCCAGGCGCACACTTGCGTCAAGGTTGAGCGACCCCGACTCGTAGGCCACCGCCGCATACGGCGACACCGTTGTGTATTTCGAATCGATCGCGCGCTGGCAGCAATAGCCCCATTCGGGCGCACCCAGCCCAATCACGCCAGTCGGAAACGCGCTCGTGCCAAGCAGTGCCGGATTTTCGTTGACCACCTGCATGACGTACTGGTTGAAGTTCCAGGTGAGCTCGACCTTTTGCTGGTTGTAGAACAGACCGCCGGTCAGATCGAGCTTTGCTTTGTCGGCGAGGGCAATCGATTTGCTCAATTTCAAATCGTTGGTGAAGCTGCCCATGTCGTCGATCGCGGTGTTGAAGATCGTCGCGTTGGTCGCAAGGCCCGTCCAGGACTTGCCCTTGTCGGGACCGCTCTGGATCACGTAGCTGCCCTGGGTCAGATCGCCCCATGGGAACACGCCGGTGAAGCGCCCTTTGATTTCCGACACGCGCATCCGGTTTTCAAGCTTCACACCGCCGCCGAGATCGAACATGAGCTCGCCGCCGAGCGCGCTATTGCGAACGGTCAAGCCGTCGTTGACGTTAGTCGCCGTGCGCGAGTTGTTCTTGTTCAAAACCGAGTCGGTGGGCCAATTCGCACCGTACGGCGTGTAGGTGCGAGGATCGATCCCGGGCACCTCGGTGATGCGACCGTTGACGGTGCGCACTGGGACCGGCAGCAACGTAGGCGTTTTGTCGTCAAGCACCTTGGCATAAACGCGCACGGAACCGCCGCTGAAATTCTGCGAGAAACTTGCCTGCAGTTGCCCGCCCTTTTCCTGGCGAAGACCAGAAGAATGCGAGCCCTCGCCCTGACGATAGTGACCGCCGATGTGCCAGCTCGAACCGCTCTGGCTCAAACCCGATCCATAGTCGAGATCGATGCGCTGCTGGTCGAAGCCAAGACCGACGGAGAGCGCCGCGCTGCCGCCGCGATCGACACCGGTTTTGGTGATGAAGTTCACCACGCCGCCGGGCGAGTTGGTCGCAAGCGTCGAAGCAGAGCCGCCGCGCACGACTTGCAACTGATCGAGGCTATTGTCGACGCGGATGAACATATCGGAGGTAGCGAAGGCGACGTCGCCGAAGAGCATCACCGGAAGACCGTTTTCTTGAATCTGTACATAGCGCGCGCCGCCAGCGGAAATCGGCACGCCGCGTACGGTGATGTTGGAATTGCCTTCACCGCCCGAAGACTCGGAGCGAACGCCAGGAATTGAACGAAGCACCTCGGCGGCGCTGGCTGCCTGGGTCGCCTGAATCTGTTCGGTGTCGAGCGTCGACACCGACAGGCTCTGTTTCATCTTCGAGCCCTGCGTCGCGGTTGCGGTGATGATGACGCGTTCGAGATCGAGCGCACGCTTGTCATCTTTATTTGCGTTCGCATCGGCGGCAGTCTGCGCCGCAACCGGCATCGCAAACATGGCTGCGATGGCGACCGCCAGCGCCGTCTTTGCCAGCGCTCTTGGATGTTGGGGGGATTGGATCATGCTCGGGCTCTCCTCGGTATATGCAGTTCGAGTTTTTTGTGGAATTCCACTCGCCTCGGGCACAAGCGCACCAGGCGATCGACTCACAGTGTATGCGAGCTTTTCGACAAATTGCAAACGTTTGCAAAGAAAATCTTTGTGCGACTATGGCGTCGGAATCGGCGTCGCTTGCTCGCAACGCCCGATCTAAAGGGCAGATCGGCGAATGACGCGACGCAGCAATTTCGCGTTGCAAAAATGCGACAGCTTTCGAGAAATGCGATGCACTTGTGTGCAATCGCCGTCGGCGCGGTTTGTGCGATTGCCGACCGCTGGCGTCGGCGAATGCGTCAGAATACGCACTGAGCCAGCTATGAGCAAAAACTTGACCTCGAACAAAACACAAATGGTGGACATCGCGCGCATCGCCGGTGTCTCGGTGTCCACCGTCTCGCGAGCGCTTGCCGGAAGCACGTTGGTCAACGATGAAACCAGGAAGCGAATCGTAGAACTTGCGAAATCCCTGCGCTTCAGCGCCAATGTCGGCGCGCAGAATCTACGTCGAGGTCAGTCGCAAACGATTGCAGTCGTGCTGCCGAAATCCACCGCCGATCAGCAACCGGTGTCCGATCCGTTCTTCATCGCACTGCTCGGTGAGCTCGCCGACGCGCTTACCTCGCGCGGCTACGACATGTTGCTCACTCGCGTCGACGAGGCGCAAATCGACGACATCGAAGGGCTGGTCGGTTCCGGACGCGCGCTGGGTATCGTCGTCATCGGTCAATGGCTACATCATTACGCGTTAACGGCGCTCTCCTCGCGCGGGATTCCGATTGCGGTCTGGGGTGCCGCGCTTCCCGGCTCGAACTACTTTATCGTCGGCAGCGACAACCGACTCGGCGGACAGCTTGCCACGCAGCATCTCATCGATTGCGGTCGCAAAAAAATCATGTTTCTCGGCGACACGCGACTGCCGGAGGTGGCTCTTCGCTTTGAGGGCTACCGCGACGCGCTAATCGCCAACGGCGGCATGGTCAACCCCGGGCTCACCGCTGCCATTCCGTTCGAAGCCAAAGCGGCACGGCGCGCGCTCGCGGATCTGTTTGCCCATACCTCGGACTTCGATGCGCTGTTTGCCTGTTCCGATCTGATGGCGATGACCGCGAATGCGCTCCTCGCGGCGCGCGGCATCCGTGTGCCACAAGATGTGTGTGTCGTCGGCTACGACGACCTCTCGCTTGCAAGTCAGGTGCACCCGACGCTCACGAGCGTGCGGCAACCGCTCGCCGACGCAGCGCAAGCGCTCCTCGATGGCGTGCTCTACGTGCGCGAAGGCGGCGCGGCGAAGATGGTGATCCTGCCGACAGGTCTGGTAGAGCGGGAATCGACCCTGCGACGCTCAGCCACAAAGAGCGCGAAGTCCGCGCAGACGAAGAAGTAAAGGATGCTCACGTGAACTCCCCCACGGCCGTTCGCATCGGCGTAGATCTTGGCGGCACAAAAATCGAAGCGATTGCACTTAGTCGTATCGGAACCATCGTTTGGCGCGAACGTGTTGCAACACCAAACACGTCGGCAGCGTCGATCTACGACGCGATTGCTGCGCTCGTACTGCGGGGCGAGAAAGCGGTCGGCGCGAGCTGTACCGTCGGCATCGGCACACCAGGCTCGCTCTCTCCGAGAACCGGGTTGCTGCGCGGCTCGAACACCGTCGTGCTCAACGGTCAACCGATCAAGCAAGAAATCGAATCACGCCTGGCTCGCGAAATTCGCATCGCCAACGACGCCAATTGCTTTGCACTCTCGGAAGCAGTCGATGGCGCAGGCAAGGGCGCGCAAAGCGTGTTCGGCGTCATTTTCGGCACCGGTTGCGGCGGCGGCATCGTCATCGACGGCAAGATTCAAAATGGTTTACACGCAATCGCCGGAGAGTGGGGACACAACCCATTGCCGTGGCCGATGGATGACGAGCTCAAAGGCAAAGGCGCGCTCGACTGCTATTGCGGCAAAAGCGGCTGCATCGAAACATGGTTATCCGGCACCGGCATTGCGAAACATTTTCTGGACGGCAGCATCGCGACCAAAGACATCGTCGCACGCGCCGCAGGCGGTGACGCAGTCGCAGAAGACTATCTGCAACGCGTCGAAGATCGCATTGCACGCGCGCTTGCAACCGTTGTCAATTTGCTCGACCCGGAAACGATCGTTCTCGGCGGCGGCGTATCGAACATCGACCGTATCTACGCGAACGTGCCACCGCTGTTACCAAAATACGTGTTCAGCGAATTTGTCGAAACGAAGGTGCTCAAAAATCTGCACGGAGATTCCAGCGGCGTGCGTGGCGCAGCGTGGTTGTGGTGAGCATCTAGTTCGTGGAACGCGAAGTTAGACCAATCAGCAACACAGCGGGTCGACGGGTTTCGGTCAGAAGTAGACCTTCGTGAATTGCTCAACGTTTGAGCTAAGCGGGTGCCAACAGCAGGACGCGCCGGACAGCAAGCGCAAAATGGGGCGAAGCCCCAGCGCTTGATGGCTGGCGTGGCCTGCCGTTGGCGCTCCGCTTGAGCGAGGGGTTAGGCCTCACCGCTCTGACACTGCAAGCTGGGTGCCAAGTGCGGCGAAAGCACCGGCGAACCCGCGGCGCAACCAAGCTTGAACTCGAGCTGACTCAATGACTGCCTTGCGGAAGGCGTGAGCCAACAAGCCATAGACAACGAACACGCCAAAGGTCATTGCCATGAATACTGCGCTGAGCCCGAGTAGGTGAGGTACCGGCGAGGCGGCCCCAGGCGGTACGAACTGGGGCAGGAAAGCTAAGAAGAAGATAGTGAGCTTGGGGTTCAGGATGTTTAGAAGGAAGGCCTTGACTACCAGGTTGATTGCTCCGGCCTTTGCTTGAACCTCTTGCACAGCGAAAGCCGAACGATCGCGCCAGGTTGCCCAGGCCAGATAGAAGAGATACGCAACGCCAGCGAACTTGAGAACCTGGAAAGCCAATGCGCTCGTGTGCATGATTGCGGCAAGACCAAGCACTGTTGCGAGTAAGTGCGGAAGGATGCCCAGTGTGCAGCCCAGTGAAGCGAATAAGCTTGCGCGGCGACCTTGGGCAAGGCCCACCGATACCGTGAAGACCACCCCGGTTCCCGGGATGAGCACAACCACAAGTGAGGTGATGAGGAATTCAGCTGTGAACATGGTGCAGGGGATCCTTGTGAGGCTTAACGTGTTTTATACACCGTGCAAAAGTATAACTTTTTAAAAGTGCAAATTACGCTACGCATTTCGTCCTCTCAACTCGTTGAATTCAATTGCGAAATGCGGTTGTACTGCATTAGCACACAGTTTAACGGTGGAACCCGAACAGATACTTTGGCAAGCACCGCATTGCAAGCGGTTTCCGTAACGCTCGCGAACGCTGGCGGCGGTTGGATTCGCGCTCGCCAGGCGCGCGGACTCTTGTCCTTCTTACGTCGCGGAATTTGAACGTGATCACGCGGCGCGAATGCACATTTTGGGTCGGGAGCGGACGTCGTGGGTCGCTGGTACTTCGGATCGGCAGCGAACGCGCCAGAGCGCGCCCGTGACCTCGTCTTCGTGGCTTTCGGCGCGTCCCGACAGCACACGCGTCGCGAACATCCAAGCAATGCACCCACAACGTCACCGCATCGCGCGCGACCGCGAGCGTCTCAGCAAAGGCACAAACCGTACCGCATCGGGATTCGTTTGGCAATTCTTTCTATTGCCCTTTGCAACATCAATAAATCCGCAGTTTCTTATTTATCAATAAATTACCGAAATCCGCTGCAATTTACATTTAAAGCGGCTTACTGCGAGAAAGGTTAATTCTCTATCTCGCCCAGCGCGCCGCTACATCTGCAACGCGCTTACCGAGCGCCTCCGCTGTTCGGAAATCGCTTTCGTGAATGCCTTCGACGCCTTGATCGGCGTTTGCTTGCACGGAGAGTCCGTCGTACGAGCCCATGCGATTTAGATCGGCTTCGCTGCCTTTACTGCTGTTGTTGCCAGGCATCAAGCCCATGCTCACCCACAGCATGCTGTGCTGAAACGATAGCGTCTGGAAGTAATCAAGGGTCGATGCTTTGTCGCCGTTGCGCGAAGCCGAGACAGTGAAGCCCGCCGCGAGTTTGTCTTTCCAGCCCTGACCGAACCACACTTTGCTACTTGCGTCGGCAAACGCTTTGAACTGCGCCGAGACGCCGCCCATGTAGGTCGGCGAACCAAAAATAATCGCGTCGGATGCGGCGAGCGTGTCCCAGTTCACAACGTCAACCGCCATGAGGTGCGCAGTCGCGCCAGCCGCTGCCGCGCCTTTGTGCACGGCCTCCGCAATGGCCTTGGTGTGACCGTAGCCCGAGTGATAAACGATTGATACGACAGCCATGATGTTTCCTTTTCAAAGAGAGTAAACGTACACAAAAAAGTGGGGTGAGCATTCCGTGCGCACCCGTGAGGGTCGGGCGCGATCGCGAGCGTACTGACGCCGCACGACGCGCTACTGAAGCGGTGGCAAATCGAACAACAACACTTCGGCGTTGTCGCCACCATCGATACGAACGTTCGTTTCGTTTTCGATCTTTACGGCGTCGCCCGCACCGAGCTCCACGCCGTTCACGCGCACGCTGCCGCGCGCCACGTGTACATACGCGAGACGTCCGCGCGCGAGCGTATGCGTTGCCGATTCGTCGCCGTCGAACAAGCCTGCATACATGCGCGCGTCTTGCTGAATCGTCACCGAGCCTTGCGCACCGTCGGGTGAGGCCACTTGTCGCAGCCTGCCGCGCTTGTCCTCATCTGCGTAGAACTTCTGTTCGTAAGACGCCGAGCCGCCGGTGCGATTCGGGATGATCCAAATTTGCAAGAGGTGGGTGCGCTCAGTCGCCGACGGATTGAATTCGCTGTGCATGATGCCGCGACCGGCACTCATGCGCTGAACCTCGCCCGGGCGAATCGTCTCGCCATTGCCGATGGAGTCTTTGTGTGCAATCGCACCTTCGAGCACATAGGTCACGATTTCCATATCGCGATGACCATGTGTGCCAAAACCTTTTCCGGCCTCGATGTAATCGTCGTTAATGACGCGAAGCGGCCCGAAATGAACATGGTTCGGATCTTGATATTCAGCAAAAGAGAAGCTGAATCGGCTCTCCAACCAACCATGGTTGGCATAACCGCGTTCCTCGGATTTACGTACTGTGAGCATATTCGTCTCCTTTCAATGGAGTAAATTTTGGCGACTATTCAATGTGCTGAAAAGGAGGCAAAATTGACGTACTTGTACAAATTTTTTGACTATGTTGAAACTCACCTTCGAAGCGCTTGAAATGCTGGACGCGATTGACCGTTTGGGCAGTTTCGGCCGCGCCGCGAGCGCGCTTGGAAAGGTGCCGTCGGCGCTCACTTATTCAGTGCGCAAACTGGAGGAAGATTTGGACACGTTGATCTTTGATCGGCGCGGTTATCGCGCGGCGCTGACGCCCGCAGGCAAGCTCTTGCTCGACGAAGGACGTGAACTTCTGCAACACGCGTCTCGATTGCAATCGGAAATTGCGCAAACAGCGAAGGGCTGGGAGACTGAGCTGCGCGTGGCGCTCGACGCAATCTTGCCGTGGTCGTGGATCACGCCGCACCTCGACGCGTATTTCAAAGAAGGCTGCCTTGCAAAAATGCGTATTTCAGAGGAAACGCTCGCGGGATCGTGGGACGCGCTCACCGATGGTCGCGTCGATATGGTGATCGGCGCAACCGGCGACGTGCCGAATAGCGCGCTCTTCTCGTCGCAGCCGCTGTTCGACGTGAAATTCGTTTACTGCGTTTCGCCGAAACATCCGCTCGCGCGCGCGAATGAACCGATCGCAACAGCGGATGTGACTCAGTTTCGCGCGATTGCGATTGCCGATACGTCACGGAGATTGCCGCTGCGCACCACCGGGTTACTTTCTGGGCAGGATCGTCTGGTCGTGCCGAACATGCAGGCGAAGATCGATGCACAAATCGCCGGGCTTGGTGGTGGTTATCTTGCGTCCTGGTTCGCGAAGCCCTATCTCAAGAGCGCGCAACTGGTCGAGAAACGTGTCGATACGCCGAAACCTGAAGCCTCGCTCGCGCTCGCGTGGCGTTCGAACACGCGTGGGCGAGCGCTCGCGTGGTGGCGCGAACGATTGCGCGATGCGAAGCCGCCGAAATAAATAGCAAGCAACAAGTCCGGGTAGGAGCGCGCTTGCGCGCGAAACAATGTTTACGTAACCTCTCGTGTTATTCGCTAACTATGCTTCTAATGCGGGCATTCGCGCGCAAGCGCGCTCCTACAACCGAAATCGCTATGCACAACGGTCGCCATATCAATTTTCTTCTCGCAACGATCTCCGCCGCGTTCCTCGCGTCGTGCGCAACACACACGCCGACGCCGCCCGTCGCCACGACGGCGATCTCGCTGCGCTTCATCGGCGAACAAACCGTCGAACACCGCGCACAAGTCGGCAATACGATGTTCGGCGGCATTTCGGGTATCGATTACGACGAAAAGCGCGACCTGTTCTACCTGCTCTCGGACGACCGTTCGGACAACGATCCCGCACGCTTCTACACCGCGAAACTCAAGATTGCTGCGAACGATTTTGCGAAACCCGAATTCACAGCAGTCACCTTTTTGAAAAAGCCGGATGGCGCGAACTTCGGCAACAAAACCGACGATCCGAAAAACGTGCCCGATCCCGAAGCTATTCGCTATCGAAGCGAAACCGACACGCTTTTGTGGACGAGCGAAGGCGATAAAAAACTTGGGCTTTCTCCCTATGTGCGCGAGATGAAACTCGACGGCAGTTTCATTCGCGAAATACCAACGCTTTCGATGTTTGCGATGAAAGAAGGCGACGCGGGTTCGCGCGACAACACGACGTACGAAGGAATGAGTCTTTCGCCCGATGGCAAATCGGTATGGGTTGCGATGGAAGGCGCGATTTATGAAGACGGCGCGGTGCCGAGCGTCGGTGACGGCGGGGCACCGATTCGCTTCACGCAGTACGACATCGCAACTGGGCGTGCGTTGCGGCAAATCGCCTATCAAGCCGACGCGATTCCGCATCGCCCTATGCCGCCGAATCGCGCCGCCGATAATGGCGTCCCGGAAATTCTGATGGTTGACGCGCGCCGTATGCTCGTGCTGGAGCGCAGCTTCACACAAGGCATCGGCAATTCGATCCGCATTTACATCATTGATACGCAAGACGGCAGCGATACGAAAAGCGTCGCCGCGCTAAAGCCGGACAATCATCGCGCAGTGAAAAAAACGCTCGTCACCAATTTCGATTCGCTGAATTTGCTGCGCCTAGACAACACCGAGGCGATGAGCTTCGGTCCGCGTCTCGCGAACGGCAATCGCACGCTGGTTGTTGCGAGCGACGACAACTTCAATCGCCGTCAGATCACCCAATTCATCGCTTTTGAAGTCATCGAGAAATAGCACTACGGCTACGCATCGCTTTGCCCTGTTAAATATAGCGATTTCGGTATTTGCATTATTTATTGCTATTTATAGTAAACAGCAAAAATATCATATTTAATAGGGCAATAAGCAGTAAAGCCGCTAGGTTTTTTGCATATGATTTAGCGCGAATGACGGATGACGTTCTGCGACCAAATCCGCAGCAATTTTTCCGCTGCCGCAACTCATGGTCCAACCGATGTGACCTTGTCCGCAATTCCATACGAGCGTGCCGTCGCCGAATTTGTCGACGGTGGCCGTGAGAATCGGCAGCGACGATGGTGTCATCGGACGCAAACATGCCCAGCGTTCGATCTTCGATTCGTCGCGCCAATCGAGCGCGCCGGGAAACAACGATTCAAAACTTTCGCGATGATGAACGAAATCGCGATCGGTAAACGTCGTGTCGTCGCCTGCGAAATGCGCGCCGGTCGTGAGCCGCATGGTGTCGCCGAGGGGGCAATACGCAACGAGCGAATCCTCGCAAATGCCGCCGCGTGTTGGGGCGCGCGAAAAATCTTTGATCGGCACAGTGAGCGAGAAACCTTTTACTGGATAGATCGGCAACTTCAAGCTCAATTGCTTCGCGAAATGAAAACTGCGGGGTCCAAGCGCCACGACGAATTTGTCGGCTTCTACTGGCTCGCGATTCGCATAAATTCCATAGCCGCGATCAATCATCGATAGGGTCGCGCTTACCTCAACGCCAAAGCGAAATTTCACGCCTCGCGCCGAGAGAAATTTCGCGAGTGTTCGCGTAAATACCCGGGAATCGCCCTGCGCATCGGACACCGCGAAACTTGCGCCGACAAAATCCGCGTTCGCAAGCGACGGCTCCAAAGCAATTGCTTCATCGCGACTAACGATGCGAACGTCGTAGCCATGTTTTGCGACAAGCTCGGCGCGCGCGGTCGCCGCCGATAGCGTCGCTTCACTCCGACATACATACAGCAAGCCGCGCTGTAAGTAACCGCAATCGATGCCAGTTTCGGTAAGCGTTGCCTGCAACTCATCCTGACAAAACTTCGCGAATGCGAGCTTCGCTTTCGTGAGTCGCGCATACTCGTTGTCGTTTGCGTACGAGAGAAATTCGCCGCCCCATTTCCAGAGTCGCGGATCCAGCGGCTTCACGATGCGCATCGGTGCCGCGCTATCAGTGAGCGCACGCCAAACGGTTTTGTGTGCTGTCGGCGTCGGCCAAGGCAGTGCGCGAGACGACGAGATCAGGCAGGCATTGGCGTAGCTCGTCTCGCTCGCGGGCGCGTCCGCTCGATCAAGCACCTCAACCTCGTGCCCATCGCGCCACAGGTAATACGCGGTAGCGACGCCGATCAGCCCCGCACCCAAAACAATGACTTTCATGCGCCAAGAATAGCGCTTTGAGTGCGAGGCTCGATGGATGCGAGCTTTTCCGCACGGTCTGCGTCTGTACGGCTACGAAGCGAAATTCATCTCAGGGTTTCGCAAATCACACTCGTCATCGAGAAAAGGAATCATGCCGTGAAGCTCAGTCGTCCGTCCGCGTCAATTTGTCGCTCCTTCGCCACCCTATTTACGATGTGTGCGGTGCTGCCGTCGCCCGCAAACGATGCCATGAAAGTCGGCAGCGCCTTGCCCGCGCAAAACGTTCAATCGATGAAGCAGCCGCCGACGGCGATCAATCAAGCGATAACCGCTGTGCCAAAGAGTCCTGCGCTGCCGCAAGCACCGACGGCACCAATCAAGTCACCGCCCTTCGGCGACGTGCAGCGAGCGACGCTCAACGCACCGGGCGTGCAAGGCAGCGCCATTACGGGACTCGCCGATCCCGCGCGCGGAATCGTTGCCGGGCAGAGCCTCGTCATTCAGGGTCGCGGGTTTGGTGCGGCCCCCGGACGGGTAGAAATTGCGGTGCAGAACTCGGCCGGTCCGGAGCAGGCATTGAGCTTTCGCCCAACACAGTGGAGCGACACCGAAATTCGAGGCGCGGTCGCGGCCTCTTCAGGTTTCGGCGATGGCAAGGCGTCGATCACCATTTATCCTGCCGGCAAGTCGGTGGCCGAGCACATTTCTTCGGGGCACGCTGGTAACAACGCAACGCGCAATCCGTGGCGATTTAATTTCACTGCCACCCGCACCGAGCAAACGATCGAATGGAATAGCCTCGGCGAGGCACTCACCTCGTCCTATGCATGGCCCGAGCCGAATCTTTTGAAACATGGAAACGGGTTGCTGCACGGCCACGCGGTCGCTCGGCGCGTGCAGGCCGCTCGCTACGGTTGTCCGACCGCACCGCCGGTGGACAAATTCCGAATTCGCCTTGGCGCCGGGTTTGAATTGGCGCGGGTCGTGGCGGTCGATCTGAACGGCAATCTTCGGCGCGGCTTGGCCGCGCCGAACGACTGTGATGTTCGCAGCGTCGTTCCGAGTGCCCAATTTCTACGCAGCGCCACCGACGGCGGTTTCGTCGTCTCGCCAAGCTGGGATCACATTAATCGCGCCGGTCCGCAAAGCAAGCAAGCTGGCTGCGACGGGTCCGGTGGCTACATCGGCGTCACCAAAACACCGCTCGGCTTCGACTGGGACAACACAGCACGTGATCGCTGTGCGGCAAACGCCGAATACGTGCTGGAGCGCGTTGTCGTGCGCGGCCCGGCGGGTGTCAACCCATTCTTCGGGACACCGACCGGTGTCACGGGTGTGATTAAGTAGACTTCGACCGTGATTTCGACAGCCGACAATCGAGCGCGCCCGCCATTGACAACCGAGCAATGGCGACGCGTTTTTGCGCTGGTTGAATCACCGCACGCAGCAACTACCGAGGGCGATGCTGCGGTCATTGACGCGGTCGCCTTCTTTCAGTCAAAGACGCTCAGCGAAGCCCCTGAAACCAATGCTTTCGTAGGCGTCGCCGACCTGCTCCTTGGCGCATCGACCCCCACCGTTGGGCAGCGCTGCGGCAACTATGCGTTGATTGAGCCGATTGGTAGCGGCGGTATGGGCAGCGTCTGGCGCGCACGGCGTGTCGATGGGCTATACACGCAAGAAGTGGCGGTCAAGCTTTTGGGCTCACTCGCGCTGTCTGCGCAAGCGCGCGCCCGCTTCGCACGCGAAGGCGAGCTGCTGGCGCGGCTGTCGCATCCCAACATCGCTCGCCTGATCGATGCAGGCGTGAGCGACGACGGCCAGCGCTTTTTGGTACTCGAGTTGATCGACGGTATCGACATCGCAAGCGCGTGCGCAGCAAAGTCGCAGCGCGACACGCTCGCGGTGTTTCGCCAGCTTTTGAGCGCAGTCGCCTACGCCCACTCGCAACTCGTGCTGCACCGAGACATCAAGCCTGCAAACGTTCTGGTGGATCAGAACGGCGTGGCGAAGTTGCTCGACTTCGGTGTTGCAAAGCTCGCGATTGAAGCCGAACAAGACGACGGCTTGACGCGGGCGATGGGGCAAGCCTTGACCGAGCGATACGCAGCGCCGGAGCAATTCTGCGCCGACGGCGTGAGCACGGCTGCGGATGTGTTTGCGCTGGGCTCGCTTTTGATCGAATTGATGTCGGGTGAAAAAGTCCAATGGTCGCACCCAAAGCGTCAGTGGATGAATCCGGCGATATCGGTGACATTGAGCACCTCGCTCGATGCGCTGCCCGAAGATTTGCAAGCAGTGCTGCGCAAATC